>JBGVPD010000045.1:0-19402 GCA_045126815.1 Eubacteriales bacterium
AGTAACTTACTATGCCCGTGTTTCTTCGGATACGGACGAGCAGTTAAACTCGCTTGACAACCAGATAGCATACTATGAAAACTTCATTAAGAAAAACAAAGCTTGGACCTTCGTACCCGGTTACATAGACGAAGGTCTTTCCGGCATTTCTACAAAAAAGAGAAAGCACTTTAACGAAATGATTTCTGATGCCAAGGACGATATGTTTGATCTTATCATCACTAAAGAAATTTCTCGTTTTGCTCGTAATACTTTAGACTCTCTTCAATATACCAGAGAGCTTCTTGGTTTAGGGGTTGGTGTTTTCTTTCAGAACGATAACATTAATACTCTCGATGAAGATGCTGAGCTTAGACTTACTATCATGTCCTCTATCGCACAGGACGAGCTTCGTAAGCTTTCATCCCGTGTAAAGTTCGGTCATCAGCAGGCCATCAAGTCGGGGGTTGTTCTTGGTAACAGTCGTATCTTTGGTTATATAAAAGATGGTAAGCGACTAATCATAGATGAAACTCAGGCGCCTATGGTTCGCGACTTGTTTAGACTTTATGCTACTGGTGAGTATAGTATGAAGCAGCTTGAGACTCTTTTCTATGATCAGGGTTATCGTAATTATAATGGTAATAAAATTGCTCACACCACGATGTCGGGAATTATTTCTAACCCCAAATACAAGGGCTACTATGTAGGTAATAAGGTTCGTATCGTTGATATGTTCACCAAGAAACAGAAATTCCTTCCCCCTGAAGAATGGGTTATGTTTAAGGATGAAACCGGTGAAATCGTTCCCGCCCTTGTATCCGAAGAATTGTGGGACAAGGCTAATGAGATTTTACGTCGTAGAAGCGATGACGTAAAGAACCGCCAAGGTATATGCAACCATGCCAACCTGCTAACCGGCAAATTGTTCTGTACACATTGTGGTGCCCCATATTATCGTAGAGAATCTAAAAGTAAAGATGGCACAGTCAACTCAAAATGGGTTTGCTCAAACAAAATAAACAATGGAGCAGATGCTTGTCCTTCTTTCCCCATATATGAAGATGAGATAAAACCTATTCTGTTCGAGGTATTTGGAGAAACCAGAGTAGACGTAGAAGCATTGCTTGAAACCTACTACGAAATGTTCAAGTCTTTGGAGAATGACGACGAAACCTCAAAACAGATAGCTGAACAGAGACGCATAATTGAACTTGGAGAGCAAAAGAAGAACAAGCTACTCGAGCTTGTTACAACAGGTAGTATTACAAATGCTAATTTTAAGTCGATGACAGACAAGTGCGATCATGAAATCAGTGAAGCAACTGCTATTATTGCTGATCTAGAAACACAAATGTTTACCCAAGAAGAATATCAGAAGCATATGCGCGAGGTTAGTCTTGGTTTAGAGGCAGCAATAAAGGATGCTAGTAGCGGTTTGATTACTAACGATTTCGTTGCTCAGTATATTGATAAAATCTTTGTAACATTAATAGAAGATGATACAGCGAAACTGGAAATCAAGATATTTACGGGCAAAAACACGGAAAAATGGCTAAAAAAACTCAATGCGCGAGCAAAAGGTCGTATGGGTGTCACATCTAAAAAGATGATCGAAAAGTACGAGAACGATATGAAGGGTTCTAACTAATTCTGTAAAGATACAGTATTAATTTGAACAAGATGATAGTGTCCTAACCGAGATCATTCATTTCGGTTGGGACATTATTATTTTGTTGACTTATTGTAGGTAAAGTGGTAAAATAAAAGGGTAAAAAATAGTTTTAGGAGAAGATACAAAATGGCTTTTGATGCGGGAATGGTTGCCGCTTTGGCAAATGAATTGAATAACAAATTAAAGGGTGCCAGAGTAGACAAGATACAACAGCCCGAAAAAGAAGAGATAGTTTTTACGTTAAGAGCCGAAAGGGAAAACGTAAGGTTGTCACTTTCGTCGGGCGCCAACAGTCCGAGAATTAATATTACGTCTGTAAACAAGGAAAATCCCATATCAGCGCCAATGTTTTGTATGCTTTTAAGAAAGCATTTGTCCGGCGGAAGAATTGTATCTATCGAGCAGTATGGATTTGAAAGGCTTATAGAGATAAATATTGAATGCCGAGACGAGATGGGCTTTTTGTGCACACGTTATATAATGGTCGAGATAATGGGCAAATACAGCAACATTATTTTTTGCGATGGTGACAAAAAGATAATAGGCGCGATAAAGCCTGTCGACTTCACGACAAGCAGTAAGAGACAGATCTTGCCGGGAATGCTGTACGAGTATCCTCCGAAACAGGAAAAGTCAGATCCTATCAATACTGATATAGAAGAATTTAAAAAGTTGTATATTTCTTCGGATAAGGAAAGGCTTATTTCAAGGTTTATAACCGACAACTATATGGGAATATCGCTTCTCGTTTCGGGAGAGGTTGCATACAGATGTGCGGGAAGTGCTGATGCCTTGTTATCCGATTGTACTTTTGACGTTTTGTGGGACAGTTTTAATTCTTTAGTTACAAATATAAAGAATAAGCAGTTCACTCCATTTTTACTTAAAACTGAAGACAAGCCTATGGAATTCAGTTTTATGCCTATTATGCAGTTTGTGGGTGTTTATAAAGGTGCAGTATGCGATTCTTTCAGTCAGCTTATAGACGAATACTACGTAAAAAAAGAGAGAATAAATCACATAAGACAGATAAGTGCAGATCTTTTAAAATATCTGACCAATAATGAAAACAGGATATTGAAAAAGATTTCCATTCACAAAGACGAGATAAGAAAAGCAAAGGAAAACTTAAAATACAAGAATTTAGGCGATATAATTACAGCAAATATATATATGTTAAAACGTGGAGACACTAAGGTTGAATTATACGATTATTCGGAAGATGAACCTACATTAAAAACGATTACTCTCGATTCAAAGTTAACTCCGTCTCAAAATGCTCAAAGATATTATAAGAGATATAATAAGGCAAAAAAGGCAATAGAAGTATTGACTGAACAGTTAAAGAATGATGAGATCGAATTAAATTATATAAGCTCCGTACTTGACTCTTTGTCGAGAGCCGAAGGCGAAAATGACCTTGAGGAAATAAGACGTGAATTAAGAGAATCGGGATATGGAGTTAAGTCAAAGACGAACCAAAAGAATATACAAAAGACGCATCCTTTTGAGTTTAAGACTGAAAATGGATATACCGTGCTTTGCGGAAGAAATAATATACAGAACGATATGCTTACATTTAAGACTGCGTCGAAGCTTGATTATTGGTTCCACGCAAAGAACGTGGCGGGTTCTCACTGTATAATGCTTTGTAACGGAGAAGAGCCGAAAGAGATAGATTTTACACAGGCGGCAATTATAGCGGCAACACATTCAAAAATGTCAGACGGAGAGAACGTTGAAGTTGATTATACGCTTGTAAAAAATATAAAAAAGATAAATTCAGCAAAGTTGGGACTTGTAATATATTCAACTAATTGGTCGGCGTACGTGACACCCGACAAGAAATTATGCGAAAAACTCCGAGTGAGGTAATGTGATGATAAATCTTGTGTACGGGCCCTCGGGCAGCGGAAAAAGCACATACATTTACAATCAAATAAGAGAAGATCTGAAATGCGGAGAAAAAGCTATCCTTATTGTACCTGACCAACAGATATTGTCGGCGGAAAGGGAGATAATGGATGTATCAAGCGGTGTATCTTCAATTGACGTTGAAGTTTTATCTTTTCGTCGTTTGGCAAATTATGTATTCAGGAATTTAGGTGGGTTATCATTTAACGATATAGACGAAAGCGGACGTTTGCTTATAATGTGGCGAGTTCTTCGTGAAGTATCGCCATTTTTGAAGGCTTATTCTAATATAGAGGAAAAGAATACTAGTTTCGCTGAACTTATGCTTTCGACCGTTAGTGAACTTAAACAATTTTCCATAACCCCTGCCAAGCTTGAAAAGGTAGGAGAAAAATTACGTGAGAGCCATAGGGAATTAAGTGACAAACTTCACGATATTTCTTTTATATACGGTTCATACCAAGCTTTTTTCAGCAACGAGTATAATGATCCGACCGATGAATTGACAAGACTTGCCGAAACACTTAAGGAAAGTAATTTTTTTGAGGGGAAAAAGGTGTATTTTGATTCGTTTGACGGTTTTACCCCTCAGCAGTACGGTGTCATAAACGAGATTTGTTCACAGGCGAAAAATACAACTTTTTCGCTTTGTTTTGATGTTGAAAATCTTTCGGGCGTTTTTAAGACGACGGAGAAAACTTATAAGAATATTAAAAAGATTGCAAACAAGTTATCAAAAGAAGTAAACGAAGTGTATTTAAAAGAGACGTATTCTTTTATGTATGACGATATAAGATACGTTTCGGAGAATTTATGGCGTCACGACGTTGATAAGAATAGTTTTGTTGGTGACAATTCACACGTAAACACGGTTCGCTGTCACGATAAGTTCGAAGAGTGTGAGGCTGTTGTATGCGACATAATAAAGAAGGTAAGAAACGGAGTAAGATATAAAGACATACTTATTATCGCAAGAGATATAAACGCATACGAGGGAATAATTGACTCTGAGCTGGAAAATAACAGCATACCTTTTTATATGTCGAGGAGAGTTGATATAACGACTAAGCCTATTTTTAAGCTTATTCTTGCGGCGTTTGCCATTAAAAATATGAATTGGAGATATAACGACGTTATATCGTACATAAAGACGGGTTTAACGGGTTTAACTTACGACGAATGTGATATACTCGAAAACTATTCATCGGCTTGGAATATAACCGGTCGACGTTGGTATGACGATGTTGACTGGAATATGAATCCCGATGGGTTCGTTGAACAGATAACCGAAGAGGGTTACGATGTTATAAACAAGGCAAACGAACTTCGTAAAAAAATAGTTCCTCCTTTGACAAAGTTTTTTGAGTCTATCGGCGGAACAACTGTTAGAGACGTTACAAAAGCTTTGTATGATTTTTTATGTAAACTGCAAATAAAAGAACAGATAGAAATACAGGCAGCTGAATGTAGAAAAAATGAACTGTTCAGCGAGGAAAAAGAACTTGTACAGTTGTGGAACATTCTTATAGATGCACTGGATATTATAGTAGAAATTGCAGGAGACATGAAGATCGACGGAGAGGGATACTTAATATTGCTTAAGCTTGTTTTGGGAAGAACCGATATAGGAACTATTCCCGCAACCGTTGATCAGGTTATATTGGGAAGTGCATCAAGTATACGTACAGGAAGCGTATCTCACGTGTATTTGCTTGGTGTAAATGAGGGTGTATTCCCAAAAAAATCAGAAGAAAACTGTATATTCAGCGACAGCGAAAAGGGAATATTAAGCTCGCTTGACGTCGAGCTTAGTCCGTCAAGTGATGATCTTGTGGCAGACGAACTGTTTTGGTTTTATAAGTCTTTGTCAACTGCAAGAGAGAGTTTGACTTTGACGTATTCGGAATCAGATCTTGTCGGTGCATCAAACACTTTGTCTGTTGCAGGTTCAAGAGTTAATTATCTGTTGAACGACAAGAAAATAGTTGATTATGCAAGTATTCCTTTTGAGCAAAAGGTTGAGGGAAAGAGTATAGCCGTAAAATATTGGGCGTTAAATCAAAATACGGAATTGGGAGTTGCTTTGCGCCGTTATTTTGAAAAGGACGAGCAATTAAGCGATGTAATAAATTCTTTCAATACCCCTCTTGAAGCAGGAGTTTCCGATATAGATGAAGATATGGCAAGAGAAATATATAAGGGTGATATTTCTACCAGTCAGTCGCGTATTGACAGTTATGTTAAGTGTTCGTTTGAATATCACTGTAGATATATTTTGAATTTAAAAGAAAAGAAAACTGCCATATTCAGAAGTAATGATATAGGAACGTTCGTTCACGCCGTTCTTGAGAGATTTATGTCAAGAATAACTACCGAGGACGGTATTAATACGGACATTGAAGATGATGAGATCGTAAGGCTTATAGAAGAGATAGTTGAAGAGTATATGAGGACAACGTGTCAGGGAATGCCGGAAAACAGTCCGAGACTTATGCAGCTTTTCAAGAGACTTAAGAGAACTACTTTGCTTCTTGTGCGTAATATTTTATCGGAATTTAAACAGAGTAAGTTTGTACCGAGCTTTTTTGAGCTGCCGATAAAACATGGATCAGAAGAGGGTGTTGAGCCTTATGAAATTGTCCTTGAAGACGGTACGAAACTGTATATGCGCGGTGTCGTTGACAGAGTTGATACGTATAAAAAGGGTAAGGACGTATACGTAAGAATTGTTGACTATAAGACGGGAGTGAAGACGTTTTCTCCTGACGATATTGCAAAGGGATTAAACTTGCAGATGCTTTTGTATCTTTTTGCGATTTGGAATACGAAAAATACTACATTTAAGGAAAAAATCAAGTGTGAGGGAGAGGTACTTCCTGCGGGAATACTGTATTTTTCGGCAAGAGCTCCCGAAGTCAGTATAGAAAACGAGGAAGATATTGATAACGTTTACATCAAAGCCGACAAAGAGATAAAAAGAGTAGGTATGTTAATTAACGATATTGAAGTGCTAAAGGCTATGGACAGTGAATTGGCATCAAGATATATTCCCGTTAAATTAAACAAGGACGGTACACTCAATAAGGCAGCTAACTTAAGGACGGTCGAGGAGTTTGGACAGCTTTCGGGTGAGATAGACGGTATTTTAAATAAGATAGCGACAGAAATGAAAGCCGGAAAAGTAAACGCCGAACCCATGAGAGAGGGAGACGACGTTCCGTGCAGATTTTGCAAGATGAAGCCCATTTGCAGAAAAGTTTTATTGGAGGATGAAGATGAGCAGTAAGTTTAAGTTGACACCTGCCCAGCAAAAAGCGATAGATTTGCGTGATCATACTATGCTTGTATCGGCAGCTGCGGGTTCGGGAAAAACTGCGGTTTTGACAAAAAGAATAATAAAACTTATTACTGATTCCGACAATCCTACCGACGTTTCTGAACTACTTGTCGTAACGTTTACAAAGGCGGCGGCAACTGAGCTTAAGGAACGTATTTCGGCAGCTATATATGATGCTTTAAAGGCAGATCCTACCAACAAACATCTGTCAAATCAGCTTTTAAAATTGGGTAAGGCTAAGATATGTACTATACATTCATTTTGCGCCGATCTTGTAAAGAGTAACTTTCAGGTTTTAGGTCTTTCGGCAAATTTACGAATTGCAGATGAGACTGAAGCAAGACTTATACAAAACAATGTGTCAAATGAGCTTATAGATTCTTTTTACGGCGGATTATATTTGGATAAGGTTTCGGATTTTGCCGATTTTACAGAGAATTTTCTTTCTGCAAAAAAAGACGATTCGCTTCCGGATATTTTTTCCAACATATACAACAGATTAAGGGCGTATCCTGTTGGAATTGATCTTTTGAAAAAGTGTGCGAATGAACTTGAGGGGAAAATATACGATAACATTCTTGATACAAAATGGGGAATGAAGATAAAAGAGTATATAAGAAGAACGTATACTGACCTTTTGGATAAATATGATGCGGCTTGTTCATATTTCGAGTCTGACGAAGTTTTTGCAAAGTCGTATCTTCCGGCATTTGAAGCAGACAGACGTATATGTTTTGAAATATTGCAGACTTTAGAAAAAAATATGTATAATGAACTTTATACGTGTTTTAACAACCAAGCCAAAGCAAAGCTTGGAAACGTAAAAAAAGAACTTCAAAACGAAAAGACTGATGCTTTTAAGAAGATAAGAGAAACTTTATGGAAATCAACCACTATAAGACTTGCGCCGAAACTGTTTTCATTTTCCGAAGAAAGCGTTAAAGAACAGTTAAAAAAGACTGCGGAAGTTTGCAGAAATATGTACGGTTTTCTTGAGGTGTTTGACTTTACGTACAAAAAGGAAAAAAAGGATAAGGGTTTACTCGATTATAACGACCTTGAGAACTATGCTATTAAACTTTTGTACAAGGATAATACTTGCGAAGAGATAACCGATCTTGCCCAAAGTATAAAGGCAAAATATAAATACATATTTATAGATGAATATCAGGACGTAAACGAATTGCAGGACAAGATATTTTGCGCTGTAAGTACACCTACAAATCGATTTATGGTAGGAGATATTAAGCAAAGTATATACGGTTTCAGAGGTTCTGAACCTGAACTGTTTTCGAATTACAGAACCAATTTTCCTATATGTTCGCCTGATGAAGACGAGTGTCCTACGTCTGACGGAGTTACATTATATTTGTCAAATAACTTCAGAAGCGACAGAACGGTTATAGATTTTTCAAATGCAGTTTTTGAGGTGTTGTTTAACAATAACAGCGGAAAAGCTCCATACACCGAGGGTGACAGGCTTGTTTGTTCTAAACTGTATGCAGAAGACGAGCAAGACTATAACGTAAGACTTTGTTTTATGGAAGATGATGAAGAAGTCAAGGGTTACGTAAGGGAAGCTGAGTTTGTTGCAGACGAGATAGAAAAGCTTATAAAAGAGGGAACTGAACCTTCTGATATCGCCATACTTTTCAGATACAGAAATAATTCCGTATTTTTTGAAGAAGCGCTCAAAAAGCGAGGTATTGAAAGTTTTAATCAGGTAGACAAAGATTTCTTTGAGAATGACGCCGTTCTTTTGATGCTTTGTTTGCTTAATGCAGTTGACAATCCCAGCCGAGATATATATCTTGCGGGAGTACTGAAAAGTCCTATCTTTGGTTTTGATATGACCGATATAACAAAGATAAGACGATATGAAAGACAGGGAAGTTTATACGATGCTCTAAAGAAATACGAAAAAGAAACCGAGGATAAAAAGTGCGCATATTTTCTTGAAAAATTAAAACAGTGGAGAAAGTATGCCGAAGGTTGCCCGGTTGATAAATTCGTACGCTATATTTATAACGAAACACATATTTTGGAACTTCTCTCGGGAAAGAAAAAGGACAGAGATATCGAGAGACAGTCAAACCTGTTGTTACTTTATGAATATGCGAGAAGTTTCGAAAACGGTAGTTTTAAAGGCCTTTACAATTTTATTTTGTATTTGAACGATATGATCGAAAAGCAAATACATCTGCCTTGTGCCCGTTTGACAAGCGAGGGAAAAGGTGTTGTAAATATTATGACCGTGCATAATTCAAAGGGACTTGAATTTAATACGGTGTTTTTCAGCGGAACGTCGTGTAAGTTTAACCGTATGGATGAACGCAACAGCTATATTCTTCATAAAGATTACGGATTAACGCTGAAGTTAAGAGACAAGAGTTCGTTCGGTAAATACAATACGTATCCCAGAATTGCCGCTGAAATAGCGATCAGAGAGGACGATACAGACGAGGAGATAAGAGCGTTGTACGTTGCTTTGACCCGTGCGAAGAAGAGGCTGATAGTTACTTCGTGCATAAAAAAAGCAAAGGAAGTGATAGAAAGAATATCTTCTGAGGAAACAAAGGTATCGCATAATGCGTTACTCAACGTTTCAAATGTAATCGAACTTTTGCTTTACGGTATACTGAAGTCTGATTACAAGGAATATTCAATTGAATATATTTCTCCTTGCCGAAATGAAGAGGAAAGTGAAAAAACGATAGACGAATATAACTTTAACGAACAGTTAATAGATATGTACGAAAAACAGCTTGAAGAGAAATTTTCGTATGAATATCCGTATAAGGAATTAACCGTATTACCTTCAAAACTTGCAGTATCAAAGCTTTACCCCGGTGTACTTGATGAGTATACGAAGGAGATAGAAACATCGGCTCCTTCAATGTATTCAAAACCGAAATTTTTGTCCGATGAAGAAAACAAGGCGACAGGGGCAGAAAAGGGGACTGCAAACCACGTTTTTATGCAGTTTTGTGATTTTGAAAACGTAGAAAAGAACGGTGTTGAAAAAGAACTCGAAAGGTTGTTTGAAAAAGGCTTTATTGACAAGAGAAATGCATCTTTGGTAAATGTTTGCAGCATTAAGAAGTTCTTTGAAAACGATCTTTACAGCTCTTTAAAGAAAGCTAAAAACATTTGGCGCGAAAGAAGGTTTAACATTAAACTTCCCGCGGTGAAGTTTACCCAAGATGCCGATATGAAGAATGTGCTTCAGAATGAAAGCGTATTGGTGCAGGGTGTTATCGACTTGTTGTTTGTTGATAATGACGGTAAATACGTTTTAGTCGATTACAAGACCGACTGGTTTAATGATAAGGACATAGAGAGCGGAAATGCAGAAAAGATATTGATAGAACGTCATAAGATGCAGTTAACTTATTATGCAGAGGCTTGTAAGATACTGTTTGGAAAAGAGATAGACAGTATAATTATCTATTCGTTTGCTCTTGGCAAGTGTATAAAAATAAAATAAAAGAAAACCACCCGATATATATAAAATCATATAGGGTGGTTTTTGTGTTGTAATTTTTATTCTGTTCTTAATGCAACGACGGGATCTTTCTTTGCTGCGCTTCTTGAGGGGATAATACCCGAGATAAGCGTCAAGCAAACACTTATCAAAATAAGAATAATTGCTGCATTGATAGGAAGTATGGCTTTGAGGTTTGCAATACCCGTTAGGTGATTAAGAATAATGTTGATGGGAATACAAAGCAGATAGGTTACCAAAATACCGAGTAATCCTGACGTAAATCCGACAATTACGGTCTCTGCATTGAACAATCCCGAAACATCCTTCTTTGAAGCGCCGATAGCGCGAAGAATGCCGATCTCTTTCGTTCTTTCCTGAACGGAGATGAGTGTAATAACGCCGATCATAATCGAGGAAACTATAAGTGAAATCGCAACAAATGCTATCAACACGTAAGTAATAGCGTCGAGTATTGTAGTGATTGACGACATCATTATACCAAGGTAATCCGTATAAGTGATCTTTTTAAGTTCATCGGTAGATTTGTTGTATTTGTCGATGAATTCAACTATAAGATCTTTGTTTTCAAATGAGGAGGCATAAAGATTAATTGCCGACGGGGAGTTGAGATCCATATATCCCATACTTATAAGATTGTTTTCGTAAGTTGATTCTGAGAACTTCATCGTCTCATCATAGAATTTTGCACACATTTCTGTTGTGTATGACGCAAGAGACATATCGAGAGCAGTTGCCAATTCTTCGGGAGACATAGTTGAAAGTTTTGCAGCAGTTTCAGAAGCATACTTTGCTTTTAGCTGTTCTGTCAACATGAGTGTAAAATAACCGTTAAGTTCTTCGTCGGACATAACAGAGAGAGATTCTGCAATCTTTTCTTCGGTCACACCCATATTCATGCTCATAGCTTGTGTGATTGCTTTTTCAATATCTGCTCTTGTAAGGGTAGATAGGGTAGCAGCTATTTGCTGGGCCAAAAATTCTTCAGGCGGAATACTGCTTATTTCAATAAATTTTGCAGCTTTTGAAGCGGTGTCAAGCTGAGAAATGTATTCGCGGAAGAGTTGTTCTTTTTCTGCATCTGAGAGGTTTCCTGTTGAGGAATCGAAGGGAAGTCCCGTTATAACGTCTGTATTGGGGTTGCTAAGCTGCGCGTTAACAATAGGAGAGCTTTCTGATTTTTCAATCAAATATTTTGTGAGGGCGTTTGTGTAGCAAATACTGCCCTTGAGCATAGTAGTGTCGGCATCTTCTCTGGGTTTAATGATACCTGTGACTTTGAGAGGAATGGCGTTATTATATAAATATCTAACTCCCGCCTCTGTAGCGCGAAGATCAGAGTAGAGTCCTGTATTTTCATCGTAGTTAAAGCAATCTGCGTTGAGTACTGCTTTATAAGTTCTGTTGCAGATATCTTCGTACGACCACTTGACAGTTTCTTTTTCGTTTAAGGCAGCGCCGTTTAACGCCGCGTTTGCAAGATTATCAATGTCGTCGGCTGAAAGGAGACCTAAAGAATAGAGTGTAACGTCGTCAAGTTCGTTGTTTTTGTCAAGAACAAGAACGATTTCGTTATATTCCTTCGGCCAATCTCCGTATGTTACTTCGTACTGGTCTTTAAGAAGAGGGTTAACGGGATAGCCGTCTTTCGCGGGGAGAAGTTCTTGCCAGAGCGTTTTATTCATAGTACCCATAGAGGAGAACGAAGACATACTACCCATAGGGGACATATTAGACATAGCCGACATATCTATCTTCATATATTTTAAGATCAGATTGTTAAGTATTTCTTCAAGATCTGAACGCAAAATTACTCCATCAACCGTTTCGGTATAGATCTGCAGATCCAAATCGTAGGAATACTGTACACCGTTGACCGCTTTATCAAACTCTTCGTCTTTTTTGAGCTGTTCTTCAAGGAAGGTTTTAAATGCTTTAAGGTCGTTTTTGGTTTCCTGAATATTGTTGACCGCGTTTATCATATCATAGAGCGCGGCTTTTTTGTAAACAGCATCAAATTCGTGAGAGTTATCCTCGTTTGCAAGGTCCATAAATGCGTTGATAAGAGAAGACATCTCGATAGTGGAAGCTTCAAGTGTAAGAGGATAAGCCGTAAGAGTATCTTCCTGTACGTCATTAATAAAGGTGGTAGTACCTTGAGATACTGCAAGAATCAAAGCGATACCTATAATACCAATACTTCCTGCAAAAGAGGTAAGAACGGTTCTGCCTTTTTTGGTGAACAAGTTTTTGAGAGAGAGGCCGAACGATGTGAAGAAAGACATAGATGGTTTTTTCATTTTGCTTTCTTCTTCGAGACGTACCTTTGCCAATTGTTTTTGTTCTTTGATATCTTCGTCTGTTAAGGGATTAGAGTCACCTGTTATTTCGCCGTCAAGCATATTTATAATTCTCGTGGAATATTTATTTGCAAGGTCAGGGTTATGCGTAACCATAATTACAAGTTTGTTCTTTGAAATTTCTTTCAAAATATCCATAACCTGAACACTTGTTTCCGTATCAAGAGCACCGGTGGGTTCATCGGCAAGAATTATATCGGGGTTGTTTACAAGTGCGCGTGCAATAGCAACTCTTTGCATTTGTCCACCCGACATTTCCGAGGGAAGCTTTTTGAATTGACCGTCAAGTCCCACGTCGATAAGAGCCTTTTTAGCACGGGCGCGTCTTTCTGATTTTGATACACCTGAGAGAGTGAGGGCTAGTTCAACGTTTTGAAGAACGGATTGGTGGGGAATAAGGTTATAGCTCTGGAAAACAAAACCGATCGAATGGTTTCTGTACGTGTCCCAATCCCTGTCTTTAAAAGATTTGGTTGAACGTCCGTTGATAAACAGATCTCCCGAGTTATATTTATCGAGACCGCCTATGATGTTAAGCATTGTTGTTTTACCGCATCCTGAGGGTCCAAGGATAGAAACAAATTCTGCATTTCTAAAAGTAAGATCAATACCTTTCAGGGCATGAACGGTGTTGTCACCGGCAGAATAATCTTTTTTTATTTTCTTTAATTCAAGCATTATATTTTATACCCTTTCTGTTAATACTTGTTGATGAGCGCAGGTTTATATATGTATACATAGTAGATGTTAACACAATAATGTAAACTCATTATAAACATTTCTTTATAATTTTAAAAAGACAAATAATAAATTTGTAAATAAAATCACTTGTATTGTTCATAAAACAGGTGTATAATATATGGAAACAAGGGCGGAAGAATGATGATAAATTATATGAAAAGGGGAGTTGGCGTTTTGGGTAAGAAATTCAGTGATAGTTTCAAAGATGACGGTAAGATAAAAGTGTTTACCATACCTAATATAATGTCAATGTTCAGAATATGTTTGATACCGCTTTTTATCTATTTTTATTTATCCGAACATGATTATAAGGCGTTCTTTATACTTGTTATATCCGGACTTACTGATGTGGTTGACGGATTCATCGCACGTCGCTTCAATATGGTGAGCGCCGTTGGAAAGGCGCTTGATCCTATATCTGATAAAATGACACAGGTAGCTATGTTATACTGTTTGTTGAACAGATTTGCAGCTATGTGGATACCGTTTTTGTTTATGATAATAAAAGAGTTATCCTCGGCAGTTATGGCGTTTATAGCGATAAAGACAACCGGAGAAGTGCATGGAGCAGACTGGCACGGAAAGCTAACTACGGTAAGTTTGTATACGATGATGTCTTTGCATATATTGTGGCCCAATATGCCGCCGGTTTTGTCGAATTTGCTGGTCGGTATTTGTGTGGTTATTATGGTTAATTCAATGGTATTGTACAGTATCCGCAGTATTAGAATGGCAAGAAGCGGAAACACAAATAAAAAGGAACAAGCTGTATGAATAAATTTTTAAAATGGTTTGACAACTACTGGTACCACTATAAATGGCATACGATCGTGGGCGCTTTTGTAGCTGTATTTCTTGTAATTGTGATCGGGCAAATGGCGAGTAAAGAAAAGGTTGACGTATACATAATGTATGCAGGACCTAAGTCGTTTACGCCGGCAGCGATACATGAAATAGAAGATGCATTTGAAGATATTATGCCTGATTTAAACGGTGATGGAAAAAAGATAGTCCAGTTTACCGATATTATGTATCTTACTGATAAAAAGATTGAAGAATATAAGGCACAAGCAGAGGCAGAAAGTGAAGAATATAAGCCTAATATGGAATATATACAAGAGATGCGCGAGAAGTATAAACTTCAACTTGCCGCAGGCGATGCATATCTTTTGTTGTTAGATCCTGAGGTTTACAAGGCAGATTATAGTTCGGGTATGTTTAATAAGCTTGAAAAAATAGGTGTAAGTGCTGATAAAGCTTATGATGACACGGCAATAAGATTTAAGGAAACAGATTTTGGAAGTTACGTATCGGTATTTGAAGCATTTCCTGATGACACGTTGATGTGTTTTAAGGTTATGAACGTTACCGAAAAGGCAAGAGGCAAAAAAGAGCAGATCAAGTTTGATAATCAGCTTACTATGTTTAAGAAAATAGTTGATTTTAAATATTAAAAAGTATAATCCCCGTTTTAGTACAAATCTAAAACGGGGATTATTTTTGCTTTGTGATCCTGTTTTAAAAATAAAGGTTAAAATAATCAGCCTTGAGATTTAAGAACGAAAGAGTCACAGTTTGTACATCTTACTTCGGTAGGATTGCTTTCGTGGGTGCCGACCTTGATTTTATCAAGAGCGCAGTAATTTTCTGTTTGGCTGTGGTTTGCACAGCTTGTAACCGTACATTCGATACATCTGTTCTTGTTTGAAGTATCGCAACAATGATTGTTATTCATAATCTATATCCTCCTTGTGTGGTACGATATTATTATGATAAAAAAATTGTAAGATTAAACGTGGAAAAATATGTAAAAAAAGCCGCCAAATTGGCGGCTTTTATGATTTTTATTAAAGGTAAAGGAGTGCTGAACGAACCTTCTTGTATTTTTCGTATTTTTCAGCGTAAATGTCAGCGAATTTGTCTTCGGGATATACCGTTTCGCCGTAAACGACAAATTTTTCAGACGCTTCTGCAAGATCTTTGTATTTGCCGAGGGTAACAGCCGCTAACATAGCGCAACCCGCTGCACCTGCTTCGTCCGTAACGAGAGGAGTGATGGGGCGTCTTAAAATATCAGATTTAATTCTGAGCCAAATGGGAGACGTAGCGCCGCCACCCGTTGCTTTAAGGTTATCAACTCTGATGCCGAATTTTTCGAGGGTTTCAAGGTTGTATGCCATTTCAAACGTCAAACCTTCCATAAAGCCTCTGTAAATATCGGGAAGTCCTTTTGCCATATCAAGACCTGTAATAGTACCTTTTGCGTTAGCAACGAGGTCGGGAGTACCGCCCGCACCCATAAAGTGAGGTACAACTATAACAGATGAAGGAGAAGTAGCGCAGTTTTCGTCGAGGATACGGTAAACCGAAACACCTCTTTGTGCCGCTTCGGGTTTAAGGTTAGATGCAAAGCAGTCTCTGAACCATTTTAATGAAACACCGCCTGCAAAGTTAAATGCGTATGTAGCATAGAGATCTTCACCTGCAGGATGGGGAACGCATACGAAGTTATTGTTTGTGAACTCTGTGTTTCTTACAATTCCTTTAAATACAGGAGTGATACATTCAACAGAACCTGTGCCGTCAACAGCTTCACCTTCACTAAGAACACCGGCACCCAAAGCTGCTGCAACCTGGTCGTGAGCAGAAATAACAACTTTAGTCGTTGCGGGGAGACCGAGTTCGTTTGCAAGAGAGGGAAGCATTTGTCCTACGACGCTTCCGCAAGGAACGGGTTCTGAGAAGAGGTCAGCCGAAAGTCCTGCGGCATCAAGTATTTCCTTGGAAATACAACGGTTTTCAACGTCAAACGTAAGAGAACGACAAGCAAGACTGTAGTTGATCTTTGCTTCGCCCGAAAGTTTAAATGCTATGTAATCGCCGATAAGTAAGAACTTCCAAACGTTGTTTCTGACGTTAGGAAGATTTTCCATAGACCAGATAACTTTGGGAAGAGAATACATAGCGTCGGGTTTGTCGCACGTAATATTCATAATTTTATCTTTACCGAGAATGTTTACGAGTCTGTCGGTTTCAGCAAGACCGCGTTTGTCGGTATACATTATAATATCGGAAAGAGCATTACCATTTTTGTCAACCGGTACAAAAGATTCACCGAAAGACGTAATGGAAATAGCGCCAACGTCATTAGCGTTAATGTTTGCAGCGCAACCTTTGATAACTTCAAGAACAGATGCAAACATCTCGTTGGGGTTCATATCAGCCTGACCTGCGCGAGTTGTATATTCCTTATAGCATTTGTAGATAAATTTTCCTTCTTCGGAAAATGCAACGCATTTACATCCGCTGCTGCCTACGTCAAGTCCTAAAAATATCATAAAAAAGTACTCCTAAAATTTAATTCAATATTTATTTAATTATAATATTTTTTTTAATACTTGTCAACCGATACACTTCAAATCAGGGGTATTTTTTAAAATGAAAAGAAAAAATTGAAATAATGGGTTGACAAATGGAAAGGAATGGTGTACTATTGTGATAGTACAGTAGTACACTGTTTTGATTTATAACAAGAAAAGGAGGAGTAAAATGGCGTGGATACTTGATAAATCCAGACCGATATGCCCACAGATATGTGAGATGATCTGTTTAAGGATATCAAGAGGAGAATATGCACCAAACGAAAGAATACCTTCTGTGCGCGATATTGCGATAGAGGCGGGAGTAAACCCGAACACAGTACAAAAGGCATTGACGATTTTGACAGAGCAAGGGATGATATATCCTATGCGCGGTTCGGGAATGTATGTAAACGATAATACTGTAAAAGCGTCCGATAAGATTGATGAATTACGTAAGAAAAAGACTTCCGAGTATTTCAAGGAAATGGAGATGCTTGGACTAACTTCGGATGAAATTAAGAAATATGTAGAGGAGTGGGATATATGAGTGAACTTTTGAAATGTAAGAGCCTTACGAAGAAATACGGCGATTTGATTGCATTAAAAGCAATTAACCTTTCTATCGAAAGTGGAAAGATCATAGGTCTTTTAGGCCCAAACGGATCGGGAAAAACGACACTTATTAAGCTTATAAACGGACTTTTGACACCGAGCGGCGGAGAGATATACGTGAACGGAATGGTTCCGGGTGTGGAAAGCAAAAAAGACGTAGCGTATCTTCCCGACAACACGTTCTTAAACTCTTGGATGACCGTAGAACAAATAGTTGATTATTTTGCCGATTTTTACAGTGATTTCAGAAAAGATTTGGCGTATCAACTTCTAGACAGATTAGGAATTACACCAAAGGTTAAATTAAAGACTTTGTCAAAGGGTAATAAGGAAAAAGTATCGCTTATACTTGTTATGAGCCGAAACGCAAAATTGTACGTTCTTGATGAGCCGATAGCGGGAGTTGACCCTGCGACTAGAGATTATATTATATCAACTATAATTAATAACTATAATCCCGAAAGTTCGGTTATCATTTCCACTCATTTGATATCCGATATTGAGCAGGTGCTTGATGAAGTTATATTTATTAATCACGGAAATATTGCGCTTCAAAAGACCGTTGATGAAATAAGAGAAGAAAACAATATGAGCGTTGATGAGTTGTTCAGGGAGGTATTCAAATGGTAAAGAAGCTTTTTAAACATGAATTTATAGCATATATGAGAGCGTTATTGCCCATGCACCTCATTCTTTTAGGAGTTGCTTGTTTAACAAGATTTGTATATTTCTTTGAAGAAGAAACAACGATTTTCAATATTATAGGTACTTCGTCAATTATAGCGTTAGTTGTAGCATCTGTCGTATGTTTGGTTATGACGTTTTTTAATGTGATTACACGTTTTTACAAGAATATGTTTACAAACGAAGGGTATCTGTCATTTACACTTCCCGTAACTGTAGATCAACATATATTGGTGAAAGTAATAACAGGATGTTTGTTTATTATTTTTAGTTTAATATTCATAGTTGTTGCTGTGTTGACAGCTTCTGCAGGTGTTCTTGCAGTTGAGTTGATCAAAGCGGGAGTGTACTTGCTAGAATTTCTTGCCGAACAGATAGGAAGCGGATTTACAGGATATGTTATTGAAGCTATTATACTTGCATTAGTTACCGTAATAACGGGTATACTTCTGTTTTATGCTTGTATAGCATTAGGTCAGCTTTCGAACAAGAACAGAAAAATTGCCGCAATTGGCGTATATTTCGGATATTATTTTGTATGCCAGATATTTGGAACGATAATGATAATACTGTTTTCCGAGTTGCAAGGATCTCAGTTGTTTACGGCAATAGTTGATTTTACATACGCTCACCCGAAAGCAACTATTCATATTGGTTTTTGGATAGGCATTGTGTGGACGGCAATTTTAGGACTTGTTTATTATGCAGTCACACGTTATATTATGAAGAATAAACTTAATCTTGAATAAAGGGGGAGTATAAAATGAAAGCTAGAATTAAATTATTTGCGATAGTAATGGTAAGCGTTTTATGTGTTATGCTCCTTACGTCTTGCAATCTTATTGATGACTTAAGAGAAAAAAGAGTTATTACACTTGATGAAAATATGGAAGTTATAGAATACAAGGGTACGAAATATAAGAAACTTCCGTATTATTCAACGTATCAGATCGACGTTGATACAAGAGAAAATGGTTATATAGTTAAAAGTGACGTTCCTTTGCTGTTAATTGACTCGTTTGGACTTCTCTGTCATTTTGATAATGAATTAGGTATTATAAGACGCGGAGATATGTTTTATTCAAAGTTGTCAGAGTACGAAAAGTATTCTAATATGCTGAATGAAGGAAAACTTGATTCATATAAATTCGAACAGTATTTTTACAATCCCGATAATGGTTTCAGTGAACAAGTTGACACAATATTAGATCCTGAGGTTGTAGAAATAATAAA
>JBGVPD010000046.1:0-17079 GCA_045126815.1 Eubacteriales bacterium
ATTGGGATAAAAGTTACTTTTCCTCTTAACTGGTAGGGGGCGACGCCTACGAGAACCCCCAAACCTTACTACGTGCGGTTCGGGGAACCCCTATCACGACGCCCCGTATTAAATACGGTTTTCGCCAATATTATTGGGATAAAAGTTACTTTTCCTCTTAACTGGTAGGGGGCGGCGCCCTCGACGTCCCGCTATTACATACGCTTTTTACTAACAATATTGGAATAAAAATAACTTTACTTACTTTTTATGTTACTTTCTTGCTGCGACAAGAAAGTAACCAAAGAAGTCGCCAAAGGGGAGGAGGATTCCGATTTCCTCCTCCCCTTGACCCCTCCTCTTAAAACGGTCTGTTTCGCTGCATCGTACATAAACATAAGATTTCTTATCTGTTTAGGTCGGGTTATGCTCACCTAAGACGGAAAATACAATATCGGGGGATTGTTTGATTTTTAAAAATGGGGTAATATACTATATCATTTAAAATAAACTTGTTGGGGAAGGATATAAGCCTCTACCTCCGGGAAAGGTGTCAGCCGTAGGCTGACGGAGAGGGCTTTATAATTTTCAACTAAACTTA
This sequence comes from Eubacteriales bacterium, assembly GCA_045126815.1. Classification (GTDB taxonomy): domain Bacteria; phylum Bacillota; class Clostridia; order Oscillospirales; family CAG-272; genus RGIG1995. The sequence continues at coordinate 581 of JBGVPD010000046.1, forward strand.
TCGGGGAAAGTATTACTTTTACAAAATAATATATGGGGAGACATATTGAATTAACGGTAATAATATAGGTGTTAGATATGTTGTAATATTATTCTTTACATTAAAAATTGTTTATGTTATAATAATAAGGATAAAAATGTATAATAAATCTAAAAAAGGGGGAGAGATTATGGACAAATTTAAGCTTGTATCGTCGTATAAACCGACGGGGGATCAGCCTGAAGCTATTGAAAAATTAGTCAACGGGATAAAAAACGGCGCAAAACAGCAGACTCTGCTCGGCGTTACCGGTTCGGGTAAGACCTTTACAATGGCTAACATAATCGCAAAAGTCAACAAGCCTACTCTTGTTTTGGCGCACAATAAAACTTTAGCGGCGCAGTTATGCTCCGAATTTCGCGAACTCTTTCCCGAAAACGCCGTTGAATTTTTCGTTTCCTATTATGATTATTACAAACCCGAAGCGTACATTCCCGGAAAAGATCTATATATAGAAAAAGACGCGCTTGTTAATGATGAAATAGACAAGCTCCGGCACAGCGCCACTTCCTCGCTTTTTGAGAGAAACGACGTCATTATCGTATCGAGTGTATCTTGTATCTACTCGCTCGGTGATCCTGCCGAATATCAAAAAATGGTGTTAGGACTTCGTCCCGGAATGATGATTGACAGAAATAAAGTCATTTCGGCTTTGATCGATATGAACTACGACAGAAACGATATCAATTTTGTGAGAAACAAGTTTCGTGTTCGTGGTGACGTTCTTGAGATTTTCCCTGCATCTTCGGGAGACAAGGCTATACGAGTTGAGTTTTTCGACGATGAAATAGACCGTATTTCAGAAATAAACGTCGTAACGGGAGAATTATTACGAAAACTCAGTTACGTATCAATATTCCCCGCATCGCACTACGCTATGACACCCGAAAAGAGAGATGCGGCTTTAGAAAATATTGAACAGGAAATGATAGAGCGTGTAAAAGAGTTTAAGGAAGACGGTAAACTCATTGAAGCGCAAAGAATAGAAGAAAGAACGAGATATGATCTTGAGATGCTTCGCGAGATCGGATTTTGTCACGGGGTTGAAAACTATTCAAGAGTATTGTCGGGCAGAGAACCGGGTTCGACACCTTACACATTACTTGATTATTTTCCCAAGAAAGATTTTCTTCTTTTTGTTGACGAGTCGCACGTTACTTTGCCTCAGGTAAGAGGAATGAGCGGAGGAGACAGGGCGAGAAAACAAAACCTTGTTGATTTCGGATTCCGTTTGCCTTCTGCGTTTGACAACCGCCCCTTGTTCTTTAATGAATTTGAAGAGAAGCTTGATAAGGTTATTTATGTTTCTGCGACACCCGCAGATTATGAAAAAGAACGGTCTGAAAACATTGTCGAACAGCTTATACGACCGACCGGTCTTGTAGATCCGATCGTTGAAGTAAGACCGATAGCAGGTCAGGTAGACGACCTTATGGGAGAAATAAGGCAGAGGACAGAAAAGGGAGAGAGAGTACTTGTTACCACTCTTACCAAGAAAATGGCGGAGGATCTGACCGAATATCTTTCATCTAATATGATAAAGGTCAAGTATATACACCACAATGTTGAAACTATCGAAAGAATGGAGATAGTTCGCGATTTGAGAATGGGTGTATTTGACGTGTTGGTGGGTATAAACCTATTAAGAGAGGGACTTGACATACCCGAGGTGTCGCTCGTTGCAATACTTGATGCCGACAAAGAGGGCTTTTTGCGTTCGGAAACGTCTCTTATACAGACCATAGGAAGAGCGGCTAGAAACGCAAACGGTAAAGTTATAATGTACGCCGACGAGATAACAAGGTCTATGAAGTGTGCTATTGACGAAACAGAAAAGAGAAGAAAAATACAACTTGCATACAACGAAAAGCACGGTATTGTTCCCAAAACCATTCAGAAAAAGGTATTTGACGTTATTGACATCGGTATGAAAGACGATGAAAAGGTAAAGGGCAAAGTTAAGAAGATACCGAAGAAAGATTATGCTAAGGCTATTGAAGAACTCACCTCGGAAATGAAAGACTGCGCAAAGCGTCTTGACTTTGAGAGGGCAGCATACCTGCGTGATTTGATCATAAGTATGCAAAAAGAAGTAAAAAAGAAGTAAGAAAGGGCTATTATTAAGAGTAATATGTCAGAGAATAAGTTAACGGTAAAGGGTGTCAGGGTTAACAACCTGAAGAATATAGACTTAACGATACCGAGAGATAAGTTCGTTGTGTTTACGGGTTTATCGGGCTCGGGTAAATCGTCGTTGGCGTTTGATACTATATATGCCGAAGGACACAGGCGATTTGTAGAGTCTTTATCGTCCTATGCAAGAATGTTTTTAGGACAGCTCGACAAGCCTGATATTGATTCAATAGAGGGGCTTTCTCCGTCTATATCCATTGACCAAAAAACGACGTCAAAAAACCCCCGTTCCACTGTAGGAACGGTTACGGAGATATACGACTATTTAAGACTTCTTTACGCAAGAGTAGGAATACCGCACTGTCCCATTTGCGGAAAAGAGATAAGACAGCAGACTGTCGACCAGATACTTGACAGTATTTTGGAATTACCGCAGGGAACAAGGTTTATGGTTATGTCTCCCGTTGTAAAGGCTAAAAAGGGACAGCATTCAAAAGTGTTTGATTCTGCAAGAAAAAACGGTTACGTTCGTGTCAGAGTTGATAACTATATTTACGATCTTAGTGAAAATATTGAGCTCGAAAAGAATAAAAAGCACGATATTGATATTGTGATCGACCGACTTGTAATGCGCGAAGATATCAGAACGAGACTCAGCGATTCTGTTGAAAATGCGCTTAACCTTTCAGGCGGGAACGTTGTTATAACTATTTTGGGAAAAGACGGACAAAAAGACGAAAATATGTCCTATTCCACAAATTATGCTTGTGAGGAGCATAATATCAGTATGGGAGAAATGTCGCCTACGCTTTTTTCGTTTAATAACCCTGCAGGTGCTTGTGAAGAGTGCGCGGGACTGGGAGAAATGAGGAGTATGTCGGTTGACAAAATAATCCCCGACAAATCTCTTACTTTGAGAAACGGAGCCGTTATGGTTAACGGTTTTAAGACGCTTGAGGAAGAATCGTGGAACGGTCCTCTTTTTGAAGCTGTCGGAAAGAAGTACGGTTTTACTCTTGATACTCCCATTAAGGATTTTTCGCCGAAGGCGTTTGAGGTCCTTATGTACGGTGACGGTGAAACTTATGAGATAAGAAGAACGTTTTCGGGACTTACGCGTTGGAACGTAGTCAAATTTGAAGGTTTGCTCAAAATGATTCAGCAGAGGTTTGATATGACGGGCGCTGATTATTACGAGCAGTTTGTTGAAAATACTTCTTGTCCGAAGTGTAACGGAAAAAGGCTGAAGGCAGAGGCTCTTTCTGTAACCGTTGGCGGAAAGAATATACACGAATTTTGTTCTATGTCTATATCGGAGGCATTGAAGTTTGTAAACGGTCTTAAGTTTACCGATATGGAATACAGTATTGCGCGTGAAATTATAAAAGAAATAAAGTCGCGCTTGGGATTCCTTGAAAACGTAGGACTTGACTATTTAAATATGACCAGAAAAGCGGGTACGCTTTCGGGCGGCGAGGCGCAGAGAATAAGACTTGCAACCCAGATAGGCTCGTCTCTTATGGGGGTTATGTACGTCCTTGACGAACCAAGTATCGGTTTGCATCAGAGGGATAATCATAAGCTTATTGATACCTTGAAAAAGTTCAGAGATACGGGTAACAGCCTTATCGTTGTTGAACACGACGAAGAAACTATGCTTGAGTGTGACTATATTGTTGATATTGGTCCGGGAGCAGGAATACACGGCGGAACAATTGTTGCGCAAGGAACGCCCGAAGAGGTAATGAATAATAAAGCCTCGATAACCGGTGACTATCTTTCGGGCAGAAAGAAGATAGCTGTACCCAAGACGAGAAGAAAGGGTAACGGTAACGTTATCAGAGTTGAGGGAGCTTCTGAACATAACTTAAAAAACGTTGACGTTGAGTTTCCTTTGGGTGTGTTAAACTGTGTTACGGGAGTATCCGGTTCGGGTAAATCTTCGCTTGTAAACGGTATATTATATCAGGTGTTGGCGCGTGAACTGAACAGAGCGTACACGTATCCGGGTAAATATTCGAAGATATACGGAATGGAGCATCTTGACAAGGTTATTGCGATTGACCAGAGCCCCATAGGAAGAACCCCCCGTTCCAACCCTGCGACCTATACGGGATTATTCGGAGATATAAGAGAACTGTTTGCGAAAACTCCCGATGCAAAGCAAAGAGGGTACGGCGCAGGAAGATTTTCGTTTAACCTTAAAGGCGGAAGATGTGAAGCGTGCGAGGGTGACGGTGTTAAGAAGATAGAGATGCACTTTCTTCCCGACGTATACGTAACTTGCGACGTTTGTCACGGAAAGAGATACAACAGAGATACGCTTGAAGTTAAGTATAAAAACAAGAACATATTTGATGTTCTTGATATGTCGGTTGAAGAGGGACTTGAGTTCTTTAACGGCATACCGAAGATCAAGAACAAGCTTCAGGTTTTGTACGACGTAGGACTTGGTTATATCAAGATAGGTCAATCTTCAACGACGCTTTCGGGCGGTGAGGCGCAGAGGGTTAAACTTGCGACTGAACTTGCAAAGAGAAGTACGGGTAAGACTGTATATATCCTTGACGAGCCGACGACGGGACTTCATACGGCTGACGTTGACAGACTTATTACCATACTAAACAGACTTGTTGACGATGGTAACACGGTTATTGTTATTGAGCACAATCTTGATGTGATAAAAGTAGCCGATAATATTATTGATCTAGGCCCCGAAGGCGGTGACAAAGGCGGAGAGATAATCGCCTGTGGCACACCGGAAGAGGTGGCAAAAAACAAGAAATCATATACAGGTATGTACCTGAAAAAAGTGTTAAAATAATTAAAAAGCCTTCTCGCAAAACAGAAGGCTTTAAATTTTTTGCAAACGAACATATTTAAGCTAAACTTTGTTATTTTGAAGTTTTGGCTGGAGTCAAGAGGGCGCTTTTTCAAAAGCGCGTCTCTTGTAGGGGTTCGGGGACGAAGTCCCTGACAGAGTGTGCCTCTTTCAAAAAACGCGAAAGCGTTTTTTGTTTTTTCTAAAGATATTATTTAGAAGCAACTTACCTTATTGACTTTTTACGTTACTTTCTTGCTTCGTCAAGAAAGTAACCAAAGAAGACGCCAAAAGGGAGAGGGGTTGCGATTCCCCCCTCCCTTTGAACCCTACCCCCACAAACGCTCAAACACGCTCCGTAGACTCCGCGGTTTGGTTTGTTGCGTGGCATTATCTCGCTTTATCATTCCAACTAAACTTGTCGGGGAATATTTAGTGCAGGATAGTGGAAATGACAAGCAAATTTCGACAACATTGCCTATATTTTGTTATTAGTAATTGACTAAAAAAACATAATTTGGTATAATTATGTCATAAATATAGTTTCCAAAGGAGAAATACTATGAAAAAAACATTATTTGTTTTATTGGCTGTATTAACAGTAATGACGGCATTGGTGTTCAGCACGTTTTCTGCAAATGCAGAAACAGAAGGTGATTATACATACGTTGTAGAAAACGATTGTGCTATAATTTCCGAATGTGACGATTCAATTTCAGGTGATATTACAATTCCCTCAACTCTTGGTGGATATCCTGTAACCGGCATTGGTGACAAAGCCTTTTACTACTGCAAAGGATTGACAAGTGTTGTAATTCCTGAAGGTGTAAAAACAATAGGTGAACGAGCTTTTTATTACTGTGTTTATATTACAAAAGTAACAATTCCCACCTCTGTAACAACAATAGGTCAAAGAGCTTTCTATGAGTGTCAGAGCTTAGAAAGCGTAACTCTTCCTGAAGGGTTGACAACTATAGGCACTTATGCATTTGCTTATTGTGATAAGTTGACAAGTATTGTAATTCCTAAAAGTTTAACATTTGTAGACGGTTATGCGTTTTACGGTTGTTCTATTTTGAAAAACGTGAATATATCAGATATGGCAGCGTGGTGCGCTATTGAGTTTAAGAATGCGTATTCAAATCCTGTAAACGTTTCGTGCCAATTGTATTTGAATGAAGTGCTTGTAGAAGAACTTGTAATTCCCGAGGGTGTAACAACTATACGTGAATTTGCGTTTTGCAATCTTTTAAGCTTGAAAAACGTTGTAATTTCCGAAGGTGTAACAAGTATAAACGAGAAGGCGTTTGGCTATTGTTCAAGTTTGAAAACTGTAGTAATACCTACGACTTTAAAAAGTATAGGTTATTATGCATTTACCGGTTGTAACGTATTGGAAAGTGTCTATTACGTAGGTAGCGAGGAACAGTGGAACGAAATTGAGTTAGGTAGCGGTAGCTATGCTTTTTCCAGTGTTGACAGATACTACAACGTAACAAAATCCGGTTGGAAACAGGTTGACGGTGATTGGTACTACTATGAAAATTACAAGCCCGTGACAGACAAGTGGATTGAAGATGATAGTGGTTCTTATTATATTGACAGTGACGGCAAAATGGTAAATGATGATTTTGTTGAAGAAGAAAACGGTTGGCTTTACTTAGATGCTAACGGTCACCGTACAACTGAAACAAGATTTAAGAAAGTTAACGGCAATTGGTATTATCTTAAAGACGGATACGTTAAAGAAAACGGTTACATAAAATTGATCAGAATGCTTTTGTTTTCTTGGTGTTAACAAACAATAAGTACAAAAAATACAAGGTACACTTCAAAATGGAGTGTACCTCTTTTTTGTCTTTATTTAGCGAAAAAATGGCTGTTTTGGGGGAAGTGTAGGTAAAATATTACAATTTCATAAAATGTTAACAATAATATGTGTTTTAGCACTTGACATTTGAGAGTGATAGTGGTAAATTTTATATGGTGTTTAGCACTTATGTGTTTTGAGTGCTAAAGAATGAGGTTTTATTACAAAAGGGGAGGCGTGATATATGTACGGCAAAGGCGATTCGCTTAGTGAACGTAAAAAAATGATTCTTCGTGCAATCATTGACGCGCATATAGATCGCGGCGAACCCGTCGGTTCAAAATTCCTTACACAAAACAACAAAATTGCTTTCTCATCTGCAACCATCAGAAACGAAATGGCGGAACTTGAAGATTTGGGGTATCTTGAACAGCCTCATACCTCGGCGGGAAGAATACCATCGGAATTAGGGTATAGATTCTACGTTGACTCGCTTATGGATAGATACCGACTCACACGTGACGAGTTGGAACAGCTTGAAGATTTGAAAAAGTCAAAAGAAGAAGAGCTTGATCGCATAATAGAGCAGGCGGGCAGACTTTTTTCAAGAATAACCAATTATACGGCGATAACAGTAAAACCCCGTCCCGTTCAGGTCGTTATAACGCAATTTAACACTGTATATATAGACAGCCGAAGCTTCGTGCTTGTTATGGTGTCTAACACCGGTGTTGCGAAAACGAAGCTTATAAAGACTTCGGATGATATAACAGTTCGATTGACCGAAAGACTTTCGGAACTTCTGAATATGTATCTTGCGGGTAAAAATATAGCTGACCTTTCGTATTCGTCAATTCTTGAGATACAGAGAAATCTATTCGGATATGAGCAGATAGTCGAACCGATAATCAAATGTATTTACGATGCCGTAAATGAAATAGACAAGGGCGACGTAAAATTAGAGCAGGTTAACAGACTTCTTGAGTTTCCTGAATACTCGAATATGTCACAGCTTCAAAGTCTTATCGGTATGCTTGAGCAAAAAGAAGATATTTTAAATATTATAAGTAATTCTCAAAAGGACATAATAAATATATTAATAGGAAAAGAAAACCGAGTGGATATAATGAGCAATTCCACATTGATTTTCAAAACGATAACGGCTAACGACAAGGTAGTCGGAGCTATCGGTGTTATAGGTCCTTGCAGAATGGATTACTCAAAGGTAATAACCACTCTTGACCTTTTGTCAGACAATATAAGAAATATGTTTGACATAAAGAATAATATGCTAGCCGAGGGTGATAACGGAGGAAAAAATGACTGAAGAGAAAAATGTAAACAACTTAGTCGAAGAAGAAGTAGAACAAAAGACTGAAGAGATAAAAGAAGAGGCAAAGAAAGAGAAAAAATGCTCGAAAAAGGAACTTGATACCTTGAAAAAAGAGGTTGAAACTTTAAAGGCAGACCTTGCCGAGCAGAACGATAAGTATCTTCGTATAGTTGCAGAGTACGACAATTACAGAAAAAGAGTACAGAAAGAAAAAGAGGGAATTTACGGCGATGCTTACGTTGATGCTGTAAAAGAAATATTACCCATACTCGACAATATGGAAAGAGCAGTAGCTTTTGCCGACAGCGGAAATCTTGCTGAAGGCGTTACAATGACACTCAATATGTTTAAAGATATATTCACAAAGATGGGTGTTGAAGAGATACCGAGCGAAAACGTAGAATTTGATCCCAATATTCATAATGCGGTAATGCATATAGAAGATGAAGTTTTTGGGGAAAATATGGTTGTTGAAACGTTTAGCAAAGGATATAAAAAAGGCGACAAAATCATAAGATATGCAATGGTAAAGGTTGCAAACTAAATATAAAAACAAATAACTTAACATAAATTGGAGGAAAATTATTATGGCAAAAATTATTGGTATTGACTTAGGTACAACAAACTCTTGTGTAGCAGTATATGAGGGCGGTGAGCCCATTGTTATACCCAATCCCGAAGGTGCGAGAACAACACCCTCGGTTGTAGCTTTCTCAAAGACCGGCGAAAGAATGGTAGGTCAGGTAGCAAAGCGTCAGGGTATTACAAACCCCGACAGAACGATTATGTCTGTAAAGCGTGAAATGGGTTCTGATTATAAGGTAAAGGTTGACGACAAGACATATTCTCCTCAGGAGATCTCTTCGATGATTCTTCAGAAACTTAAAGCAGATGCTGAAGCATACCTTGGAACACCCGTAACACAGGCTGTTATTACAGTTCCCGCATACTTCTCTGATGCACAGCGTCAGGCAACAAAGGATGCAGGTAAGATCGCAGGACTTGAAGTTTTGAGAATTATAAACGAGCCTACAGCGGCAGCTCTTGCTTACGGTATGGATAAGGAAGAGGAACAGAAGATCATGATTTTCGACCTTGGCGGCGGTACTTTCGACGTATCAGTGCTTGAGATCAGCGACGGCGTATTTGAAGTTCTTGCTACTGCAGGTAACAACAAGCTCGGCGGTGACGACTTTGACCAGAGAATTATTGACTGGATCGCAGATACGTTCCAGAAGGAAAACGGAATTGATCTCCGTCAGGATAAGATGGCGCTTCAGAGACTCAAAGAAGCTGCTGAAAAGGCTAAGATCGAACTTTCCGGTATGGTATCTTCAAATATTAACCTTCCCTTTATTACAGCAGATGCAACAGGACCTAAGCACTTTGATGCAACGTTGACAAGAGCTAAGTTTAACGAACTTACAGCAGACCTCGTTGAAGCAACGATGGGTCCCACAAAGAGAGCTTTGTCCGACGCAGGACTTTCTCCCTCACAGATCGATAAGGTTCTTTTGGTAGGTGGTTCTACAAGAATTCCCGCAGTTCAGGAAGCTGTTAAGAACTTTATCGGAAAAGAACCCTTCAAGGGCATTAACCCCGACGAATGTGTTGCTATCGGTGCTGCAGTTCAGGCAGGTGTTCTCGGCGGAGAAGTAAAAGACCTTCTTCTCCTTGACGTAACTCCTTTGTCACTCGGTATTGAAACTTTGGGCGGAGTATTTAACAGAATTATTGACAGAAACACAACTATCCCTGTAAAGAAGAGCCAGATCTATTCAACTGCTGCTGACGGCCAGACATCTGTTGAGATTCACGTTCTTCAGGGTGAAAGAGATATGGCAAAGGGTAACACAACTTTGGGAAGATTTATTCTTGACGGTATCCCCGCAGCTCCCAGAGGTGTTCCTCAGATCGAAGTTACTTTTGATATAGACGCTAACGGTATCGTTAACGTTACAGCTACCGATAAAGGTACAGGTAAAGAACAGCATATTACAATTACTTCTTCCACAAATATGAGCCAGGAAGATATTGAAAAGGCAGTTAAAGAAGCTGAAAAGTATGCTGAAGAAGATAAGAAGCTTAAAGAAGCTGTTGAGGTTAAGAACCAGGCAGAAAGCATTATCTTCCAGACAGAAAAGACGATGAACGAAGTTGGAGATAAGCTCAGCGATGCTGATAAGGCAGACGTTAATGCGGCTGTTGAAAAGCTTAAGGAAACAGTAAAGACTGACGATACAGAAAAGATCAAGGCTGATACAGAAGCGCTTCAGCAGGCGTTCTACAAGCTCAGCGAAAAACTTTACGCTCAGCAGGCTCCTCAGGGTGATGCAAATGCACAGGGCGGACAGCAGGGTAATGCTCAGGGAGACGCTTTCTACGGCGACTACGAGGACAAAACAAATAACTGATAAGTGTAAAAATGTATGATGTACGGGTGAAATACCCGTACATTGTGCCGTTTTTACATATAAAAGAGGTAATATATGGCGGACAATAAACGGGATTATTACGAGGTGCTTGGGGTAGACAAAAGCTCCGATGAAGCAACGATAAAAAAGGCATACAGAAAACTTGCAAAACAGTACCATCCGGATATGAATCCCGGTGATCAGGAAGCGGAAAAAAAGTTTAAGGAAATAAACGAAGCTTATGCCGTACTCAGCGACAGCGATAAGAAGGCTAGATACGACCAATACGGCCATGCCGGTGTTGATCCGAATATGGGAGGCGGCGGTTTTGGTGACTTTGGCGGTTTCGGCGGATTTGGCGGCTTTGATTTCGGAGATATATTCAGTAATATTTTCGGAGGCGGTCAGTCTTCATACTCAAGAAGAAATGCGCCCGAAAGGGGCGACGATCTTCGTGCACATATAACCATTTCTTTTGAAGAGGCGGCTTTTGGTTGTAAGAAGGAAATAAGCTACAACCGCATAGAAATGTGTGAAGAATGTTCGGGAAGCGGTGCTAAGAAGGGAACTTCGGCTGAGACCTGTAAAACTTGCGGCGGAAGCGGTCAGGTAAGGGTTACACAGAGAACTGCATTAGGTATGTTCCAGACGACAAAGGCTTGTGATGCCTGTGGAGGAAAGGGTAAGATCATAAAGAACCCTTGTACAAACTGTCGCGGAACCGGTTATATCCGAATTAAGAAGACGTTAGACGTTACGATCCCTGCGGGTATTGACGAAGGACAGAGAGTAATAGTTCAAAATATGGGTAACGCCGGAAGAAACGGCGGCGGATACGGTGACCTTTACGTTACTGTATCTATAAGACCTCATACTGTATTTGAACGTGACGGGTATAATATTTACTGTGACGTGCCGATAACGTTTGTTGAGGCTGCCTTGGGTGCTGAAATAGATATACCTACTCTTGAAGGTAAGATAAAATATACTATTCCTGAAGGTACACAGACTGATGCTATGTTTACTCTTAAGGGTAAGGGTATACAGAGTGTTCGTTCAAAGAACACAAAGGGCGATCTTATTTTCAGAGTTATAGTAGAAGTGCCGAAGGGATTATCATCTTCACAAAAGGATGCTCTGAAGAATTTTGCCGAGCTTTGCGGTGAGTCAAACTATTCAAAAAAACAATCCTTTTTAAAGAAGATATTCGGAAAAGAAAAATAAGAAGATAGAGATCCCCGACGTTTACGTTGGGGATCTTTGTGTAAAAATGGCATTTTTGTGGATTAGTGTATAGAAACTTGACTTTTTTTATGCACTATGATATACTGTCAACTATGTATGGATACATACAAATAAAATTATTGAATAGGAAGTGACATAATTCATGGACGGTGACGGGAATATACAGGGCTTATTTTTCCGGGCGATGAAGGTTTCCGAAGGAGGAGACTCCAGAACTATCGCTATTTTAGTCCTATTATTCATTATTTTTGTTGTGGGAGGCGCATATTTCGGCGGAGCTGAGAGCGCATTTTCCGCGATGAACAAGATTCGTATTAAAGCAAAAGCAGAAAACGGCGACAGAAAAGCAAAAGATGCTATGTACATAGCGAACAATTTTGAGAAAGCATTGACTACGTTGCTTATTGGAAACAATATTACTCATATTGCTGCCGGTTCGGTTGCAACGCTTATCGTGTCAAAAATGTACGAGATGACAAGTGCTGTAACGTGGGGATGTACGATAATATCAACTCTTATCGTATTTCTTTTCAGTGAAATGATACCCAAGAGCTTTGCAAATGACAGAAGCGAGTCAACCGCTTTGGCATTTAGTGGATCATTAAGATTTTTGATGAAGATACTTTTGCCTATTGCATTGTTTTTTGAGTGGATATCAAATATTTTTATGAAGTTGGTTTCAAAGTTTGTAAAGACGGAGGCGCAGCCTTCGATTACAGAAGAAGAGCTTTATGAAATCATTGATACGATCGAAGAAGAGGGCGTCGTAAACGAAGAGCAGGGTGATCTTATGAAATCAGCCCTTGACTTCTCTGAAATATCGGCAAAAGACGTTATGACGATGAGAGAAGACATTTGCGCGATCGATGCTGCAACTCCAAATGCCGAACTGCTTAAAATAATTCGCGAATCAGTTCATACAAGATTACCCGTTTATGAAGGGTGTTTGGATAATATAATCGGTATAATTCAAATAAGAACTTATATAAAGGAATATTTGAAAAATCCCGATGTTGATATCAGAACTCTTGTTATGCCGGCGTTTAAGGTCAGTCCCGACGCTATGATCGAGGACTTGCTTACCGAGATGCGTCAGCATAAATTCTATCTTGGCGTTGTACATGAAGAAGGAAAGACTTTGGGACTTGTAACTATCGAAGACTTCCTTGAAGAGCTTGTAGGCGAGATCTGGGACGAGGACGACGTTGTTGATAATGACTTCGTTAAGCTTGGCGGTAACAGAACGCAGATCAATACCCATATGAAAATGGGAGAGATCTATAAGAGACTGGGACTTAACTTAAGACGCGACCAAGATTTTGACAGACCGCTTTTATCGATCGTTGTTGAACATTTCGGCAGACTTCCCGAAGAGGAAGAGTCGTTTATATATCGTAATATGGAAATTACGGTTGATACGGTCGAAAACGGTGCTATAAAGACTGTTGTAATAAGACTTCTTTCACCTGCTGAATTAGCAGAGCTTTCCGGTAAAAATGAAGTACCGGAAACGGTTTAAGGAGGGATATTGATTATGACAGGACATATTATTGTAATAATATTAATGATAATCCTTTCAGCGTGTTTCTCGGCATCTGAAATATCATTCAATACAGCGAACAAAAAGAGACTAAAAAAAGCGAGTGAGGCGGGAGACGTTTCCGCGACACTGGCGCATAACATTATTGAAAACTTTAACACAGCGCTTTCTGCTATTCTTATAGGTAACAATCTGGCAAACATAGCGGCATCTACGTCGGCAACGGTTATTGCGATGGCGCTTATAGCCGACGACGGTATAGCTTCGGTTGCAGCAACCGCAGTAACGACGGTAGTTATTTTGATATTTGGCGAGATCGTTCCAAAGATCGTTGCAAGAAACAATGCGGATACAATGGTCCACTTTTTTGCATATATAATTACTGTTGTGAAGTGGATACTGTCTCCTCTCGTTTGGATAGTAATGGCTCTTATAAAGGGACTTGAAAAGCTTTGGGGTAAGGATGATGAAGATGCTCCGACCGTTACCGAAGAGGAGTTATCATCCATTATTGAGGCAGTTGAGGAAGAGGGCGTTATAGATGAAGAGAAGAGTGAACTTCTCCAATCTGCAATTACGTTCAGGGAGACTACCGTTGAAGAGATCATGACTCCCAGAATAGATATGCTTTCTTTTGATATAACTCATTCGCTTGAAAAGTTGAGAAATCTTGCGGATAAATCAAGGTTTTCAAGAATACCTGTTTACGAAGAATCGATTGATGAAATAATAGGTGTTCTCTATCTTAACCGTTATTACAGAAGAATTACCGGTAAGGGAATAAATAATCAAAGAGATCTTAGAAATCTTCTTATGGAGCCTTGCTTTATTCATAAGACGATGAAGCTTAACAAGGCGTTGAATATGCTCAGAGACAGAAAGACGCATCTTGCGATCGTTGTAGACGAATACGGCGGAACTATGGGTGTTGTAACGATCGAAGACATACTTGAAGAGCTTGTAGGCGAGATTTGGGACGAGTCTGATGAAATCGTAACCGAGTGTATAAAGACAGGTAATAACACCTACGAAGTTACGGGTGATATGAACATAGACGACTTTTTCGCCGAGATTGAATTTGAGCCTAAAGAGTTTGAATGTGAATATTCGACAATGGGCGGTTGGGCGATAGAGATGTTAAACGCAGATCCGCACGTTGGAGACAGCTTTAGTTATTCCGATTATAACGAAGAAGATGAAGATGATGACGACTATGAAGGTCACACAGAACTATACGTTATAGTATCGGGAATGGACGATATGCGTATAACGAAGCTCACTGTTTTGGTCAGAAAGATTGAACCCAACAGAGAAAAGACAGACGAATAAACAAAACCGTGCAGGAATTTCTTGCACGGTTTTTAATAATGTTAGGATAACTTTGTTATTATGAAAGTTTTTGCGGTTTTCAAAGGGGCTTTTTTCAAAAAGCCTCTTTGATCAAGGGTTCGGGAGCGAAGCTCCTGACAGAATGTGCTTCTTTGAAAAAACGCGGTAGCGTTTTTTATTTTTTCTCTAATGATATTTCCTTTATTGTCTTACGAAAGAGAAAATGAAAATCTTGGTGTACAAAAAATGGGTGAAGAAAATATACCTCTTGAATGTTATGAATTTTTGCTAACCAAAAACAAGGAAGAACAGAAACAAATATTAAAGATCTTGCATGAAATGGATAAATATAAAAATAAATAAAATGCATAAATAAAAAACTCTCTGATAATTTTACCAGAGAGTTTTATTTTTTATTATTTTATTGTTAGAACAATATTATCAAGAACTGTGAAACAAGAACGACCGCAATAAGTGCGATAGGATATGTTGCCGCGTATGCAGCTGCAACGTCTTCTGTTTTAGCTGTTCCAATAAGTGTTCCGAGAGCGGGAGTACTTGTCATACCACCGGTAAGTGAACCGAGGTTGTTTAAAAGCGAAAGTTTCAATACGTACTTTGCAAAGATGAATCCAATAATCATAGGAACAACTGTCATAATTACACCGTATACAAAGTACATCGGGTCAAAGCAGTTAACAAATTCAGCACCACCTGCGATACCTGCACCTGCAAGGAAAAGAACAAGTCCAAGTTCGCGGAAAAGTTTAAGTGTTGTTTCAAGGGGCATAAGAGATATCTTACCGATTCTTCCAAAATGACCGATTAGAAGAGCAACAAGCAAACAACCGCCTGTTGTTGTAAGTGAGAAGCACGTTCCGCTAAGTCCGTTTGCAGAAAGCGGAATCTTGATTGCGCCTACGAATGTACCGAGAACTGCAGCAAGTGAGAATGCTGCAAATCCCATGTGGTCAAGATGAAGGAGGTTAACAACTTTCTTTGCCTTTCCTTCTTTGTTAGAGGGAGCAACTGCAATAAGTGCTCTTTCCTTCTCCATATCAGCTTTTAAAATTTTAGGGATAAGCTGAACAAAGAGTACAACACCGATTACACCGAATATGTAAGAAATACCGTGTCCAACCGAAACGATATCTTCAAGTCTACTTGCAATTTCCGGAGTAGCAGCTACGTCTGCAACTGTTGCCTTAGCAGCAGAGAATGCAGGAGTAGATGTAAGTGAACCGGAAAGAAGTCCAACTATCATAGCAACAAATTCATCAAGGTTGTTAGCACCTGAACCAAATCCGATGCCCTTACCGATGAAGATACAAGCTACTGCAGAAAGTCCACCTGCAAGAATGATTACAAGTCCTAAAAGTACATAACTCTTAAAGTTTTTCTTCATATTAGCAAAGAACTTCGGTCCGGCTATAAAGCCAACGGATGTTACGAAAAGGATAAGTCCTAAGCTTTCAATAACCTTGAGAGCTTTTTTGATGTACTCAACTTTAACCACGCCACCATCTTCAAGAGTTTTTGTGATGGTAAGCTGATCTGCAAGGGGAGAGAAAAGCAAGGCACCAAAAACAAGTGCTGCAATAAATACGCCGGCATCACCGAGAGATACACCCTTGATCGTTATACGACCAAGAGCATATCCTGCGAAAAGAATACCGAATAAACAAAACAATAAGAATGAAATTTCTTTAATCGGAATAACTCCGCCAAATAATGACATTTAAGCTACACCGTCCTTATCTCTTGTTTGTGTAATCAGGAAGAAGTTTGGGAGATACAGCGTCTGTATCAATACCATTATCTTTGATCTGTTTTTC
>JBGVPD010000047.1:0-4063 GCA_045126815.1 Eubacteriales bacterium
CTTACTTACTTTTTATGTTACTTTCTTGCTGCGACAAGAAAGTAACCAAAGAAGTCGCCAAAAGGGAGAGGGGTTGCGATTCCCCCCTCCCTTTGATCCCTACCCCCACAAACGCTTTGTTTCACTGCACCTTACATAAACATAAGATTTTTAATCTGTTTAGGTCGGGGTATGCTCACACAAGACGGGAATTATATTGTCGGGGGATTGTTTTTTGTTGTGTGGCTTCGTCTTGCTATATTTATTAAAATAAATTTGTTGGGGATAATAAAGCCTCTACCTCTGGGAGAGGTGGCAGCCGTAGGCTGACGGAGAGGGATATATCATTTAAAATAAACTTGATGGGGAAGGATATAAGCCTCTACCTCCGAGAAAGGTGGCACGCGAAGCGTGACGGAGAGGGATATATCATTTAAAATAAACTTGATGGGATAGGTATATGCCTCTACCTCCGAGAAAGGTGGCGCGCGAAGCGTGACGGAGAGGGATATATCATTTTTAATAAAAATATCGGGAATATAGGCAAAAAAAGTCGGCGATATTCTCGCCGACCTCGATTGTTTTGTATTAAGATTTGTTTATTCAGCCTTCTGTGCTGCTTCAATGATCTTCTGTGAAACCATACCGGGAACTTCTTCGTATCTCACAAATTCGTAAGTATATCTGCCAAGACCGCCCGAGATAGCTCTCATAATAATAGCGTAATCAAGCATCTCTGACTTCGGCACTTCCGCTTCAACGATAGAATAACCCTTTCTCTTAGGATCTGCATCCATGCCGAGTATTCTTCCGCGGCGCTTGTTGATATCGCCTATAACGTCACCCATCATATCTGTGGGAATTCTAACTTTAAGCAAACCAACGGGCTCAAGAATAACGGGAGATGCCTGAGAAAGACCTGCTTTGTATGCAAGAATTGCCGCAAGTTTAAACGAAATTTCGTTTGAGTCAACGGGGTGATAAGAACCGTCAAACAAGTCTGCTGCTAAATTTACAACGGGGAAGCCTGCAAGTACACCCTTTTGCATAGCCTCAACAAGACCTTTTTCAACTGCGGGATAATAGTTCTTCGGTACGCTACCGCCTACAACACTCTGTGTAAACGTAAGACCTAAATCTTCTCCGGGAGCAAACGTGATCTTAACGTGACCGTACTGACCGCTACCACCCGACTGTTTCTTGTGTTTGCCTTCAACCTGAACCTTTTTCTTGATAGTCTCTCTGTAAGCTATCTTCGGCTTTGACATTTCAACTGCCGTATTGTATCTTGACTTAAGCTTTGAAATAACAACGTCAAGGTGAATATCGCCAAGACCTGTTATAAGTATCTGCTTAAGTTCTGTGTTGTTTTCATATTTAAGAGTATTATCTTCTTCAAGAAGTCTGCTGATACCCTGAGAGATCTTATCTTCATCGCCTTTAGCCTTGGGGGATACCGCCATAGTAAATACTGATTCGGGGTAAACTGTGGGCGCGTAAGGTAAAACGTTACCCAAAGACAAAGTCTCGTTTGTGCTGGTGTTACCGAGTTTGGGTATCATACCGATGTCACCGCAGCAAAGTGTGTCAACTTCGGTCTGCTTTTTACCTCTCATAACGTAAAAGTGAGCAAATTTTTCTGTTCCCTCTGTTTGAATATTCTTAAGTGTCATATCGCGTGTAAGTTCACCGCTCATAACCTTAAAGAACGACATCTTACCAACGAACGGGTCGGAAACCGTCTTGAAAATAAATACGGAAGTCGTACCGTTAACGTCAATTTCCTGTTCTATAACTTCGCCGTTTTCAACGACTTTTTCGCACTTATTGTTCGTGTATGCAGGGAAAGATGCAACGGATACGTTAAGCAAGGAAGCAATTCCCCAGAGTTTAACCGCGCTACCGCATATTACGGGAGCAATAGTACCGTTAAGAAGTCCGTTTTTAATAGCTTCAAGAACTTCTGCTTTAGAAATGTGTTCACCTGCAAAATATTTTTCCATAAGCTCGTCGCTCGTTTCAGCAACAGATTCCATAAGAGCTTCGTGGTATTTTTCAGCAATAGCGTAATCTTCGGGCGATATATCGCTTTCGATAATATTGCCGTCCTCGGAATAAACGAGTTCTTTCATGGTTGCTAAGTGAACGTATCTGTTTGCATTTGTTTCGCAAGGAATAATAAGAGGACATACGGAGTTACCGAAAGTACTCTTGAGCTGGTCAAACACGTTAGCAAAGTTCGCTTCTTTGTCGTCAAATTTATTTATAAAGAACGCTTTGGGAATTTCAGCATCGGTCGCATTTTCCCAAGCAAGTTTTGTTCCTACTTCAACGCCTGCTTTTGCATCAACGGAAATAAGTGCGCTGTCAGCAACGCGTATAGCCTGAACGACTTCGCCTTCAAAATCCAAATATCCGGGCGTGTCGATAAAGTTGATTTTTGTATCTTGCCACATAACCGGAGCTATTGCGGCAGAAAGAGAAAAGCCTCTCTTTATTTCTTCGGGATCATAGTCGCATACGGTGTTTCCTTCGGTGGGTTTTCCAAGTCTGTCCGTTGCTTTTGTTAAATATAATGCAGCCTCAGCGATTGACGTTTTACCGCAACCGCCGTGGCCGAGTAATACAATGTTTCTGATGTCTTGTGTAAGAATTTTTCCCATAGTGAGTATCTCCTTCTATCATAAAGCTTTTATGAAAAGTGTACAAAATTTCTCAAAAAGACTGCTGTCTTTTATTTATTATACACCAAAAAAGCGTTATGTGCAAGTAGTATATCAAAACTTAATGGGGGCAATAGTGTAAAAAGTTGGGGCGCAGTTTTATGTAATTAGCACAAAAATCCTTGAAAAGAACCCCTTTTTACAAATTCTTTGTCGATTTCGTTGGTAACAATGGTTTTTTTGATACTCCAAATGGGAGCTATGAGGTCGTCTTTGACTCCGTCGCCCGTAACCCTTTCGATGACTATATCTTGAGGCATAATTTCAAGCTGGTTGCAAACGAGATTTACGTACTCTTCCCTTTCAAGCGCCTTAAAATCTCCCCTTTCATACATAGTAGCCAAAGGGGTATTTTTAAGGATATAAAGCAAATGAATTTTCAGCGCGTGAGGGTTAAGAGTTGCTATCTGCTTTGCCGTATACATCATATCTTGATATGTCTCTCCGGGCAGACCGTTTATTATATGTATGCAGGTGTTTATGTTGTTTTTGCGAAGTTTTTCATATCCTTCAACAAACTGTGAATACGTGTGACCTCTGTTTATGAGTTTAAGCGTTTTGTCGTTAGCTGATTGAAGTCCGAGTTCGATAGTAAGGTAAGTTTTTTGAGACAGTTCTTTGAGATAATCAACGACGTCGTCATCAAGACAGTCGGGGCGTGTCGATATGCTTAAACCGACGGTGTTAGGTAGGGTTAACGCCTCTTCAAATTTTGATTTTAGAACATTTAAGGGAGCATAAGTGTTTGTGTGAGCCTGAAAATAGGGTATATAATAGACGTCTTGCCACTTGTTTTGGATTAGTTTTATCCCTAGATCAAACTGTTCTTTTAGAGGGATATTGCATGGGGGAGTGTGGTCACCGCTACCCTTTTCGGAGCAGAAGATACAGCCGCCTTTAGATATTGTGCCGTCGATATTGGGGCAAGTGAATCCGCCGTCAAGGGCAATTTTAACGCACTTTTTGCCGAACCTGCGTTTCAGGTAACAATCATAGGTGTAATATCTCTTATTTGTATCCGAATTTTTAAAAGGATTAACACTTTTCATACAACATTCCCTTTTCTTTCTTAACGTAAACTAACACATTTATTTTACACCAAATAAAAACTAATTACAATACCCTTTCCCCGAAGCCTCGTTTTATAAACCGTCTTAAATAAAGCATAAGCTTTACACAAACAAAAAAATAATCCCCCGATATTGTATTTTCCGTCTTGTGTGAGCATAACCCGACCTAAACAGATTAAAAATCTTATGTTTATGTAAGGTGCAGTGAAACAAAGCGTTTAGGGGGTGGGGATCAAAGGGCGGGGGGAATCGCAACCCCTCGCCCTTTTGGCGACTTCTTTGGTTACTTTC
>JBGVPD010000048.1:0-9462 GCA_045126815.1 Eubacteriales bacterium
TATCGGTAAAAAAAGCGTTGTCGTCGTTTTTTTAAACCTTGATCTTTAACCAAGCTTTTTACCAGCGGTTTACGTATGCGTCGTATACTACGTATTCAAATTTATCTTTACCTACGTAAATTAATGCGGGGGTATATGTGAATTTACCTGAAGATGCGTCACTTAATGAAACGATACCGTGTTCGGGGTGTGTGCATATTTCAAAAAACAGTTGGTCGTTTTCGCTGTCTTCGGCGTGGAGCGTGGAATACATCATTATATTTTTTAAGGTGGTCAGACTTTCACCCTTGTTAACGTTTTGAACGATAGTGGGAGAGGTGTTTAATTCAGGCAAAAAATAAAGACTGCATTTGATTGAGGACTCACAACTCATACCGTTACCGAAGAAGTGAAAGTTTGAGGAAGAAATATCGGAAGACGCGGGGATGAAATGAAGTTTATTTATATCCTTATTATAGATAGTTTGGTTTGATATTACGGGTACGTCTTCAAGATAGAGGTTTCCTTCAAATTCTGACGGAAGAGAAGTTATTGTGATTGATTTAAGATTATCAACTAACATAAAGTCTTCAAAATCTTTTGCTGTAAAATGAAGCGACGTATCAACAAGACCGCTTTTCTTCATTTGCAGATTATATGATATAACGGACAATGCGGGAGACAGGGGAGAATTGATTTCTTGTTTTGCCGAGATTTTTGTGCAGGTCAAAGAAATTATGACTATGGGGAGAACGAGAATAAAAATGAGATTTTTGATATGTTTCATTTGATACCTCCAAGCAAATATGTAATGTATGAAAAAGGATTGAAAAACTGTTGGTTATGTAGTATAATAAATATGCTGTAAACGGTTACGGTATGAGTGATATTTCGGAGAAAAAGATTATGAACAGTGATGATATAAAATATGGTATTACCTACAAGATAAAAGCGTGTATAAAAAAATACTGTCCGAACTTTAGTTTAGTGTTTTTCTGTATATGTTTATTGGCGTTGACAGTGCACGTTGTATGTCTTATAAGCAGTACGTTTGCCGATTTTTATAATCAAACGGTAGGAAGTGCTGTTCGCGCTTTGTTAGCTTATTTAACTATGTTTTTGCCTTTTTCGTTGGCTGAGACGGTTATAATTGCGTTGCCCGTGATTTTGTTTGTAATGATATATATCAGCACTTTATTTTTTAAGAGATCGGAAGAGGCGTCTGTTAGATGTATCGTGGGACTTTTCTCCGTTCTGACTTTGATGTATTCGATATTTGTGTTGGGTTACGGAATGGGATATCACGGCACAAGTCTTTCAAGTAAGCTGGGGTTATCCGAAGAAAAGGTGACGGCATTGGAGTTAAAGGAGACTTCGGAAAAGCTTTTAGACGAAATGATACCTTTACTTGAAAATATACCGTATTCACAAGAGAACGCGTCGTATATGCCTTATTCGCTTGATGAAATGAATACGAAATTAAATAGGGCGTACAAAAGTGCCGGAGAAAAATATTCGTTTATAAGCAATTTTTATTCGAAGATAAAGTATATAGTTTTAAGTGAGCCTATGACTTATACGCATATATCGGGCGTATACTCGTATTATACGGGTGAGGCGAACTTGAACATAAATTTTCCCGATTATACTTTGCCGTTTACGGCGGCGCACGAACTTGCGCATCAAAGGGGAATAGCTCCTGAAAACGAGGCGAATTTTGTTGCGTTTTTGGTGTGTATGGAAAGTGACGATAATTATATAAAATACAGCGCGTATTTAAATATGTTTGAATACGTAACGAATGCTTTGTACAGAGCAGACTCAAAGATGTATTATGAGCTGATACTAAAAACGGATAATAGAATAATCGGGGAAATGTCAGCATACAATGCATTTTTTGAAAAATACAGAGACTCGAAAGCTTCGGAAGTGAGCGATGCGGTTAATGATACTTATCTCAAGGTGCAAGGACAGTCAGCAGGTTCTGCCAGTTACGGTATGGTAGTCGATCTTGCCGTTGCATATTATAAGCAAAAATAAATATTGTAACTTATGTGAAAGTAAAAGCATAAAATGGCAGTAGTTTAAAACTTTATGAAAATGTGTAGGCAAGAGTGTAT
Source organism: Eubacteriales bacterium (assembly GCA_045126815.1). GTDB lineage: Bacteria > Bacillota > Clostridia > Oscillospirales > CAG-272 > RGIG1995. The sequence continues at coordinate 2,100 of JBGVPD010000048.1, forward strand.
TGTAAACAAAATGTAAATATTGTGAACAATGTGTGCATTCAGTGTGTTGATATGTTATAATTATACGGTTTAATATGTTAACAAATAGGGTTTAGGAATTATCTTGTTTACTCATTATAAAATGACGGTACATAATGGTTGCTGAAATTATTATGCAACAGAACGGAGATAAAATGGAGAAATTGGTAATACACGGTGGCAAACCGTTGTTTGGGGACATTGAAGTCAGCGGAATGAAAAATGCGGCTCTACCCGTAATCCTTGCAACTATTCTTATTGATGATAAATGTGTAATTGAAAATATACCTAACGTCAGTGACGTATCTTTAGCTTTTGAGATCATTCAAAGTATGGGCGGCACTGTCAGAAGAATAAATAAGACTACTGCTGAAATAGATACAAGAAACGTAAAGCAGGGAATATCGCCTTATGAACTTTGCAGAAAAATGAGAGGTTCATATTATATAGTCGGCGCCGAGCTTGGACGTTTTGGCAGAGGAAAGGTTGGACTTCCCGGTGGATGTGATCTGGGAGTCAGACCTATTGACCAGCACATAAAGGGCTTTGAAGCTTTGGGAGCAGAAGTTAATATTGAGAGCGGATATATTGAAGCCGTAGCGGCGGAAAAAGGATTAACCGGAAGTAATATATACTTTGACGCCGTAACCGTTGGCGGAACTCTCAACGTAATGATAGCGGCGACAAGAGCAAAGGGCGTAACGATCATTGAAAATGCAGCGCGTGAGCCGCATATAGTTGATTTAGCAAACTTTTTGAACACTTGCGGAGCAAAGATATCGGGTGCGGGAACCGACACCATAAAGATAACGGGTGTTGAAAAACTTAAGGGTTGTACGTACGCAATAATTCCCGATATGATCGAGGCTGGAACGTTTATGATAGCGGCGGCAGTAACCGGCGGTAAGTTAAACGTAAGAAACGTAATTCCGAAGCATCTTGAGTCGATTTCCGCAAAGATGGAAGAGATGGGAATAACGGTAGAAGAGTATGACGATTACGTAACCGTTTACCGTAAAGAAGAAAAGTTGTCGAGAATAAACTTAAAGACACTTCCTTATCCGGGATTTCCTACTGATATGGGACCGCAGATGTGCGTTCTTATGTGTCAGGCGCAGGGTGTCAGCCTTTTGAATGAGGGTATATTCTCAAACCGTTTCAGATATGTTGATGAGCTTCGCAGAATGGGAGCTTGTATAAAGGTAGATGACAAGACTGCTATAATCGAAGGCGGTCAGCCTTTGTCTGCGGCGAATTTAAGAGCCGTTGATTTACGTGCGGGAGCAGCTGTTGTACTTGCCGCATTGATAGCAAACGGAAGAACCGAGATAGAAGATATATATCATATTGAAAGAGGATATGATAATCTTGTAGATAAGCTTCGCGGAGTTGGAGCTAACATAAAGAAAGTTGTACTCCCCGATCCATCGGTATATGATAAGGCTCTTTGATAGAAATTGAAAAGTGGTGGCATAAGATAATTGCCATCACTTTTTTAAAACTTAATAAATATAGGAGAGAGAAAAATGAGAGATTTTATTTACTACACACCTACAAAAGTGATTTTTGGCAAGGACAAGCATAAAGAAGTAGGCAATATAATAAAAGGCTACGGTTTTAAGAAGATAATGCTGATGTACGGAAAAGGAAGCGTAAAGAGTTCGGGCTTGTTTGATGAAGTGATGAATTCTCTTAATGAAAACGGAATCGAAGTAGTTGAAATGGGTGGCGTTGAACCCAATCCAACGCTTACTTTTGCAAGAAAAGCGATAGAAAAAGCAAGAGCCAACAACGTTGAAATGGTTTTGGCAGTTGGTGGTGGCAGTGTAATAGACGCATCGAAGACAACGGCTGCAGGTGTGTTTTATGACGGAGACGTATGGGATTTTTGTATGAACAAGGCGACACCGAAGAAGGCATTACCTACAGGTTGCATTTTGACTCATTCTGCAGCTGGAAGCGAGATGAGCTCGTTTGCCGTTACGACAAATACAGAGATTAACATAAAGCGTGGATTTAGCACAGAGCTTAACAGATGTTTGTTTGCTATATGCAATCCCGAATTAACGTATACAGTCAGCAAATATCAAACTGCGTGCGGTGTTGTTGATATATTGGCTCATACTTTGGAAAGATACTTTGTACCCTGCGAGGATACACCTTTGACCGATAGAGTATGCGAGGGTGTTATGAAATCAGTTGTAGAGTCAGCGAGAGTTTTGATGGATAATCCCTGTGATTATAACGCGAGAGCTACTGTTATGTGGGCGTCAAGTATTTCTCATAACGATTTAACGGGTTGCGGAAGAAAGAATTATCTTCCCGTACATCAGTTAGAGCATGCAGTTAGCGGTGAATATCAAAATATAGCGCACGGTGCAGGACTTGCAGTATTGATTCCCGCTTGGGCAAGATATGTGTATAAGCATAACGTACCTCGTTTTGCACAGTTTGCAAGAGGTGTATTTGGTGTTAATGAAGCTGATGACGAAAAGGCGGCATTGATGGGAATAGAGTGCCTTGAAAACTTCTTTAGGGATATTGAAATGCCTCTTAAATTAAGTGAATTTGATATACCGAAAGACTGTATCGACAGACTTGCCGACCTTACTACGTTTGGCAGAACAAGAACGGTTGAAACCTTTATAACCCTTGATTATGACGAGATAAAAGAAATATTTGAAATGTGTTGGTAAATATAGAAAATAAAAAACGGTATGTTGAAAAACATACCGTTTTTTTATGCAGTTTATTTAGCTTCGTATACAGCGATAATACCGTTTATGAAGATTATGTTTTCATAACAGTCTCCTTCGTATAGGAGAAATTTGTTGAGATCTTTTTCTCCCCACCTTAAGTCAAATATGACGTAGTCGGTTTTTTCGTCGGAATAGTAATATTCATAGACTTCCTTCCTGTCATATAAAGCAGGAATAAAGAAGGTCGAAGAACGAATACTTTTGTCTTCAGGGATAGTGTCTAAAGTTTGGTTAATAATAGATATTTGTTCTTTATCGTTAGCATACGTATCAAACGCCTGAATTCTGTTCAGATTGGTCGAAGAGAAGAAGATAATGGATGCTAGAAAAGCGCTGATAAGCATCTTTTTAACGACAGCTTTATCAAGTTCTGTGATATTCATTATAAGCAAATAGAAAAGAAATGCGATCGAAGCGTATGTATACTGAAAACCGATATCAAACTGATAAGGGTAGTCGGTCATTAGATTAACAAGTACGAGAGGGCCTAATAAAATTATTCTTGACGGTTTTTTTATTGCAAAGGGGAGAAAGGCTAAGGGGAGTAGCATAAGAATAAGAAATTCGATCTTTTCTGCCGAAAGTATTTGTTCAAACAGAAAGGCAGGATTTTTAAATACGTTGATAACGACGTCAAGTAAAGTGCCGTCGGGTTCGAAAATGAAATTATCATATCTATTTGACATAATACCGTTTCCGAAAAGCGTCATAAGCCTTGTTACGACAAGGAAATATACAGTTGACATAGAGAGCAAGACAAAACCTTTTTTCTTGCTTTTGTTTGAAAATATTAGATAAAGAGCAAAGAAGAATACGTATACTGCGGCATCTTCTTTTACAGTCATAGTAAGGAAAGCGAATAGATACGTAGGCAAAGTTTTGCCTTTTTCTGCAAAGTAGAAAAGCGAAAGCAAAAAGAAAGTGAGAAAACAGTTTTCGTGGAAGTAGTAGAAGTTGTTTGCAATAACCGTCGGATGAAGTACGTATAGGGCAACTATAATACATGTTTTTGTGTTAGATAAATTAAAATGTTTGCAAAGCTTATATAGGGGAAGAATTCCCAAAGCGACTATAAAGGCTTGAAAAGCAAGGAGTGTTATGGGGGTGGGAAATAGGTAGTAGATTGGCAGAATCAAGTAAAATACCGGAGAAAAATGTACTGCAAAATGCGAGAGAAGCATATCTCTTTCGCAGGTCGTATAAGGAATAAGCGTTTCTTTCATATATTGAAACATCTGTGCAAAAATACCGAAGTCAAAATTAGGAGTACGGTGGTTAAGGTATTTTACGATCGTGATACCGCCGACAAAAAGGGCAAATAAAATACCGAGACAGATCGATATAAAAATCGTGGTTTTCTTTGTAAGAGAAATATACTTAATTCGTTTGCTGAAATAGAAAACGAATGAACTAATAAGAAGGGAAGACGCAGCAGCAAAAAAGACGTTGTTTGATTGTAAGTTTGTAATAAAGAAAAGCGAGGTCAGGAGTGCCAACAATATATAAGGTTCGATTGGTTTAAGGTTGATTAATAAAAGAGATAAAAAGATAAGAGCTACACAAATGAAGTATGGTGCAGTGTTTGTGTTAATAAAGAACTCTGGTGCGTTAAAATTATATGTGGAAAAAGCCGTTTCGAAAAAAGAAACGGCGGAAAGAGAGATCAAAAATTTAATAATAATGTCAGAAAGAAAAAGGCTTTTCAGCTGTCTTTTTAAATAGGTTAACATAATCTACCCTCATAATTATAATAATACCGATATTAATGATATCATTATTTCAGATTTATGTCAACCGAAACGGTGTATAACAGCAGTTATTCTTCGGGAGAAGAGGTGGGGACGTTAAGCATATCAGACATATTGTCGGCTTTTTCTTCAGTTTGAGGGGGTGTGTTCATAAATCCGGTGCAGTCGTTTGAAGAAGCGATGCGGTTTTCGAACATAGCTTTTTCAAGGTGTTTGATTTTGTTTTTTAGGTTAGTTCTTCTGTATAACATAAATATAATCTCCTTTGTAAAATGGGGTAAAATTATTTTCAGTTTTATTAAAATAAAATATTCAAAAAAGTCCTTGTTAAAATATGCTTTTTTATAAAAAAATTAAAAATATCCTTTATTTTTTATAGAAGATGTGGTATAATCTAATTGTAAAATATTTGTGTATTTTGCACATAATATTATTGCAGGACTCTATAGTGTTTGTGTAGAGTTAATAAACAAAAAGGTGGTATGGAAATGAAAATTACAACGATTGGCAGACAGATGGAAGTTCCTCGCGATTTGAAAGAATTGTTAGAGAAAAAGTTGCAAAAATTCGACAAATTTTTCAAGGATGAAGCCGAAGCTGTGATTACGCTTTCAAAGGAAAAGAATGAAGAATGTCTTTAGCTTATGATTACGGCAAAAGGCACAATTTTCAGAAGCGAAGAAAGTGACTCAACTTTCCAAAACGCCCTTGATACAGCGATTGATACCATTGAACGTCAGATAAGAAAAAACAAGACCAGACTCGAGAAGAAATTCAAGGATAATTCGTTTGAAGCTTATTTATTTGAGGACGAACACGATGACGGCGAAGAGCTTGAATTTGAAATAAGAACGAAAAAATTCTATTTCAAACCCATGTCGGTAGAGGAGGCAATTCTTCAAATGAATTTACTCGAACACGAGTTTTACGTGTTTACAGATCAAGATACCGATAAAGTTAACGTGGTTTATAAACGCAAGAAAGGCGGATACGGACTCATCATTCCCGATTGATTATTAACTTATTGTGGTGTTGCGGATAATAAAATAAAGAAAAGACTCAAAATATCTTACTAATATAAAGTGATTTCCTCGTAATAATTTAATAATTAAAAACTTAAAAAAACTCTTTAAATGGTGAATTATTTATGATAATCTAAAACTACAATGTTAACTAATCATTTAAAGTTGGGAGATAAAAAAATGAAAACAAGAATTGAAAAAGACTCAGTAGGCGAACTTGAAATTCCTGTTGATGCGTACTATGGTGTGCAGTCATACAGAGCAAAATTGAACTTTCCGATTACCGGCAGAAAAATGAATTCAGAGATGATCGATTCATTGGCGCAGGTAAAAAAAGCATCTGCTATTGCGAATCACATTGACGGCGGTTTAACAGACGAGTTATACGGTGCTATTGTTGATGCTTGTGATTATGTTTTGGCAGGAAATCTCCACGACCAATTTATTACCGATCCTATACAGGGCGGTGCGGGAACGTCGGCTAATATGAATGCGAACGAAGTAATCGCAAACAGAGCCATCGAAATTCTCGGACATGAAAAGGGCGAATACAAGTACGTACATCCCAACGACCACGTTAATATGTGTCAGTCAACGAACGACGTATATCCTACGGCAGGTAAATTAACGGCGTTAAAATTGATTGACAAGATGATTCCCAAACTTGAGCATTTACTTGCGGCTTTGAACAGAAAAGCAGTTGAATATGAAAACGTTATAAAAATGGGAAGAACACAGCTTCAGGATGCAGTTCCCGTAAGCTTGGGTGGCTCATTTAAGGCTTTTGCAACTGCTATTGCAAGAGATATAGAAAGAATAAAGAAGGTAACTGGCGAACTCAAGACGATCAATATGGCGGCAACGGCAGTTGGTTCTTGTATAAACGCAACACAGGGATATTACGATAATATTATGCAGTGTATGCGTGACGTTACGGGATATGATTTTGTAAGATCAGATAACCTCTATGACGGAACGCAGAACCTTGACGGTTTTGTATACGTATCTGGTGCTTTGAAGACTTGCGCTGTAAATATGTCAAAGATGTCAAACGACCTTAGACTTATGTCGAGTGGTCCTAAGACAGGACTTGGAGAAATCGTACTTCCTCCTAAGCAGAACGGTTCTTCGATAATGCCCGGAAAGATAAACCCCGTTATTCCTGAGGTTGTATCGCAGGTTGCATTTAACATAATCGGAAATGATATGACAATAACAATGGCAGCAGAAGCAGGACAGCTTGAGCTTAACGCATTTGAGCCTGTATTGTTCTACAACTTGTTTGAGTCTATTGTAACTTTGGGTAATGCAGCAGTAACTTTGGCTGATAACTGTATAGACGGAATAGTAGCAAACGTTGAACTTTGCAGAAACTATGTTGACAGAAGTGCGGGAATTGTAACAGCGCTTTGTCCTGTAATTGGATACGTTAAGTCAGCAGAGATCGCAAAGAAAGTTGTTTCATCAGGTAAGACTGCAAAAGAATTCTTGCTTGAAGAGGGAATACTTACAGAAAAAGAGATAGACGAGATACTTGACCCTGTAAAACTCGTTCATCCCATAAAAGAATAATTATTAGGCAAATAAAAGTGTGTAAGGTGAAGTAACGCTTTACACACTTTTTATTGTGTCCCGAAAACCACGCTAAAAGTCTGTGTGGTTCAGTAAAGGCTATGCCGATGAATAGGAAGCAAATGAAGAGATAGAGCAGAATGATTGTGATAAAGGCTCCCTGCGGAGGGAGCTGTCAGCGAAGCTGACTGAAGGAGAGTGCGTAACATTTGAATTAGAGCAAACTGTTACGTTGCGCAGGCTC
>JBGVPD010000049.1:0-27188 GCA_045126815.1 Eubacteriales bacterium
GAACGTCATACTTTTCAGCAGTTGTGTTTGTAGGATATGCAGGGCAGTTCGGTTGGAAGTATGGTATTGCGGCAACATGGGCAGGTATTGGAAACGCGATATTGGGATCGCTTCTTGCTTGGATGGTGTTAGGAAGAAGAACGAGAATAATGACACAGCACCTTGACAGTGCGACGATGCCTCAGTTTTTCAGCGCGCGATATGACAGTAGGGGGTTGAAACTCTTTTCATCGGCGGTGATCTTTATATTTCTTATACCTTATACGGCATCGCTTTATAACGGACTCAGCAGACTTTTCGGAATGGCGTTTGATCTTCCTTACGAATACTGTGTGATAGGTATGTCCGTTTTGACGGCTGTTTACGTAATAGCCGGAGGATATATGGCGACGGCTATAAATGATTTTATCCAAGGTATTATTATGATAGTGGGCATTATTGCCGTTATAATTGCGGTGGTTGAAAGCAAAGGCGGTCTTTCGGTTGCTCTTGATAGCTTGAGCCAAATAACGAGCGAAGCTGAAAATATATCCTTGGGAGACCTGACATCGTTTTTTGGACCCGATCCTATAAACTTATTCGGAGTTGTCATACTCACATCTCTCGGCACATGGGGACTTCCTCAGATGGTCCAGAAGTTTTATGCGATCAAAAACGAAAAGGCGATCACAAAGGGCACGGTAATCTCGACTCTATTCGCTTTGATAGTTGCGGGTGGATGTTATTTTCTCGGCGGTTTCGGCAGACTGTTTACACCTGATTATGCGGCAAACGGTTCTGTTATATACGATTCAATAGTACCTAATATGCTTAACGGACTTTCAGACGTTTTGATAGGCGTGGTAATAGTGTTGGTACTTTCGGCGTCTATGTCAACTTTATCTTCTCTCGTACTTGCTTCAAGTTCAACTTTGACGCTTGATTTTATCAAAGAGAAGATAGCAAGTAAGATGACCGAGAAAAAACAGGTGTTTACTATGCGTGTTTTGATTTTGGTATTTATAGTTATTTCTGCGGTTATAGCGATAGTTCAGCATAACAGCAGCATAACGTTTATAGCTCAGCTTATGGGTGTATCATGGGGAGCATTGGCAGGAGCGTTTTTAGCGCCTTTCTTGTACGGCTTATACTGGAAGAGAACAACGAAGGCATCAGTATGGGTTAATATATCATTTTCAACCTTATTTATGCTTACGAACTTAATAGGAAACGTATACAAGCTTGATATTTTCCCGACGATTCTTAAATCTCCCATTAATGCGGGTGCGTTTTGTATGCTTATTGGATTAATTATCGTTCCCGTTGTAAGTGTGTTTACCAAGAAACCTGACGAGAAAAAGGTTGAGAAAGTATTTTCTTGTTATTCAAAAGAGATTACGGTTTCAATAAAAGACCATATTGGATAAAAAATATAGCTAAATAGTTGTTGAATAATTTTGATAACTATGTTATAATAAACAATATTATTTTATTTATATACGATACGGTAGTCGTTTAAATACTAATTAAAGTTTTAGAATAGCTTTTTCGCATGATCGTGCGGAAATGAAAGAGAGGAAATAGATATGAAACAGCTAATGTTAGGTAATGAAGCTGTTGCGAGAGGATTATTTGAGGCAGGGTGTTCTTTTGTGTCAAGTTACCCCGGCACACCCAGTACGGAAATAACCGAATGTGCGGCAAAATATCCTGAAATATACGCAGAGTGGGCTCCAAACGAAAAGGTTGCTATGGAAGCGGCTTTCGGGGCGAGTTTGGCAGGTAAGCGCAGTTTTTGCGGAATGAAGCACGTTGGACTTAACGTTGCGGCAGATCCTTTATTTACGATTTCATATACAGGTGTCAATGCGGGAATGGTTATTGGTGTTGCAGATGATCCCGGTATGCACTCTTCACAGAATGAACAGGATTCAAGACATTATGCAAGAGCATCGAAGATACCTATGCTTGAACCATCAAATTCAAAGGAATCGCTTGAATTTGCGAAGATGGCTTATGAGATATCCGAGCAGTTTGATACTCCCGTACTTTTAAAGATGTGCACACGCGTTGCTCATTCGCAGAGTATTGTTGAAACTTCGGAAAGAAAAGAAAAACAGCAGATAGAATACGAAAAAAATCCTTCAAAATACATAATGATGCCCGGTTTTGCAAAGAAAAGACATCCTATCGTTGAACAAAGAACAGAAAAACTGTCTGAGTTTGCAAAGATGTCTGAACTTAATAAATGGGAAAAGGGAACTGAAAACAAGCTCGGTATTATAACGGCGGGAACTTGTTATCAGTACGTTAAAGAAGTATGCGGAAGTGATGTAAGCATACTCAAGTTAGGCATTGTATGGCCGCTTTCTGATGAGCTTTTAAAAGAGTTTGCAAAGTCGGTTGAAAAGGTGATAGTAGTTGAAGAACTTGATGGCTTTATCGAAGGTCATTGTAACGCTATAGGCATTGAAACAGAGGGCAAAAATCTATTCTCAAATATCGACGAGCTTTCTCAGAACAGAGTGGCAAAAGGTCTTGGAATTGCATACGAAGAGGGAGAAAGCGTTGACGCTGTTATTCCCAACAGACCTCCCGTTATGTGCGCGGGCTGTCCTCACAGAGGTCTTTACTACGTTCTTTCAAAATTAAAGCTGAACGTAATCGGTGATATCGGCTGCTACACATTGGGCGCGGTTGCTCCGCTTAATGCAGTAGATAGCGTAATTTGTATGGGTGCTTCAATATCGGGCGTACATGGCTTTAATAAAGCTAACGACGGAAAGAGTGACGGCAAGACGGTTGCCGTTATAGGCGATTCGACGTTTATGCATTCGGGTATGACAGGACTTGTTAATATTGCATATAACAACTCGAACAGTACGGTTATTATCCTTGATAACTCTATTACTGGTATGACAGGTCATCAGCATAACCCCACAACAGGATTTAACCTAAAAGGCGATCCCGCTTCAAAGGTAGACCTTGAAGCGCTTTGCCGTTCTATCGGTATAAACTCCGTACAGGTAGTTGATCCTTACGACATATCAATGTGCGAAAAGGTTATAAAAGAGGAACTCGCAAAGAATGAGCCTTCGGTTATAATTTCAAGACGTCCTTGCGCTCTTCTTAAATACGTAAAAGCAAAACCGCCCGTAAAGGTTTTGTCCGATAAGTGTAAGAGTTGTAAGATGTGTATGAAGATAGGTTGCCCTGCGATCAGTATGGTAGACGGCAAGGCAGTAATAGATGCTACCCTTTGTACAGGCTGCGGAGTATGTACCCAGCTTTGTAAATTCGGCGCTATGCAGGAGGGTTGAATATGAATAATAATAAAACGAAAAACGTAATGATAGTCGGTGTCGGCGGTCAGGGTTCACTTCTTGCAAGTAAGCTTTTGGGCAGATTACTTTTGACAAAAGGTTATGACGTGAAAGTATCAGAGGTGCACGGAATGAGCCAGAGAGGCGGTTCTGTTGTAACTTACGTAAGATTTGGCGATGAAGTATATTCACCCGTTATAGACGAAGGTGAGTCTGATTATATCGTATCTTTTGAATTGCTTGAAGCAGCAAGATGGACGAAGTATCTGAAAAAAGACGGAAAGATCATTACAAATACACAAAAGATAAATCCTATGCCCGTAGTAACAGGATCCGCTGAATATCCGACAGAGCTTGTTGAAAAAATGAGAAACGAAGGATTTCACGTTGATGCGCTTGATGCCCTCTCTCTTGCGGAGAGCGCGGGTTCTTCAAAAGCGGTCAATCTTGTTCTTATGGGAAGATTGTCAAAATATTTTGACTTTACTGAAGAAGAATGGATGAATGCTATTGAGAACAGTGTTCCGCCGAAATTTTTGGAAATGAACAAAAAAGCATTTTCTTTAGGCTTGAACGCATAAAAGGTGGTTGAATTAATATGGGAAAATATTATCAACCCGAGATTGAGACAGCCTCTCGGGAACAAATGAAGGCGCTTCAGAGCGAACGTTTGATAAACACAGTAAAAAGAGTGTACGATAATGTTCCGCATTACCGTAAAAAAATGGAAGAATTGGGTGTTACTCCTGAAGATATTAAGAGTGTAGACGACCTCTATAAGCTTCCTTTTAACTACAAGCAGGATCTGCGTGACACATACCCCTACGGTATGTTTGCAGTACCTATGAAGGACGTTGTAAGACTTCACGCATCAAGTGGTACTACGGGCAAACAGATAGTTGTCGGATATACGCAGAATGACCTTGATTTATGGGCAGACTGTTGCGCGAGAGCATTTACAGCAGCGGGTTGTACGGATGAAGATATGGTTCACGTTTCATACGGTTACGGTTTGTTTACAGGTGGCCTTGGAGCTGACGGCGGTGCAAAAAGACTTGGTGCGACGGCTATTCCCGTATCAAGCGGAAATACACAAAGACAGGTAACAATATTAAAAGATTTTGGTTCAACAATTCTTTGTTGTACGCCTTCTTATGCATTACATATAGCTGAGACTCTTTATGCTATGGGTTACACAAAAGACGATATCAAGCTTAAAGCAGGTATATTTGGAGCAGAACCTTGGACAAACGAAATGCGTCACCAAATTGAAGATATGTTGGGACTGAAAGCGTTTGATATATACGGTTTGACAGAAATTATCGGTCCCGGTGTTGGTTTTGAATGTGAAGAACAGACGGGAATGCATATAAACGAAGACCATTTTATAGTTGAAGTAATCGATCCCGATACGGGAGAAGTACTTCCTGAAGGAACACAGGGAGAACTTGTTTTCTCTTGCATAACCAAAGAAGCGTTCCCCATACTCCGTTACAGAACGAGAGATATCGGTGTTATAACGAGAGAAAAATGTTCTTGCGGAAGAACTCTTGTTAAGATGACGAAGCCAAGAGGCAGAACGGACGATATGCTTATTATAAGAGGCGTAAACGTGTTCCCATCACAGATAGAGACTGTACTTATAGAAAAGGGATATACAGCCAACTATCAGATCGTTGTTGACAGAGAAAATAATTTTGACAGTATTGAGGTAAGAGTTGAAATAAGCGGAGACGTATTCCACGATACTATCAAAGGACTTGATAAGAGGGCGAAAGAGCTTTCGGAAGCATTAAAGGTTATTCTCGGAATTAATGCAAAAGTAATTCTTATGGAGCCTAATTCACTTCCTCGTTCGGAGGGCAAGGCAGTAAGAGTTATTGACAAGAGAAAACTTTTGGACTAAAATATTGGAAAAGGAGTAAATGATATGGTTAGACAGTTATCTGTATTTCTTCAAAACAGATCGGGAAAGATAGCGTCGGTAACAAGAGCACTTTACGAAAACGGTGTTGATATACGCGCGTTATCTATTGCAGATACGACGGATTTCGGCATATTGCGTATGCTTGTGAATGACGTTGAAAAAGCGAAAGCTGCGCTTGAAAAAGAAAATTGTATTGTAAGCATAAACGAAGTTGAAGTTGTAGCAGTGCCTGACAAACCGGGCGGTTTGGCAGAGGTTTTGAAGATAATTTCTTATGCAGGAATTGATATTGAATATATGTACTCACTTATAGACAGAGGAACGGACGATGCTTATATGGTATTCCGCCTTTCCGATGAAGCTAACAGTTTTGAAATACTAAAAGCCAATGGGCTTACTACAGTTCCCGGAAGTGTCTTGGGACTTAACTGATTTTGAATTGAGGTGTTTTTTAAAATGCAGGAAATGAGCAGAAAGACGAAGCATTTTACCGATTCTGTTATACGCCGTATGACGAGAATCGCTATTGCGAACAATGCAATAAATTTAGCGCAGGGTTTTCCGGATTTTGATCCTCCGAAAGTATTGACAGACAGACTTGAGGAGATCAGTCAGCTTGGCCCTCACCAGTATCCCATCACGATGGGTGCTCCCAATTTCAGAAGAGCATTAGCTGAAAAATGCGGAAGATTTATGGGAAGAAAGATTGATCCCGAAACAGAGGTAGTGGTAACCATCGGTTCAACTGAAGCTATGGTTGATACACTCTTTGCGATTACTAATCCCGGCGACAAGATTATTATGTTCTCTCCCTATTTTGAGAACTATCGCGCGCAGACACTCCTTGTTGACTGCGAACCCATATTCGTACCCCTTATTCCTCCTGCATTTAATTATGATGCAAACGTACTTGAAGATGCGTTTAAGCAGGGAGCGAAGGCTATTCTTATATGTAACCCCTCAAACCCCAGCGGTAAGGTGTTTACGGAAGCTGAACTTAAACAAATAGCAGATCTTGCTATCAAGTATGATACATACGTAATTATGGACGAAGTATACGAGCACATCATATACGAGCCTCATAAACATATTTATATGAACAGCCTTCCCGGAATGTGGGAAAGAACAATTTCGTGCAGCAGCTTGTCAAAAACGTATTCAATAACCGGATGGAGACTTGGATATGCTATAGCTCCTCAGCACATTATGGACAGAATTAAGCAGTACCACGACTTTAACACGGTAGGAGCGCCTTCTCCTCTTATGGAAGCGGCAGTTGTCGGACTTGAGTTGCCCGACAGTTACTATGACGAGTTTGGACAGCACTATGCTCACATGAAGAAAATATTCACAGAAGGTCTTGACAGACTTGGTATTGAGTATTCTGATCCTCAGGGAACGTATTTTGTACTTGCAAATATTGGTCAGTTTATGAAAAAAGGCCAGACAGACGTTGAATTCTGTGAAGAGATGGCTGCAAAAGTTGGTGTAGCGGCAGTACCGGGAACATCATTCTTTATGGAAGATGTAAGGGATATTGTAAGACTTCACTACGCTAAAAAAGATGAAACACTTTACGAAGCGCTTGAAAGACTTGCAACCATCAAGCAGAAATTGGGTTAATAAAAGGATAGATAATTATAAAAACCTTTCTCGAAATATACGGGAAAGGTTTTTTATTTATAAAGTTTTTGTTGGAGTCAAAATGGCAAGTTATTAAACTGACTTTAAATTCTAACTTGTAGGGGAGAACTGTGTTCTCTCGTTTTATAAACAGTTTTAACTAATAAAATTGTCTTAAAAATCACTTCCCCTCCTAACTGGTAGGGGACGGCGCACACGAGAACCCCCAAACCTTACTACGTGCGGTTTGGGGAACCCCTACCTCGACGTCCCGTTTTATAAACTTTTCTGACATTATTGGAATAAAAATAACTTTACTTACTTTCTTTTATGTTACTTTCTTGCTGCGACAAGAAAGTAACCAAAGAAGTCGCCATAGGAGTGTGGGGTTGCGATTCCCCCCACTCCTAGACCTCTCCCCCCTAAACGCCTTGTTTCGCTGCATCCTACATAATCATAAGATTTATTATCCGTTTAGGTCGGGTTATGCTCACACAAGACGGGAAATATGCTGTCGGGGGATTGTTTTGTTGTTTGGCTTCGTCTCGCTATATTAATTAAAATAAACTTGATGGGATAGGTATAAGCCTCTCACTTCGGGAGAGGTGGCAGCCGTAGGCTGACGGAGAGGGCTTTATAATTTTCAACTAAACTTGTTGGGGAAAACTAAAGCCTCCCCTGTGTAAGGGGAGGTGGCGCGCGAAGCGTGACGAAAGGGTTGTAAAGCAAAAAATTACCGACTGATGAAATAAAATAAGGTTTTTGGCAGCCGTAGGCTGACGGAGAGGGCTATATAATTTAAATAAACTTATTGTTGTAGGCATTCGCATTAAAAAATAGGTATGCATAAATTATGCATACCTACCATTATTTTTATTTAACTACAAATCCTGCGGGGAGTTTCCATGATGCGTTAGTGTAGTAGAAAGTAACGCTTGTCATAAGGTATTCGTTATCGTAGTACATACAAGAAGAGCTTCCGCCGTCGAGGTTTGCCGCATTTACTGCGCCGTAATTCTTCATAACTTCGATCAAATCGGATGCCGATGCACCTAAGTGACCGTTCTTTCCGCGTCCGTCGGTAACAAACATAAGTATGGCGCCGTCGGATCTTTGACCTATAACTGTTCTCGGATTGAGTCCGCTGCCCATACCGTTCATTTCTCTTTCTTCGCCGTTTATAATAAGCTGAACAAAGTGGTTATTAGCATCGGACGCTTCGTCTTGGAACGTAACTGCATCTCTTATCTTCTTTTCTTTGATAAGATTTTCAACCTGTTTTGCGTTCATCTTTGATACGTCAATGATCTGGAGTACGTTGTTTTCCGTAAGACCGACAAGTACAAGTCCGGGCCACTGCTGAGGTTTATTCATCTGTATCTCGCCGTTTGAAACTATAACGCCGTAGGGAATACCGCCCGTATTATTATTTGAGTTATAAAGTCCGCCGTTGATACCGCCTATAGCGCCGTTATCTTTTACGAGTTGGTCGAGAGTTACGCCCGTTTCACGCCAAGGGTATATTGTTGCCAAGCTAACTCTTGACGGATCTTTTACGATCATCATCGTTCCGTAATATGTTGCACCCGATATTTCGTGTATCTCAATAGAATTATCGGCGTTTGTATTTTGTTCGTTATCTTTCATATCAATAGTAGTATCAATATTCAAGGGACCTAACGTTGAAGAACCGAAGTTTATAAGATCTTCGTTTACGTCAGCATCCATATCTTTCATTTTATTCTTGTCTACGATTGATTGTATACTGTCCTTTGAAAGATAGAGGGATGGAATAAATTTAAAAGCTCCCGTTTCCAAAAACGTGGGGACTGTTATGTAAAGGATCTCTGATATATTACCTTTTGCCTTTTCCTCTTTTGATACGCGGTTCATACAAAGCATACCCAAACCACAGTAGAGAAGAACCACCACAGCCAACACAAACGTCATTATTACAGCTGTTGTTCTAATTGCCACTTTTCCTATAGTCAGTTTACCGTCTTTATTAGGTCTTCTGCGGTTTTTGCTGTATATTGTTTGCGGTTTTCTCCTTATTGGAACATAGTTTTCGGGAGTCTGTTTTGTGGCACTGTTTTGCGCAACATTTGTTTCTTTTTCTTTTAGAGCTGTATTCTGTCCATTATTTTGCATCGTCTACAATCTCCTTCATATAAACAAGTTTCCATTTGGGATTGTTTACGTTGTCTTTCGTATCATCATATTTAACAAAATAACAACGTTCGTTCATTTCATCTGCCTGACGTCTGCCGTCGGTAAGGATCATCTTCTTTACAAAGTGTATATCGACCGCAAAACAATTGTCTGTCAACCAAATAAAGTTTGTAGCTGACTCTTCAACAAACGGCGGATTTTCAAGATAATGTACGTTTATAAACGTTCTGTCTATACTGTTGTTGTATTTTAAAGCAACGTTATACAAGTGAGAAGATTTAATAAGATGTTTTGATACACCGTAGAAGTTGAGGTCGCAAGTCATAAACAAGCTCCAGTCTTCAAGGGTTTTGATAACGTTTACTTCAGACGTTACTTCTTCGGGAACAGTCTCGTAATACGTACCCGACGAAACATCTACAAGGTCTTGAGTGTGCTTATCCTTGTCGTAACTAACTGCCTTTCCTTCGCCGTCAACAACGGATACTTCGGCATTGTCTTTCAATACGACTATCTTGTACTCGGAAAGCATGGGAAGTTCGGGAACGTATTCAGTAATTTTTTCATATTCCGGGTTTGCAAAAGTGTTTACAGCTTCATTAGGTACGACCTTACCGTCAACTGTAACTGTACATTTTTCATTTGTAGTAAATGTATAATACGAAAGGGGAACGGTCGTTGTACCTGTATATTTGATTTTATTTTCGTATAGGTCTGATAATTCAACGTCAGATTTTTTTGCGAGACGGATCTTGTATTCAAGTCTTCCGTCTTCCAAAAGATTACCCGTCTGTCTATCACCGTCAACGGAAACGAATATCGTATTGGGAAGAGTCAAAGTATATAAAGTATTGTCAAATTCAATCTTGCCGTTTGCATTTTCGGGAAGTTTATAGTTTGCAGAATTTCCCTTTGCATCTTTTATTTCTATTTTGGGTTTTAAAATAAGGTTTTTAAAAGTAAATACGTTTTCACCCGTAGGCTTTGTCTCTGCCATATCTTCGGTGAGGTTAATATTATTAACCGATATAAACAATTCCGAATTAACCAAAACGCCCTGAGGAAGCTCGATTGAATATGTATGGCTTACCGGTAAGTAAGATACAAGCTCGTACTTTTGAATGTTAATTATAGCCAATTTTTGTTCGGGTTGTCCAACCTTGCGAAGAGTAATTTCAGCGATAAGCAAGTCATCGTATAAAACACCGTAAACGCAGTCGGTTTCGTTAAGCATTTTCGGTGAAGATATTCTGATATCACCGTTAAGCATATCACCGTAAAGCTTTTGAGGGTTTGAAGAAGTCTCAAAATCGTTATTTTCCAAAGAGGGAGCGCCTTCTTTTTTCCACAACTCTCCCGAACTTGCCTCTTCTTTCAAAAGAGAAATAGCTTTTTCGATATGTCTTTGAGGATGTTCGTTCTCGTATTCGCTTAGAACGGAATTAACGTAAAGAAGCGCCATACCGATTAAAATCACCAAAACGGATACATAAACAAGATATGAAATCTTAAAAATTTTTCCGTTTCGTTTGTTGGTTTGTTTTTTTGACCGCTCTTTTTGAATTGCGGTCACAGGTCTTTTGTAATTGTTATTGTTCATCTATAATAACCTCCAAAATCGGACTTAATATACAAAAATTCGTACACATATTTAACTATAACACATAAACATAAATTAATCAATACATCTTTTGTCGAGATATAAAATATTTTATCATATAATGTTGTATTAGGATTACATTTGTCTGTATTCTGAGGGAGAACAGCCGTATTTTTTCTGAAATGCACGGTTAAACGTCCGTATTGTCGGAAAACCGCACATATCGGATATTTCGGTCATTGAATAGTATTTGTTTTTCATAAGCTTGACAGCTTCTGCAAGACGTAGAGAATTGATGTAACTGCAAAAATTCATAGAGAATTTTTTGCTGAATATATGCGATACAGAGCTTTTGCTAAGATGTAATTCTTCTGCCACAGAGCTTATTTTGATATCCTCTTTGTAGTGTGTCTTGCAATAATGTATTATCTCAAGGACGGTATTATTGTTTCTTCTGTTTTTTTCTATATCGTATAATCTGAATAATTTTCCGAAAAGAGCGGTAAGGTAGGCTTCTGTAACTGTTGATTCTCCGTTTTCGGTGTATTCTGTTAAAGCAAGTTCCATAAGAGGTTCAATATCTTTTTTGTATGTTGTATCAAGGTGAAGTTCTGCCGACATGGGAGTGCTGTCTAAAAATAATTCCCGAAAACCAAGAAGGTCTGTTGGTTTCACTATAAGCAACACATATTCTCCCATAGTACATTCTTCATATCGGTGTACTTGGTTAGGAAATACAAGAAAAAATGAATTTTCGCTTAAAATATATTTTTTTCCGTCGCAAAAAGCTTTACCTCCGCCTTTTTTTACAAAAACAAGCTCGATGTCTTCGTGAATGTGCGCGGGGAAATCAAGCTTTTGTCTGATTCCAAAAACTATACTTTTCTTTATTTCTCTGAAATAATCGTGCATAATACATACCCTTTGCATTTTTTGTCTAATAATAAACAATATTTTACTTGTATCATACATCTTTTTGTTATAAAATTCAAGTAGTAAATTAAACACTTGGAGGGTTTTTTTATGAATATTATGCGTAAAACAGACATAGTGAAACCTCAAAAATGGGCGAGATACAAATATAATTTGACAACGAATATGGGTGAAAACGGTACCCGTATTACAGGTTGCAGAGAACATATTTTGCTGTCAAAGAAAGTAGCATCCGAGGGCATGGTGCTTCTTGAAAACAACGGTATTTTACCGCTTAAAAATAATACCTCTTTAGCTCTTTTCGGTATAGGAAGTATTAATTACGTTAAGGGCGGCGGCGGAAGCGGTATGGTTTACTGTGACTATGTCCGTAATATTTACGAGGGATTAATGTGCAAATCTCCGAAAGTATCGGTATATGAGCCGTTGACAAAATATTATTATGATTATGCAACTTCACCCGATGCTGTATGTAATGAATTCGGTTTTTATCCCGAAATAGAAGTTCCGATGGAGATTATTAATGAAGCATCAAAAATATGTGATGTTGCAATTATAACTATACACCGTTATTCAAGAGAATTTTTGGATAGATTTGCAGAAAAGGGAGATTATTATCTTTCCGACCAAGAACAAAAAATGATAGATGAAGTTACGTCACGTTTTGAGCATACGGTAGTTGTACTAAACGTTGGCGGTATGATGGACTTATCATGGATAAAAAATAATCCCAAGATTGACGCTGTTCTTCTTGCTTGGCAGGCGGGAATGGAGGGCGGTCTTGCTTTAGCCGATATTCTTTGCGGTGACGTCAATCCGTCTGGGAAACTGACAGATACTTTTGCAAAAGATTTTTATGACTATCCTTCGGCTGATACTTTTAACGAAAGCGATGACTACGTTAATTATTTTGAAGATATATACGTTGGCTACCGTTATTTTGAAACTATACCATCAGCTTTTGAAAAGGTTATCTATCCTTTCGGGTACGGTTTATCATATACCGATTTTGAAATAAGCAATTACAAATCAACTCTTGTGGGGGATAAAATAAGGATAACTGTTTCTGTTAAGAATATCGGGAACATGCCCGGAAAAGAAGTTATACAGTGCTATTATTCTGCCCCTCAGGGAATTTTAGGGAAGAGCAAGATTTCTCTTTGCGGTTTCAAAAAGACAAAGCTTTTGAATATGGGAGAAACTGAAGAATTGACGATTGAATTTGCTATCTCCGATATGGCAAGTTATGATGATATCGGAAAATTACAAATGTCAGCATTTTTGCTTGAAAAGGGCGAATACGAGTTTTATGTCGGAAACAGTTGCCGTAATCTTAAAAAATGCGATTATGTATACGAAGTAAAAGACGAATACGTTATTACAAAGCAACTTACTCAAAAATGTGCTCCCAATAAGCTTGAAAAGAGATTAATGTCAGACGGCAGTTTTGAAAAACTTCCTTCATATCCTATAAAAGAATATGATGACGTTAAAGCTACTCCTAACAGCGCAAAAGTGATTGAAAGCGAAAAACCTGTTTTATTTGAAGAGGTTGCAAAGGGTAAAATAACGCTTGATGAATTTATGACTCAGTTTACAGATGATGAGCTTATAACCATGATGAGCGGAACAAAAAGCAGAGGCGTTGCAAATACGGCGGGATTTGGAGGTATAGACCGACTTGATATTCCTTCATTTATGACAGTTGACGGACCTGCGGGAATAAGAATGTCACCTAAGACGGGACTTTCAGCGACAGCTTGGCCGTGTGCAACTTTGATTGCTTGTACTTGGAATCCTGATCTTGCTTATGAAATAGGAAAAGCGGGAGCATTGGAGGCAAAAGAAAACGGACTTGCAATTTGGCTTACTCCTGCATTGAATATTCACAGAAATCCTCTCTGTGGAAGAAATTTTGAATATTTCAGCGAAGATCCCCTTATTTCCGGAGTGTTTGCCGCGGCAAAAGTAAACGGTATACAGAGCCAAAAGATAGGAGCATCTGCAAAGCATTTTGCTTGTAACAATAAGGAAATAAACAGAAAGTTCAGCGATAGCCGAGTTTCCGAACGCGCCCTCCGCGAGATATATATGAAAGGTTTTGAAATTTGTATTAAAGAGTCTCAACCGTGGACTGTTATGAGCAGTTATAACCTTGTAAACGGAAGAAGATGTTGCAACGGTTATGAACAGATTCAAGGAATACTCCGTGATGAGTGGGGATTTGAGGGAATGGTAACGTCGGACTGGAATACTCCTTGCGATCAGACTTACTGTGTTCTTGCAGGTAACGACGTGCGTATGCCGGTAGGTGATTTTGACGTCTTAAAAGAGTCGCTTAATACAGGTAGAATAACAAGAGCACATCTTGAAGTGTGCGCAAAACGTATGCTTGAGATGTTCCTTAAGCTTGAGTAGGAAAGATTATATGTAATAATAAAAAACACCCTGAAAAAATCGGGGTGTTTTTATGTTGGCGATAATCAATATTTTTTGTACTTCAAAGCATCTTCTGTGTTGTAAATCGCGTCAACGGCTTTCTCGCCTTTGTTTACAACTATATACGTGTAAATTGCGTCAAATATGGTGAGTTGTGCTATTCTTGAGCTCATAGCCAGTATTGACCTTTTCGTTTCTTCCGACTGTGTGAACAGACGTATGTCGGATACGGCTAATATGGGTGAATTTCCGTAGTTTGTAATACATATAGTTTTGGCATTATTGTTTTTTGCTACTTGTAACGCTTCAACGATATCTTTTGAGCTTCCCGAGTGGGATATCCCTATGGCAACGGAATCTTTGTCAAGGTGGGATGCTATAATGGTTTGCAGATGGTTGTCGCAACACGATTGTGCGTTGAGTCCAAGTCGTAAAAATTTATGAGTAGCATCCATAGCTATTGCCGATGAGTTGCCAAGACCGAATATGTATATTTTCTTAGCAGCCATTATACTTTTTGCCGCGAGTTCAAGCTGTGTGTGGTTTAACACGGACTCAGTATTTTTTAGCGATATCAGTATATCGTTTATTCTTTTCTGAAATATTTCGTAACAAGAGTCGGTTTTGTTTATCGTGCGGTCAATGGCAGACACCGAACTTATTTCTGCGGCAATACCTAACTTTAACGCTTGATATCCCGTAAACCCCAAACGTCTTGAAAATCTTACGACAGTTGCATCTCCGCTTCCGCATTTTGAGGCAAGTTCGCTTATCGACATTTCTATTATACTTTGAGTGTTTGACAGTATGTAATCGGCTATTCTTTTTTCGCTTCGCCCCATATCATCGTACAGGGTTCGTATATTATGCATTATAGATTCCATTTGGTACCCCTAAATGAAAATTATTTTCACTATTATAACATTTCCCACGAAAGTTGTCAACAAAGTGAAAAAATAATCCGAAAGTGTGTTGACATAGATACAAGAAATGTAGTAGAATACAAAGTGGAATAATGTGAAAAAAGGAGACATTTTTATGTTGAATTATAATGTAAAAATCGGACTTTGTCCGATGAGAAGAAACACATTCAACAGACCCGCAAAAACATTTTTGACATGGGTTTCTGCTGAAGAAAGAGGAAAGAAAAACGTAGAGTACATTGAAAAGAACTTTACAAGCGATAAACTCACCTTTGTTGACACAAAAGGACTTGGCTCTAACGATCTTATCTTTGACGACGATTCGGTTAAGGCGGCTGCAAAACGTTTTAAAGAAGCAGAAGTTGACGCTATCCTTATGATAAACGCGAACTTTGGTAACGAAGAGGCAGTTGCAGACCTTGCAAGAGAAGTAGGAAAGCCGATTTTTATTTGGGCTCCCCTCGATGATGAATACTATGTAGACGGTATGAGACCTACCGATTCACAGTGCGGACTTTTTGGTGTTTCACGTCAGTTACAGAGATATCACATTCCTTTTGCACACATTCCTTGCTGCAGAGTTGAAGAAGATATATTTGAAGAGAACTTTATGAAGCTCGTAAGAGTTGCATGTATGCTCAAGAACTTCAACAATCTCAGAATTGGTCAGGTTGGAATTCGTCCTGCTCCTTTCTATTCGGTAATTTGGAATGAAGGCGAACTTATGGGTAAATTCGGACTTCGCATAATTCCTATAAACCTTGCAATATTGCAAGACCGTTTTAACGCCGCTATGGCAAACAAAAAAGAAGAGATCGAAAAATACGTTCAGTATTTTAAAGATAACTACCAGATGGACGATTTGACACCCCAGTATCTTGAAAGAATGGCTTGTCTCGTTGTTACATATATAGGTATATTTGAAGAATTCAAGCTTGACGTTATTTCGGCAGAGTGCTGGACTGCAACTCCTCAGTTGTTTGACGGACTTGCACCTTGCGCAGTTTACGGTGTGCTCAACGATCTTGGTTACACGATTAGCTGTGAAAGTGATATGCACTGCGCTATGACGATGGTTATGCTTCGTTCGGCATCTTTGGGCGAAGGCAAACCCTTTCTTGGTGAATTTACCGTTCGCCATCCCGAAAACAAAAATGCAGAACTTCTTTGGCACTGCGGTCCGTTCCCGCTTTCAGTTAAGGCTCCCGACAGCACAGCTCGTCTCGTAAACCAGAGAGAGTGGTTCAGAGCAAAAGACGGTCAGTACACGGTTGCAAGACTTGATCAGGAAGACGGTAACTATATGATCCTTGCAGGTGCTGTTAATACAACAGAAGGACCTCAGACTCACGGTACATACCTCTGGGGTGAATTTGATAACCTTCAGGCTTGGGAAGACAGACTTCTTGAAGGTCCTTACATTCATCACTTTGTTGAAATCGAGGGTGACTATACGGCAGAAATAGAAACGTTCTGCAAATTTGTTCCCGCACTTTCGGTTGATAAAAATATTAAGAAATAAATAAAAAAACATATATAATTTAGGAGGAAATAATCATGCAGAGAAATAAGTTTTTAGATGCAATGATTCTTACTGAACTCGAAGACGCGGTAGGACGTGAAAACTGTTCTATCAGAGAAATTGACAAATTGACACACAGCGTAGACTACTACTGGTTGTCCAGAATGTGGGCAGACAGAGGCGAAAGAATGCCTGAAGCTGACTTTATCGTAGCTCCTAAGGATGCAACAGAAACATCTAAGGTTATGAAAATCGCAAACTACTACAAACTTCCCGTAACACCTTGGGGTGCCGGCGGCGGTACACAGGGCGGTGCTATTCCTGTATGCGGCGGTATTTTGCTCGATACAAAGAGAATGAACCAGATCTATGAAGTTAACACAGAAGCTATGTACATAGAATGTGGAACAGGTGCAATCTACAAGCACATTGAATGGGCTGCAAACGAAGTTGGTAAGGCAACAATGCACTATCCTTCTTCTCTTACTTGTTCAACAGTGGGCGGATTCTTGGCTCACAGAGGTATCGGTGTTTGCTCTACAAAGTACGGTAAGATAGACGACATGGTACTCCAGATGGAAGTTGTTCTTCCTAACGGTGATATCATCAACACAGCATCTGCTCCCAAACATGCAGCAGGTCCTGACCTTAACCAGATCTTCATCGGTTCTGAAGGTACACTCGGTGTTATTACAAAGGCACAGATCCGTATTTACGACCAGCCTGAAGAAAGACGTTTCCGCGGTTTCTTGTTCCAGGATATGTCGGGTGCATTCAAGGCGTCAAGAGAACTTCTTCAGAAGTTTAAACCCTCAGTTATGCGTCTTTACGACGAGGCTGAAACAGCTTCTCTTATCAAGAAGATCGTTGGTGTTGAACGCAAAGGTGCGTTTATGAACATCGCATACGAAGGCGTTAAGGAAATGGTTGAAGTAGAAGAAAAGATCCTTCTCGAAACATTTGCAAAATACGGCGCTGAAGACTTAGGCTCAGAATACGGTGAAAAATGGTGGGAAGAAAAGATTACGTTCTTCTATCCCGGTCACATGATGGATATTCCTCAGATGTTCGGTACAATGGATACGATCGCTCCTTACGGTAAGATCGAAGAAATCTACTGGGCGATGAAGGAAGCTATTGAAACTAACTTCCCTCAGGCTAAATTTATTGCACACTTCTCACACTGGTATGAATGGGGCTCAATGATTTACGACAGATTTATCATTGACGGTAAAGACGTTCCCGAAGATCCGGTAGAAGCACTCAGACTTCACCAGGCAGTTTGGACATGCGGTGTAAGAACGGCACTCGCACACGGCGGTGTTGTAAACGACCACCACGGTGTTGGTATCAAGCTCGGCAGACTTATGAAGGAACAGTACGGTCCTGCTATGCAGGTATTTGAAGGTCTCAAGAAGACTCTTGACCCCAACGGAATTATGAACCCCTTCAAGTTGGGCTTATAATTTGACTTGATATACAGAAGGAGGAAATAACAATGATTTTATCTGAAAAAAGTAAACAGCATATAGATTCTTGCCGTTTCTGCTGGATGTGCCATCACATCTGCCCTATCGGCAACGCAACAGGTCTTGAAAGAAACACAGCAAGAGCGAGAGCTCTCGGTCTTTCTGTTGTAAACAGAGGGGCAATCGGTCTTTCCGAAGTTATCGATAACGTTTACGAATGCGCCGGATGCGGTGGTTGTGTAAGCGTATGCGTAACAGGTTGGGATCCCGTTATGTTCACAAAGGAAGTAAGACTTCAGGCTGCTCTTGAAGGAGCTCTTCCCGAATACATTCAGAAACTCGTTATGAACTGCCTCGAAACAGGTAACGCTTACGGCGAAAAGGCTGTTTCCGCAGAACTCGAAGCAAAGATCAAAGAACACAGCGCTAAGACAGAAACACTTCTCGTTCTTGGTGCAGATGCAAGATACAAGGCTCCCGAACAGGCTATCAAGGCTATTAAAGTTCTTGAAAAGGCTAACGTTAAGTTCACAGTTGAACTTGATGAAAAAGCAACGGGTGCACAGCTCGACTTCCTTATCGGCGCTGCAAACGAAACAAAGGCTCAGATGGCTGAAATGGCAAAGGTTATGAACGGTTATGCAACAGTTGTTGTATACGATCCTTTCGATGCTAAGGCTATCAAACGTGTATACGGAGAAAACGGTGTTGAAGTTACTGCAAAGGTATCTACGTTTACAGCATACCTTGATACACTTCTTGCAAACGGCGCTCTCAAGGCTGAAAACAAGGGTAAAACTGTTGTATATCAGGATCCCTTCCAGCTTTCAAGAGACCTTGAAGAAACAGAAGAAGCTCGCCGTGTAATTATGTCATACGCTGACCTTACAGAAATGCTCCTTAACCGTAAGGAAACTGTATGGGCAGGTAACATCCTTATGGGCGAATACATCCCTAAGGTTATGAAGCAGGTTGCAGAACGCAGACTCTTCAACGTAACATCTATCGGACAGAACACTATCGTTACAGCATGTGTATCCGAATATGTTTCACTTAAAGCAATAGAACAGAACGAAGTTGAGGTTCTTTCTATCGAAGATCTTATCCTTGCATAAGAGGAGGCAGAACAATGCTGGTTAATCTCAAACAAATACTTGACATGGCAGAAAAGGGTAACTATTGTATCCCTGCATTCAACGTATATAATATGGAAACAGTTATAGGCGTACTTCATGCTGCAGAAGAAACCAGATCTCCCGTTATTATGCAGGTTTATCCCCGTCTTATGAAGGAAGAGACAGGATATTTCTTGGCTCCTTCCATTCTTGCGGCGGCAAAGAGAGCAACGGTACCCGTATGCTTCCACCTTGACCACGGTCCAAGCGAACTTGAAACGACACGTTCGATCCGTTACGGTGCAACAGGTATTATGCTTGACGGCTCAACACTTCCTTTTGAAGAGAATATTGCTCTTACAAAGAGAGTTGTTGAAACTTGTGCGCATCTTGACATTCAGGTTGAGGGTGAGCTCGGTCACGTTGGTACTACTAACGATAAAGATATGGACGAATTTACAACTGCAGAAGATGCAAAGAAATTTGTTGAAGAGACAGGTGTAGCTTGTCTTGCAGTTGCAGTTGGTACAGCTCACGGCAGATACAAGAAGCCTCCTAAACTTGATATCGAAAGAATTAAGGCTATCAGAGAAGCTACAAACAATACTGCATTAGTACTTCACGGTGGTTCGGGAGTACCTGATGAAGAAATCAAGAAGGCTGTTAAGGTTGGTATCCGTAAGATGAACTTTGCGACAGACGTATGCTATACGTTCCTTGATTGCTGTCTTGAAGAACTTCAGAAGCCTGACCGTCAGATAGCTATTGACAACTTTATGAAGAAGCCTATTGAAGCTGTTAAAGAATTCTGCATAACAAGAATTAAGCTTGTAGGTGCAGACGGAAAGGCTGAATAATATGGCTAAAATAGTAGGTATCGGGGCATGTGTAATGGACACTCTTGTGAGTGTCCCCCACTACCCGAAAGAAGATACAAAGCTTCGCGCTGACGATACAAGACTTGCCGGCGGCGGACCTGTTGCAACGGGGCTCGTAGCTGCATCAAAGCTTGGTCAGGAGTGCGCTTACATTGGCGTTTTGTCCGATGATAACGGCGGAAGCTTTCTCAAAGGCGACTTTGAGAAATACGGTGTTTCAAATGAATACGTAACAACAGAAAAGGGTTACCGTTCATTTACGTCGGTTATTTGGTTAAGCAAAGAGACGACAAGCCGTACCTGCGTATTTGACAGAGGTAATCTTCCCGCATTAAAACTCAATGAAAAACAGAAAGAAGCAATAAAGTGCGCAAAGCTTTTAATGGTTGACGGTAACGAGCTTTCTGCAGCCGTTGAGGGTGCAAAAATTGCCCGTGAAAACGGTGTTAAGGTGCTTTATGATGCCGGCGGTCTTTATCCCGGATACGAAACGCTTTTACCTCACGTTGATATTCTTATTCCTTCACAGGAATATTCATTGGGCGCTACGGGCTGCGAAACTGTTGAAGAAGCGGCAAAAGTGTTGTATGATAAATACAACCCCGAAATCGTTGTAATCACTTGCGGAAAAGACGGCGGCGTTTTATATGACGGTAAGAAACTTATCTCATATCCCGCATTTCTCGTAAAAGCAGTTGACTCCAACGGTGCCGGAGACGTGTTCCACGGTGCATTTGCTTTTGCGGTAACACAGGGATACGATTATGAAAAATGTTGTATCTTCTCAAGTGCTGTATCCGCATTGAAATGTACGGGAATAGGAGCGAGAGAAAGCGTTCCTAATTTTGAAAATGTAAAGAACTTTTTGAAGGAGAATGGCTATGAACTTTAAGAAAACATATAAACCTGCAAAAGGTTATACACAGCTTTGCAAAATAGGCGAATGTTCACTTAAGAAGCTTGAGTTCGGTATAATTGAACTTGATGCAGGTGAAAAACTTACATTCAATACATACGACAAAGAAACAGCGTTTATTATGCTTGAAGGACACGTTAACGTTGAAGTTAACGGCGAAAAGTGGGAAAACATCGGTAACAGAAACACCGTTTTTGAAAACCGTAAAGCTGAAAGCTTTTATATGCCCATAGAAACGGAATGTGTAATTGAAGCTATTGACCACATTAAAATAGCTGTTTGCGCAACTCCCGTTAAGGAAAAGACAGCGCCTCAGGTACTTCGCGAAGATCACGTTGTATTGAAGCTCTTGGGAGAAGTACCTTTCCAGAGAGAAACAAGCTTTATAATTGACGGAAACTCAAACGCTAAGGTTCTCACAATTGGTGAAGCTTATACAACCGAAGGTAACTGGGCAGGATTCCCCCCTCACAAGCACGACGAAGACAATATGCCTACAGAGTGTATTGCAGAAGAAATCTACTACTTCCTCTTTGAACCTAAGCAGGGATTTGGTGTACAGTGTCTTTACACTTCCGACGGTGAAATAGACGAAGCTTACAGAGTTAAGAACGACGAATTGGTAGAATTCCCCTACGGTTTCCATACAACCGTATCAACTCCCGGATATAAGACATATTTTCTCTGGCTTATGGCAGGAGATTATCAGGGCTTTAACAGAAGTAACGACCCTGAACACGATTGGATTGCTCACAGATAATCCTAAAAAACAGTATAGTTTTATGTTACAAAAGGAGGTGTGCTTTTTTGGCATACCTCCATTGTGGCAAAAAAAGACAAAATAAAAAAATTATAAAATACTCCGTTTTTAGAATTACAGGAGAAAAAAGAATGAAATATTTACTTGGAATTGATTTCGGCGGCGGTTCAACAAAAGCAACTTTGATTAATACGACAGGTGATATAGTAGCCGAAAACAGTGTTGAATATCCTACGTACCACCCGACACCCGCAGCGTGCGAGCAAAAGGCAGAGGATTGGCTTTGGGCTCTTAGCGAGAACGTTAAAGGTTTGAAAGAAAAGAGTGGTATTGACTTAAACGATATACTTTGTATTGCCATTGACTCAGCAACGCATACTTCTCTTATTTGTGACAAAGATTTTAAACCCATTCGTCCCGCTATGCACTGGACGGATACAAGAAGCCGCGAACAAGCAGACAGAGTTTTTGCTGAAATGGCTGAGGATATATTCAAAAAGACGTATCATAAGCCTGATACAATTTGGACTTTACCCCAGCTTATGTGGTTAAATGAAAACGAAAAAGACAACTTCAATAAGACAAAATACATTTTCTTTGAGAAGGATTATATAAGATACGCTTTAACGGGCGTTTATTGTACCGACTATATAGAAGCAGAAGGCAGTATGCTTTTTGACTGCAATAAAATGGCTTGGGACGAGGAATTATGCAGTCTTGCTGGAATAACCGTAGATATGCTCCCCCCCATCGTTGCGCCTACTGACGTTATCGGAAAAGTAACAGATGATGCATCAAAAATATACGGTCTCCCTGCGGGAATACCCGTTGTATGCGGAACGACAGACACAGTTATGGAAGTATTTGCTTCGGGAGCTGTAAGCAAGGGTGACGTAACGGTTAAACTTGCAACTGCGGGAAGAATATGCGTTATAACGGATAAGCCTTATCCCGACAGACATTTGGTAAACTATTCACACATAACAGGCGGACTTTGGTATCCGGGTACGGCAACAAAGTCGGCGGCGGCATCATACCGTTGGTACAGAGATACTTTCGGCGGAAATTATAAAGAGCTCGATATCGGAGCATCTGAAGTTCCGTTGGGATGCGAGGGACTTGTATTCCTCCCCCATTTGAACGGTGAACTCACTCCCTACGCAGACCCTATGCTTTGCGGAAGCTTTACGGGGGTTAGAGCAACACATACGAAGGCGCATTTTACGAGAGCAGTGCTTGAAGGAGTATCGCTTTCGTTGCTTGACAGTAAGATATATTTAGACAATCTCGGCATGGAATACAAAGAAAAAGCAACCCTTATCGGCGGTGGTGGCAAGGGAAGACTTTGGGCGCAGATAACGTCTGATGCTCTCGGAATAGAACTTCGCATAACCGAAAGTGCCGATTCATCTCTCGGTTCAGCTATGCTTGCAGGTATCGCCAGCGGTGTGTTTAAAGATGCTGAAGAAGCGGTAAAGGTTTGCATAAAAGAGGTGGACACAGTTTACCCCAATCCCGAAAATACAAAGAAGTATCGTAAGCTTTACGATGAATATAAGAAGATACACGACGCTTTAGCTCCTATATACAGAGAAAGATAAGTGATATATGAAAATAGTAGTTTGTGTAAGACAGGGCAGAAACGGAGAAATAAGTCCTTTTGAGGCAAGTGCTTATGAAAGTGCTCTAAGGATACCCGATGCTGAGGTAACACTTCTTTCTATGGGTGTTATGTCAAGCAGGGATTATCTTAAGTCGTTAACTCGATTGGGGGCAAATGGAGCAATACTTCTTTCCGATGCAAAATTTGCGGGGGCAGATACGTTAGCAACAGCCTACGCATTGTCGTATGCTCTGAAAAAATTAAATCCCGACTACGTTTTCTGCGGAAGGCAGACGATGGAAGGGGATACTGGACAAACAGGGCCTATGCTTTCTGATATGTTGGGATACGAATTATTGACCGAGGTTATGTCAATTGAGAGTATATCTGACAGTATTGTGTGTAACACAAGGCGAGAAGGGCATTTGACAGCTAAGTCTCCTGCTTTGGTAACCTTTGAAAGAATATGTGATCTGCGTTTACCAAGTTTGTTTTCAAAAATGGGTGAAGTTGAAGTTTGGTCGGCACAGGATATTGGTGTTGATATTGATAAATGCGGACTTAAAGGCTCTCCGACAAGAGTTATAGAAACTTTTGAAAACCAGTCGGGCAAGAGAAAATGCACCTTTTTGGAAAAGACGGAATTGTATCCTACCATTGAAAAGATTCTTTCACAGAAAAGGGAGATAAAGAATAATACAAATCAGTCTTCCGAAAAGCTGAAAAAGGTTTGGATAGTTGGCGAAAAGCCTATCGAATTTGCAAAGAGTGTATCCGATGATATAACAGTAATACCTTTGACAAACGAAGAAGAAATTGCAGAAAGAATCAAGAATAAGCAACCGTCCGTTGTTTTGTGGGCGACAGATTCTAAAAGCAAGAGAATAGCGGGTAGGGTGGCATCAAAATTAAAACTCGGTCTTTGCGCCGATTGCACGAGCGTTGAAACCGACGGAAAAGATTTGTTTATGTACCGACCTGCATTATCGGGTAAGGTTATTGCAAAGATAAAGAGCTTGACAAGTCCTGCTATGGCTACCGTAAGAACGGAAGAAGATACAAAAGAAAGAGTTGTTGTATCTTTTGGTTACGGTGCGGTAAAAGCTATTGATAAAGTAAAATCCTTTGCTGAAAAAATCGGAGGAGACATCGGTTCGTCAAGAAAGGTCGTAGACCAGGGACTGATAACTTACGATACCCAAATAGGTTTAACGGGTAAAGTGATCGCCCCCGAACTCTATATAGCGATAGGTATATCGGGAGCTGTTCAGCATCTTGCAGGTATGCAAAATTCAGGGGTGGTTATTGCAATTAACCCCGACAAAAAGGCTGATATATTTGAATATGCAGATTACGGTTTCGTAATGAATGCAGAAGAAATTGAAATATGAGTAAATTTGATACAAAGAGAGGTATTGTTTATGCGCAAAGTTATATCATTAAATAAGGGATGGATGTTCCACAAGGGGGATATTGAAGTAAATTATCCTGTAAATGATGATAAAGGACCGGTTTACTCACAGTGCAAGACGATTAGAAAACAGACCGGACCTGCAGCTCACGGTTACTATGATGCATATAACCCCTATTACCGCTTTAAAGATATTGATTTGAGATCGGGGAACTGGAAGTACGTTAATGTCCCTCATGATTATATAATCGGTCAGACTCCCACAGAGGAAGGTAACTGTGCAACAGGGTATTTTATTTACGATAATGCATGGTACAGAAAGCATTTTGAAGCTGATCAGGAATGGCAGGGAAAGAGGGTTATTCTCCGTTTTGGCGGTATTGCGGGTGATACAACTATTTATCTTAACGGCTGTTTGATGAAGCATAACTATTCTGCTTTCAATGAATTTGATGTAGATATTACCGATAATATATATTTCCACAAGGAAAACGTGCTTGCTATTTACGTATACGGCAAGAGGTTTGAAGGTTGGTGGTATCAAGGTGCAGGTATTTACAGAAATGTAGACTTGGTTGTTACCGAACCTGTAGCTATTGATCGTTACGGAGTATATGCTCCCACTACAAAGGTGAATGATAAGCTCTGGAGGGTTGATTTTGAATCAACGGTTGTTAACGATTTTGACGAAGATAAATATATTGCTGTTGAAAGTGATATTGTTGATGCCGACGGAACAGTAGTTGCAACAGCTAAGGCTGAAGGAAAAGCAGAATTAAGAGACAAAACTACCCTTAAATATTTTACTGAGGTAAACAACCCTAAAATTTGGGATACAGAAACACCAAATCTTTACAGGGTTGTAACACGTGTATACGTTGACGGTGTTATTTCTGACGAAGATTATACGAGAATAGGTTTTCGTACTATTGCCATTGATGCAGACAAAGGATTTATACTTAACGGCAGAAAAGTGCTCATAAAGGGCGTTTGTATGCACCAGGACTTTGGCTTGACAGGCCTTGTTCTTCCTGACAACGTTGCGAAATATAAGCTTGACCTCATTAAGCAGATGGGCGCTAACGGTGTAAGACTTTGCCACTATATGCACTGCGAAAGAACGATGGATCTTCTCGACGAAATGGGTATGATTGTGTTTGATGAAACAAGATGGTTTGAGTCAACAGAAGAAAGCCTTGAACAGCTTCGTGTGCTTGTTATGCGTGACAGAAACAGACCGAGCGTTGTATTTTGGTCAACGGGTAACGAAGAGTATTATCAGAAGACCGCTGAGGGACCCCGTATTCACAACAGAATGGCTGCATTGATTCGTAAGCTTGATAATACAAGGTTTATTACAAGTGCTCAGTCAAACGACCCCCAGCTTTCAACCATATTCCCTTATTGTGATGTGATTTCGATTAACTACAACCATCGTTTTTATGATGAGGTTCACGAAATGTATCCCGATAAGCCCGTTTTATCATCTGAAAACTGTGCTACGGGTACAACAAGAGACTGGCTTATCGAATCAAATAACTATGGTAGAATAAGAGATAAAGACAGAGATACAAACCATTGGTTCTTGGGACGTGAAAAGAACTGGAAGTTCTTTACCGAAAGATCTTACATTATGGGTGGATATCAGTGGGATAGTATCGAGCATAGAGGAGAAGCTGTATGGCCTCAGCTTTGCTCAAAGTCGGGCGCTATCGACCTATTCTTGCAAAAGAAGGGCGCTTTCTACCAAAACGTTTCGCACTGGACCGACGAGCCTATGGCTCACATTGTTCCTCACTGGAACTTAAAGGGGCTTGAGGGAGAAGAAGTGGTTGTAACGGTTTATACAAACTGTGAAGAACTTGAGCTTTACTTGAACGGTGTTTCCCTTGGTAAACAAGAAATTGAAAAATACGGTCACGGTGAGTGGAACGTAGCGTACGAGCCCGGTGAAATCAAGGTTGTAGGCAGAAAAGGCGGAAAAGATGTTGTTGAGCACGTAAGAAAGACAACAAAGAAACCCTACAGACTTGTATTGCGTCAGGATCTTGAATTTAAGGCTGACGGCAGTGAAGTTGGCTTGTTTACTTGCGAATGTGTCGATGAAGACGGACTTGTTGTTCCGAATGCATCGCCCTTCGTTAAGTTCTCTGTAAACGAAGAGTTTGAAATTGTCGGAACGGGTTCCGATAACTGTGATCACAATAAAGTGACACTTCCCGAAAGAAAGATGTATGAGGGCAAGATTACTATTGGTGTACGTTCAAAGGGCGAGGTGGTTGCTTCAAGCTCGAACTCGGCACCTGT
Source organism: Eubacteriales bacterium (assembly GCA_045126815.1). GTDB lineage: Bacteria > Bacillota > Clostridia > Oscillospirales > CAG-272 > RGIG1995. The sequence goes on from JBGVPD010000049.1 coordinate 26,901, forward strand.
AACGGCATTGCCGACACCAAAAGAAATGAAGCTCTATGCAATGAACGATGAGCTCGGCATGGCGTTGATCAAAGTGGAATTTTAAAAATAACGAGCAAAACAACAAACAAAAAACGGATTCATTTTTGAATCCGTTTTTTTGTATCGCGAAAACCACGCTAAAAGTCTGTGTGGTTCAGTAAAGGCTAAGCCGATGAATAGGAAGCAAATGAAGAGATAGAGCAGAATGATTGTGATAAAGGCTCCCTGCGGAGGGAGCTGTCAGCGAAGCTGACTGAAGGAGAGTGC
>JBGVPD010000050.1:0-2465 GCA_045126815.1 Eubacteriales bacterium
AAAGTTCGTTGACCCTTTTATCAAAAAACTCAAATCCTTGATCGTAACCATATTGGCTCGATATTATGAGGCAAGGGATAATTGGCACCGCATTTCTGTTTTGAATAATAACCTTGCCCGTGAGAATGAGGTGTTACGTTACGAGAAATACCAACTCAAAACCGAAAATACCGAACTCAAAAAACAAAACCGCCAATATTCCTTTTTGAGAAAGGTATTTGGTGAAAAAGGTCTTGCAGATTTAATCCAAAAGGCTGAAGAAATTAAACAGGCAAAATTGCGTGAAAAGCGTAAAAATTATGAAAGGTAGGAAAACACTATGGAACAATTAGCGAGATTTATTACAGACGAAAGAACAGGGCTTAAATACGAATTGTGTGGTGATTATTATATCATCGCCGGTGAGGATGAACCCGAACGCGAGCCGATAGGCGTATGGGGTCAACGGCATTTAAACTATATCCAAAAGCACTGCAAACCCTTCTACAACAAAATGCTTACCGAACGAACTCTTTATGAGTATCTTTTGCAACTCAACCACGATGCGGAAGATACTTTCAATCGCTTGGTCAAACAAATGGCAGAGCGTGAGGGTGTGACCGAACAACTCAAAGCAGATGATCAAATGGAGTGGGTTGCTCGGATGAACAACATCCGTAGCAGAGCCACAGAAATTGTAAACACCGATTTGATTTACACCTAACAGAGAACAGCGGCAGGGAGATAATTTTCTTCCTGCTGTTTTTCTGTGTTAAAGGTAGAAAAGGTCATATCGATACGGTGAATAGAGTTATAGAATTTTATATATTGACAATCTAACGACTGTTAGGTATAATATATCTAACAGTCGTTAGGTGGAGGGCTAATATGAATATAACAAAAAAGAAAATTTTGGATGTTTCTTTAGAATTGTTTTCACAAAAAGGATATTCAGCAGTTTCGATTAGAGATATTTGTAAGTATGTAGAGATCAAAGAAAGCTCTGTATACTATCATTTTGAACATAAGCAAAGTATTTTTGATGAACTATTGAATATGTTTACTGAAATTGCAAAAGGTATGATGACACAGCTTGAAAACGGTCTTGCAGATGGTCAGAATTCTTTTTCAGATGGTTTTAATAGCGTTGCCAATTGCTTCTTTGAGCAATATCTTATGGATGATTTCTGCAATAAGGTTATGCGGATTATGTTTATAGAGCAGTTTAATAATGAAGATGTCCGAAAACTGTATCAACACTGGCTTATGGATGAGCCCCTTAATTTTCAAAGAAAAATCTTTTCAGTGTTGACAAGTGCCGGTATGATTACAAATTGTGACAGTGGGTATCTTGCAATAAAATATTATGCTCCAATTTATTTCTACGCACAGAAATGGTTGTTCAGCGGAGAATTAACTGAAGAAAACAAAGCATTATTCCGTACAGATGCATATAAACATATGCAGATATTTTTTGAGGAAATAGGAGGTTGTAATGGCTAATAATATTATTATCACTGGAGCAAATCAAGGCATTGGTTATTATATGGTGAAAAAGTTACTTGCAGATGGAAATAAGGTATCGGTTTTAGATATTGAAACGGAAAATTTAGCAAATCTTAAGAAGCAATACAGCTGCCTTATTTTTCACAAGGTGGATTTGAGAAACTACGATGAAATAAAGGTGGCAGTTGATGAAACAGTTGCAGAGTTTGGTGTCATTGATATTGCTGTCCATAATGCGTGCAAATGTACGTTTGAAAGTGAAAGCGAAACAGATTTAGATACATATAAAGATGTTTTTGATGTTAATTATTTCGGTGCATTACGTTTGGTAAAATGCGTTATTCCATATATGTCAGTACAGAAAAAAGGACGTGTGATTTTTACAAGTTCAGGTGTAGGTGTGACAGGATTTATGAATATTTCACCTTACAGCTCCACAAAGGGGGCATTAGAAGCGTTGGCAAAATGCATGAGAATTGAGTATGCAAAAGATAACATTACATTTCATATCATGCATCCGCCTCTTACCAGAACAGAATCAGCGTCACCCCTTCCTGTTCCGGATGAGTTTAAGGCATTGCCCGAAAAGGTCGGTTATGGACTTGCGAAGAATATAAATTCAAAGAGGTTTATTATATGTCACAGTTTTAACCAGAAGATACAAACACTCGGCTGTTATTTGTTTCCGACCCAAATGGGTGACTTGCTTTCAAAGTTGACAGCCAATTGCACTGAAACAAAAAATTGAGCCAATATCAAGACGGTTCAATTTTAGTTATGCGGGGTGATTGAAAGCAACGTGAAACTTTCAGTAAGCCAGTGTGTTTAACTGAGAGACGAATTTGAATTTGCGCCTACAATGATAATAAACATATAAATCTTAACGACAAGGAGGAACAACAGTTATGGATAACAAAGAACTGGTAAGTCGCTTTTTTGTGGAAGGATATATCAATCACAATTACGACTTTATCATGGAA
>JBGVPD010000051.1:0-7021 GCA_045126815.1 Eubacteriales bacterium
CAGTTCGGGGTTCCCCGAACCGAATGAAATGAGGTTTGGGGGTTCTCGAGGGGAGGAGGAAATCGGAATCCTCCTCCCCCTTGGCGACTTCTTTGGTTACTTTCTTGTCGCAGCAAGAAAGTAACATAAAAAGTAAGTAAGTAAAGTTATTTTATTCCAATAATGTCGGTGAAAACCGTTTGTTAAAACGGTGGGAGACAAGCCCCACCCTACCGGTTAAGAGGAAAAGTAATTTTTAATCCAATAATATTGTTGAGATTTGTATGTTTCTGCGAGAGACTGAATATTGCAGCTGTAATATATTACAAAAACGAAAAACGGCAAGAAAAACTTGCCGTTTTTAATATTATCATTGATTAACCTTGGTTGATTGTAACGTTGTAATGTTTCTGATACCAAGTTCTGTAAGGAGAACGTGTGTAGTAGTAGTTAGCATCAGCGCTTGTTACAGCTTTTACATAGTCGTTATCGTTCATTTCAAGAAGAAGTGATCTTATGAACATCTGCATATCCATTTCTTCTGTGGGAACGTAGTTTTCTATTCTTTCAAACCATGCGGGGGAAAGTTTAGTAATTTCTGCCATAGCTTCTGCGAATGTTACCTCGATTTCGAGCTTCGGAGCATTTTCTTCACCCTCTTCAGCAGCTGCGGGTTTTTCGGGGTTGTAGTAGAATCCGAGGAAGGGACTCATTACTGCTTCGCGGTTTGTGTTCTTAGCGTTCTGCCAGCTGTTTGCGCTCATGAACTGCCAGTATGCTGACATATCGTCGGAAGGTGTAAGCAAGTACATGTTACCGATGTTCTGAATGTCCATAGCGTATGTGTCTGTCAACTTGTGAACAAGACCTGTTTCTTCATTTATAGAATAGTGAATGTCTTTAACACCATACATAAAGAGGTTGCTGAGCTGAGCATCGGTGTTAAGGTATGTAATAATTTCCATGCAACGAGTAGGATCAGCAGCGGATGCGCTTACAACGTAACCTGCTTTGAATACGTTATTGTTGTCTGCGATCGGTCTTCTGTAAACTGAAGCGTAGTAGTCAACGCCGTCTATTGTAACGTATTTAAATCCAAACTGGTCTTCTTTGTAGTTGCCGTAAATATCAGCGTATGTAGGAGACATTGTAACGTCGCCGTTTATAATAGTTGCAGCAAATTTAGCCGTTGCATTTTCTTCTGTTTTGTCAACGAATATTTCTTGTCTGTTAAGTGTGTTGTAAAGAGTGATCCATTCCTGGTATGACTTGTTATTAAACAAGTTGGCAGGGTCAAGATAGTCGGGAGTATAAGATGTAGCGTTGATAGTGCCGGAAGATGTGAAATCTTTACCAACGTAAGCGCCGATAATTGATTTCTGGTCGTTCCAGTAAACAACGGGAGCTTCGATATCTCCGAGGAAAGGTACTACCTCGGGTTCGTTTTTCTTAACTTCTTCGAGGAACATCGAAATAGAAGAAAGGTCGCTCATCAATTCGGGATCGTATTCGTATTTGTCAACAAGTTCTTTGTTGAGAAGAAGGTACTGGTAACCGCCATCTTCACCTGCAAATATAGTATTGTTGAATACACCGAACGTTTCACCGTCGTATTTTGCCGAACGGAGAAGGTAGGGATAAACGTATGAGCTGAGAAGCTTTGCTGTTTCTGCGAGCTGTGTATCGATAGGAGCAAGGTCGCTCTCACCGTCAACCCCGTAAGAAAGTTCATAGAAAGACTCAAAAGACTGGACCATGAAAATATCCATCTGGTTTTCTGTTGCTTCGGGATAAGAACCTGCTTCGAGTTCAGCATTTTCTTCTTCTGTTGCTGTTTCTCCGTTAAATTCAGCGGCAGCCTTGTCTGCTCTTTCTTTGCGGAGAGCAACGAGATTTGTATTTATCACTTCGTTATATTTATCCTCGGGGATAAGCTTAAGAATAACGTTTGTGTTAAATTTAGCTTGTGTAATATCGTTGAAAGCGGCTTGAACGATTTCAACCTGTTCTTGAGTAGTAGTGCCCTCTGTGGGAGCATAGAGTGTAATTGTCATAGGTGTGATTTCGTCTTCTGTCTTGAGAACGTTGGAATCGTCCTCTTCATCGCCTGATGAACACGCGGTGCAGAAGAGAGACATACACATAACGAGTGCCAAAAGTAATGCCAACAATGATTTTTTCATTGTTTATTCCTCCTAAAAATATGGGATTATTATGTTTTTATCTTATGATTCAAATTTCCAAAAAGAATATAAACATACAACATACATTATACCTTATGTGTTATAATCTGTCAAGGCAAAATTGGTCTGTCTTAATGGGAATTTGTAAAAGAGGTATTAACTTAATTTAAAAAATTAATTGTTCGGTAATGTTAACCGAAGGGTATTTTATTCGAGGTAATCGCGAAGTCTCTTTGAACGGCTGGGGTGACGGAGTTTTCTTAACGCCTTAGCTTCGATCTGACGAATTCTTTCGCGGGTAATGTTAAATTCTTTTCCAACCTCTTCAAGTGTGCGTGAGCGACCGTCTTCAAGGCCGAAACGGAGTTTAAGAACGCTTTCTTCTCTGGGGGTAAGAGTTTTCAAAACTTCGTTTAACTGTTCGCGTAAAAGCGTATATGAAGCCGCATCTGCGGGAGCAGGAGAAGCGTCGTCGGGGATAAAGTCGCCGAGGTGGCTGTCTTCTTCTTCGCCGATAGGAGTTTCGAGGGATACGGGATCCTGTGCTATCTTCATTATTTCGCGTATCTTTTCCACGCTCATACCCATAACGTTTGCGATTTCTTCAGGAGTAGCTTCGTGTCCGTTTTCCTGGAGGAGCTGACGTGAAATTCTGCTTACCTTGTGTATGGTCTCAACCATGTGGACGGGGATACGGATGGTTCTTGCCTGATCGGCAATAGCACGTGTGATCGCCTGTCTTATCCACCATGTTGCGTAAGTTGAGAATTTGTAACCTTTGCGGTAATCAAACTTTTCAACTGCTTTCATAAGACCTAAGTTACCTTCTTGGATAAGGTCGAGGAAGAACATACCCTTGCCAACGTAACGTTTTGCAATACTTACAACGAGACGCAAGTTGGATTCAACAAGCTCTTGTTTTGCCGCTTCGTTACCGTTTGTCATCATTTCGGCAAGTTCAAGTTCTCGTGTAGCATCAAGCAACGGTACCTTACCGATTTCCTTGAGATACATTCTAACGGGGTCATCAATGGAAAGACCTTCTTGAGAAAGCATTTTTTCCATATCTTCAGCACTTTCGTACTGTTCAACTTCCGTCTGGATCTCGCCGAATTCGGGTGTGTCGAGGTAACCTGTTACTTCAACGCCGGCAGATTCCAATGCTTCGTAGAGTTTTTCGATCTGTTCTAAATCGTAATCAACTTCTTCAAGCTCTTCCATAATTTCGGCGTTTGAGATAGAACCCTTTTGCTTTGCTTTTTCAACAAATTCTTTAGGGTTAAATTTCTTTTCGCCTTTTTCAATAGAGTCGGACTTGTTTTCGCCGTCGATCATTTCGTCGGGCACAATTTCAGTCTCTTCTTTTTTTGCTTTTGTTGATTTTCTTTTCTTTTTCTGGGGTTTTTCGTCGTTTTCCAAAAGCGCATCAGCCATAGCTTCAAGGTCGTTTTCGTTCAAAAACTCTTCTTCGGCTTTGGCAGATTTTTTCTTGGTCTTAACATTTTTTTCTTCCACCATTTTCTTTTCTCCTGTATGTGAATTATTATTTATTTTCATTTCTCTTGGCGTTTAAGATATCCGAAAGACTCAAAGATGTTTTTGCCTTTTCGGCTTTAAGTACCTTTATGCAGTCTGTAAGCTCTTCTTCGCCGTTTTTTGAGATTTTGTTTCTTTTTAGCATTATGGAAGTAATTCTTCCCATTTCGTCGGGTGTAAATTCACTTCCCAAAAGGCCGTAATCAAAGGAAAGACCGTCTTGATACAATTCGAGGCTTTTTTCGAAAACTTTTTTTCCGAAAACGGTAAAAAAGTCGTCGCTTGACAGTTCGAAGTCTCCGTTCTTAACTTTTTTCATCAGTTCGGGATAAGTCAAAATAATGCTTAAAATAGATTCTTCCGCCGAAGCCGCCCTAACGTTTTTAGCGTAATCGGGGTTGATACGGTCGCCGAAACCTGCGCTTTCAAGCATGATCTTCTTGCTCTCGTTTTTCTGTGTTTCCTTTTGTGTCTTTCTTATTTTTTTATCAACGTCAAATTTTAAACTTTCCTTGGTAACTTCAAGCTTTTCGGCAACCTTTGATATGTATACCTCTCTTTCAACAGCCGAAGTAACGTTTGAAATAATATCCGTAAGATTTGCTATTGCCTTAAGCTTTTCCGGCATAATGCTAATATCAAATTTTGACAGTACCGATTCAAACTTATAGTCGAAGTGAGTTTTGCTTTCGTCGAGAAGACGTCTGAATCTTTCGGGCCCGAATTTTTTTATATATTCGTCAGGGTCTTTTGCTCCCGTCATTTTAAGTATCTTAACGTCGAGACCTACTTCTCCGAGAAGCTTAAACGCTTTGTCGGCAGCCCTTTGTCCTGCCTCGTCGCTGTCGTATGCAATAACCACGCTTTTCGTATATCTTTCCATGATACGAGCTTGTTCGGGAGTAATTGCCGTACCTAAAGTGGCAACGGCGTTTGAAAATCCCGCGCCGTGAAGGGCGATAACGTCCATATATCCTTCGCAAAGGATAATTCTGTCGGCGCAATCTTTTCTTGCGTAGTTAAGTGCAAACAAATTTTTTGATTTTTTAAAAATGGGGGTATCGCTTGAGTTAAGGTACTTTGGGAGAGAGTCGTCAAGGACACGTCCTCCGAATGCAATAACGTCCCCCTTCGTATCGATAATAGGGATAATTACTCTGTTTCTGAAGAGGTCAAAAGGCTTACCCGTCTTTTTGCTTATTCCGCAAAGAAAGGCTGACACCATTTCTTTTTCGGTAAAGCCGTTAGCTTTAAGGTGGTTAGTCAACGCGTTAAAACTGTTTGGGGCAAATCCCATACCAAATCTTTTTATAAGAGCCGGAGAGAATTTGCGTTTTTGCAAATAAGCCAAAGCTTCTTTTCCCTCGGGGCCTATTAAGCTGTTGTGGAAAAACTTTGCGGCAAGTTTATTCATCTCCAGAATTCTCGATGAACGTATCTGTCTGTTTTCGTCTTCAACGGTTCGCGGAATGGTTATACCCACTCTCTTTGCCAAAAATTCAAGAGCTCCCACGTAATCCAAGTTTTCCATTTTCATTATAAAGGTGATAACGTCACCGCCCGAGCCGCACCCGAAGCAGTAACACGTCTGTGTGTTTTTAAAAACGGTAAAAGAGGGAGTCTTTTCGCTGTGGAAAGGGCAGAGACCAATAAGGTTAGAACCGGCAGGTTTTAGGTTAACGTATGAAGAAACAACTGTTTCTATGTCGTTTCTAAATTTAATTTCTTCTATGATTTCCGGTGGTATACGCATATTAATCCCCCTTTCTTCTTGTTTTTGTTGAATGTTTTTATGGAAAACTATTTCCACATTTTAGGTAAAAATAAATCCTTATATTTGTTAAGTGCGTAACGGTCGGTCATACCGGCTATATAGTCGCAAACCACGCGCTCGGTGCCGTCCTCTTCGATTTGTCTGGTGAATTCGGGGCCCATTTCGTTTGGATGAGAAACAAAATACTCATACATTTTGCCCAGTAATGATTCAACTTTAACCTCTTCGCCTTTTGCGACGGGGTTCGTATAAACTGCCTGGAAAAGAAATGAACGAAGCTTCAGCGTAGCGTCATAAACCGTCTTTTCCATTGTGATAGTGTCCTTATCCTCGCTTGATCTAACGATTGCATCAACCATACAAGCGATTCTTTCGGAACTTGAATTGCCCAAAATTTCTCGAAGTTCTAACGGAATATCGGTAGGATGGAGTATCTTGGCTCTTTCTGCATCGTCAATATCGTGGTTGATATAAGCTATTCTGTCGGCGTAGTTGACTATAACACCTTCAAGAGTGGAAGCTGTATTGTTGCCCGAATGATTAACAATACCGTCGCGTACTTCCCATGTCAAATTAAGACCCTCGCCGTCATTCTCGAGTTTTTCAACGACGCGTAAACTTTGTTTATAATGTGTAAACTCTTTAGAATAATACTTTTGCAACACTCTTTCACCTGCGTGGCCGAACGGTGTGTGTCCGAGGTCGTGGCCTAATGCTATAGCTTCAGTTAAATCCTCGTTCAATCTGAGGGCACGTGCTATCGTACGGGCGATCTGTGTAACCTCTAAAGTGTGTGACATTCTTGTTCTGTAATGGTCGTCTTCGGGGCCTAAAAACACCTGTGTCTTATGCATAAGACGACGGAAGGCTTTGCTGTGTGTGATGCGGTCTCTGTCTCTGCCGAACTCTGTACGAATGGGGCAGGGCGGGATAGGAAAATCTCTGCCCTTTGTATTTTCCGTTAAAAATGCAAACGGTGACAAAGTAGCTTTTTCTCTGGCGTACATATATTCACGAATATTTTCCATTTTTCCACCTTCTATAACTGACAGAATAAAATGTTATATATATAATATACGCAAAAAATACAAAAAATCCTCTTTTTTAAAAAAATTAGCCGTTTTAAATGAACTCTGTCGGTAATTAAGGGATAGAATAATTAATACTCGTAAAAATTACTTTCCCCCCTAACTCGTAGGGAACCCCTATTACGAGAACCCCCACCATATTAGCAAAACTTTGTTTTTTTAAAGTTTTGGCTGGAGTCAAGAGGGCGCTTTTTCAAAAGCGCGTCTCTTGTGTGGGTTCGGGAGCGAAGCTCCTGACAAAATGTGCTTCTTTAAAAAAACGCGTTAGCGTTTTTTGTTTTTTTATAATGCTACAATATAAAAAATAACTTACCTTACTTACTTTTTATGTTACTTTCTTGCTGCGACAAGAAAGTAACCAAAGAAGTCGCCATAGGAGTGTGGGGTTGCGATTCCCCCCACTCCTAGACCTCTCCCCCCTAAACGCTTTGTTTCACTGCACCTTACATAAACATAAGATT
>JBGVPD010000052.1:0-26410 GCA_045126815.1 Eubacteriales bacterium
AAAAATAACTTTACTTACTGTCTTTTTATGTTACTTTCTTGCTGCGACAAGAAAGTAACCAAAGAAGTCGCCATAGGAGTGTGGGGTTGCGATTCCCCCCACTCCTAGACCTCTCCCCCCTAAACGCTTTGTTTCACTGCACCTTACATAAACATAAGATTTTTAATCTGTTTAGGTCGGGTTATGCTCACACAAGACGGAAAATACAATATCGGGGGATCGTTTGATTATTAATCTTGTTAGAATTTTTGCGTTTCTAAAATGTTGAAGTGAAAAAGGTTCGTGATAGGGGGGCAACGCCCTGATAAAACAAAAAAGCAGGTGCAATAGCGCATCTGCTTTTTAGTTATATTTTATCAAATCTTTCGCCTGTTCTTTCGGCGTATAATCTTCCGGCTGTGATTTCGGAAAGTTTTTTATTAAAATTATCGAATTGGGGTGTCTTTATGGCAAGGTTTAAAACCACGTTATCGCTGTAATCTATGCCGTCCTCTATTATATCAAAAAATTGGCATTCATAGCGAATCTTTTCGTGGTCTGCGTAAGTACAAACTACCTTAAATTCGGTATATTCGGTATAAGTGGTTATTTCTGCGTTTTCTGCAGCGCCCTTTGCGGCTGCGGTATAGGCTCTGACAAGACCGCCTTTGCCTAATAAAATCCCGCCGAAATATCTTGTAACCACGATAACGGCATCGGTAAAGCCCGTCTTTCTGATAACGTCAAGAACGGGCATACCTGCCGTTCCTGCGGGCTCTCCGTCGTCGCTGTACCTTGTCGTATTGGTGTCCTTCAAAACGTAAGCGTACACGTTATGTTTGGCATCGGAGTGCTTTTTCTTTATTTGGTTAATAAAATCAACGGCGTCTTTTTCTTCGGTAACCCTTTTTGCATAACCTAGGAATGTTGACTTATCAATAACTATCTCAAAAAACCCGTCTTTTTTTAGAGTAGTGTACAGATTTTCGTTAGTATTTAACGTTTTATCTTTCATACAAGTTAATCCTGTTTAATTAAATATTTTGACAGCATACCCTTTGTTTTAGCATCAACTGTGGCTTGTATCTTAACCCCTTCGGCGAGGTAGTCGGTGTCTAAAATAACCGCATTTTTATAGAGCACGTTGATCATCGACTGGTCGTTATGGGGGAATAAGAAAAATTCGGTCGTCTTTCCGTCGTTTACAAGTTCCTCTATTCTTGAAATAAGGGTATCTATACCTTCACCCGTAACGGAAGAGATAAAGAACACGTTATTGTCACCAGCATCTTGCTTGATCTTGGGCAAAATATCCGTCTCAACGTCGCATTTATTATAAACGTAAAGTATGGGTTTACCCGATGCGCCAAGCTCGTCGAGAAGGCTTTCGGTAACCGCCAACTGTTCGTCGCACTCGCTTTCGGACGCGTCTATCATAACCAAAACGGCATCTGAGTAAGCAACCTCGTCGAGCGTTGATTTAAAAGCTTTAATAAGATGGTGGGGGAGATTTCTTATAAAACCGACGGTGTCGGTCAAAAGTATCTCATTACCTGATGGCAGTTCATATTTTCTTGTAGTGGGGTCAAGGGTTGCAAACAGTTTATTTTCGGCAAGTATTCCCGCGCCCGTTAAAAAGTTTAAAAACGTGCTTTTACCGGCATTGGTATAACCTGCTATTGCAATCTTATAAAGTCCCGATTTATCTCTTTGTTTACGTTGAACACTGCGGTTTTTTTCAAGGAGTTCAAGCTCATCTTCAAGCGCGTCCATTCTGCGTTTTATATGACGTCTGTCGCTTTCGAGTTTTGATTCACCGGGGCCTCGAGTACCAATTCCGCCGCCCTGACGTGAAAGCTGTAAGCCTTTACCTGTAAGACGGGGAGTTGTATATTTCAAAAGTGCCAATTCTACTTGAAGTTTTCCCTCGCCTGTTTTTGCGTGGAGGGCAAAAATATCGAGAATAAGCATACTTCTGTCGATAACAAGCACCTGTTTTTCGCATATATCGTTTATTTCTTTTTCGATATTTCTGATCTGCGATGGGGAAAGTTCGGTGTCAAAGACAGCGATTTCTGCATCGTTGTTTTGGCAGAGTTCGGCTAACTCTTTCAATTTACCGCTTCCGATATACGTTGCGGCATCGGGGGCAGTCTTGTATTGTGTCATACGCGCGACACATATACCGCCTGCCGTTTCGAGCAATTTTTCAAGCTCGTCAAGGGAGGTTTCGGCATAGTCTTTATCCTCGCCTCTGAAAACGGCGCTTACAAGAACGCCTTTCGTTATATCTGTATCTTGGTTATCGTTAAAAATATTGAGTTCGGGCATAAGATCACCTTAAAGTAATAAATATAAAAAACAAAAAGGGCAAGATGTGCTAAAAAAATACATCTTACCCGTTGTTAGTCCAAGGTCAATTATTTTGCCTTGTTCAAGCGCTGCTTAAATTTGTCAACACGGCCGCCTGCATCTACGAACTTCTGTTTGCCCGTAAAGAAGGGGTGGCACTTGGAGCAAATTTCAACACGCATATCGCCTTTTGTGGAACGAGTCTTAACTTCTGCACCACACGCACATCTGATTGTTGATTCTTTATAATCCGGCTGAATAGCTGTTTTCATTGCACTGTACCTCTTCTATCAGTTTTTTACATATTGCATTGTATTATAACACATCGTTTTAAATTTTTCAATAGCTAAGCGATTTTTTTTTGGAAAAAATGTTAATTTTTTTTAAACGCCTTAAAAAACGGGGTGCATATAGTGTATAATGGTACAAAATAATGGCTACGAGGTTATATTAATGGGAAATTCTGCTACAGCAAAAACAACAGAATGGAAGAAAATTGAATTATCCGACAGAGAATTATTTGAAAATACGGGTGAAAACGCTGACGGTATAGCTATGTTCGGTTTTGCCTCCATCTTTTTCTGGAAAGGTTATTACGAGACCTCTTATGCTGTTGTAAACGGTAATATCGTTGCAAAAGGTATATCGGACAGTGGGGAATGTGTTCTTTATTTTCCGCGCGGAATAACAGAAGGATTGAGAGATACTCTTGATATTTTAAAAGAAAACTGTCGGGGCAAATTGGTACTTATGCCGTTAAACGAAACTTTGGCGTACAGGATAAAAAAAGAAGTACCTTCGGTCGATTTAAAAGTAATAGAAGGTAAATGTGAATACGTATACAACCAAGAAGATCTTGCAAATCTTATCGGTAAAAAGTATCATTCAAAGCGTAACCATATTGCAAAGTTTGATAAGAAATATGAAAGCGAATATATAAATATAGACGAAAATAACGTAGATATTTTAAGAGACTGCGCCAAATATATGTATAACCTTATTGAAAACAGTCCGAAAGAAGAATTTGATGCTATTATGTGCGCGATAGACAATTTTAGTGATTTGCGTATGCGCGCTTGTGTAATAAAAGTTGACGGTAAATACGTCGCATATTCGATAGGTTCAAGTGTAAATAATGAAGTTGCTGACATACATTTTGAAAAGGCTGACCGTAATTACGAGGGCAGTTATGCAAAGGTCAACAACTGTTTTGCAAAGTATGCTTTTTCTGATAAAAAGTTTATAAACAGAGAGGAAGATCTGGGGATAGAGGGGTTAAGAAAGGCGAAACTATCGTATTATCCCTGCAAGATGAACCAGATGTATTCGATAGAACTGTAAGAGGGTATATAAATATATTGTAGGAGTTTTGGAAAAAGACTTGCAATTTTGAAGATAATGTGATATAATACCCCCTGCAAAAAAGAAGAAACGCGATGAAGAAGTTTAGCGTATCGCAAAACGACATATCCAGAGAAGAGATTACCTTTGGCTGAGAGTAGTCCTGTGTCGGCGGTATATGCATTTCGCTTCCGAGCGGAACGGGTGAAAGAGACAGTAGTTCGTTACGGGGACAAAGGCGCCGTTATTTGCCTTATAAAGTGTTTGCTTTATTGCATAAATAAAGGTGGTACCGCGGAAAACGTTATGTCTTTCGTCCTTTTTGTTACAAGGGATGAAGGGCTTTTTTTGTTGTATAAAAACAGTTAAAAAATAAAAATTCATATAAATTTTGGAGTGAGCGAAAGAAAATGAAAGAAAAGTTAGAACAATTGCTCCTGGAGGGAGCAAAAAGAATCGACGAAGCGAAGAATGAGATCGAGCTTCAAGAGGTTAAAGGCGCTTTGCTCGGAAAGACGGGCAAAATAACCGAATTGCTTAAAGAAATACCTAAATTAGACGTTTCTCTGCGTCCTGAAATGGGAAAAGCGGTAAACAATGCAAAGAATTTGCTTACCGAGCATATCGAGGGCAAGAGAGAAGAGTTGAAACTCAAAGCGTCGGAAATATCCCCTGATTTTGACTTTACACTTCCCGGAAAAGCTCCCAAGATAGGCGGACTTCATCCTATAACACAGATGTGTTACGATTTGAACGATGCGTTTCGTTCTATGGGATTTGAGATATTCCACGGACCTGAAATAACCAGTGAATATTATGCGTTTGACAATCTTAACTTCCCCCCTCAGCATCCTGCACGTGAGAGCATGGATACTTACTGGCTTGAGGGACACGATTCGGGCGAAGCAAACGAAAAGCTTTGTCTTAGACCTCACTTGACGGGCGGAAGCGTACGTTATATGCAGACGCACAAGCCCCCCTACCGTTTCGTATATCCCGGAAGAGTATACAGAAACGAAACGACAGACGCGCGTCACGAAAGAGCGTTTTTCCAGTATGAAGCTTTGATAGTTGACAAAGATCTTACCTTTACATCGGGAAAGGTTATGATAAAGAGCATACTTTCAAAGGTGTTCGGACAGGACGTTCCCGTAAGAATGAGAGCGGGATTTTTCCCCTTCGTTGAGCCCGGATTTGAAATTGATATGGGCTGTCTCGTATGCGGCGGAAAGGGTTGCAGCGTATGTAAACACGTAGGCTGGATAGAGATTATGCCCGGTGGAACACCCCACCCCAACGTACTTCGTGCGGCAGGAGTTGACCCTGACGAATATACAGGATTTTACGTAAATATCGGTCTTGACCGACTTGTTATGATGAGATACGGTGTTGACGACGTTCGTCTGTTCCACGGTACAGACCTTCGATTCCTCAACCAGTTCCGTTAAAGGAGGAGCAAGAGTATGAAGTTATCATTAAATTGGATAAAAGATTATGTAAAGTTACCCGAGGATATGGATCTTTCCAGATTGGCGTACGATCTTACGATGTCTACCGTTGAGGTAGAGGGCGTACACGATTTGGGCAAACAGTTTGACAATATAATCGTCGGCGTAATAAAAGAGGTTTTACCCCATCCTAATGCAGACAAGCTTCGTGTATGCAAGGTTGACGTAGGCACGGAAGATATTAAAGATATCGTATGTGGCGGAAGCAATCTTGAAGAGGGTATGAAGGTAGTTGTTGCAGCTCCCGGAGCTATGGTGCGTTGGCACGGAGAGGGAGAGCCTGTTGAGATCAAGAATGCAAAACTCAGAGGTGTGGCAAGTTACGGTATGATATGCGCATCCGTTGAGGTTGGGTTGGCCGACCTTTTCCCTGCTAATGAAGAGCACGAAATTATGGACGTATCTTTCCTTAACGTTGATGCAGGTACACCTATTGCAAAGGCACTTGATCTTGACGATATGATTCTTGAAATTGATAATAAATCAATGACAAACCGTCCTGACCTTTGGGGCCATTACGGTATAGCAAGAGAACTTGCGGCTCTTTATGATTTGCCTCTTAAAGAGATTGAAGAATATAAGCCTGCTACAAGTGAAGAATATGACGTTCGCATTATAGATACCGAAAGATGCCCCAGATATATCGGTGCTAAAGTTGAAGGCCTTTGTGTTAAAGCATCGCCTTTTGAAATGCAGAGCAGAATTTGGCGTGTCGGTATGCGTCCTATAAATGCGCTCGTTGATATAACCAACTACGTTATGTTGGCGTTGGGACAGCCCACCCACGTTTTTGATTCTAACCATATAATCGACCATATAGAAGTTCGCCGTGCAAACGACGGAGAAAAACTCAAACTTTTGAACGACAAAGAGCTTGAATTGTCAAAAGATGACCTTGTTATAGCAGATGCAGAAGGCGCTGTTGCTTTGGCGGGCGTTATGGGCGGATCAAAAGACTCCGTACTTCCCGAAACTGAAAGCGTAATACTTGAGGTTGCAAACTTTGACTCAAAGACGGTAAGAAGAACGGCACTCCGTTATGATAACCGTACGGAAGCATCTTCGCGTTACGAAAAGGCGATAGACCCTGAAAGATGTGATCTTGCCCTTTCTATGTGTATGCAGCTTTTTGCAGAACTCTATCCCGATATGAAGGTAACGGCATTTAAAGACAGCTACGTAAATAAGCTCGTTAAGAAAGAGATAGACGTTGATTTTGACTGGCTTGACAGAAGACTCGGCAAGAGAATACCGCAGGAAATAGTTGCGAGAAAGCTCGGAATTATGGGATACGAAGTGGAATTCTCCGACAAGGGAATGCATATTGTAGTACCTACTTGGCGTTCGACCGGAGACGTATCCATCAAGGCTGATATTATGGAAGAAGTTGCGCGTATGTACGGCTATGAAAACTTCGAACCTACTCCCATAACTACAACGTTTGACAGCGCTATCAACCAGCTTGATATGGAACTTGTAAGAAAGGTTAAGGAATATCTTGCTTTCCGTTGCAATATGCAGGAAATATTCACTTATCCTTGGATGACAGATACGTACGTTAACGCAATACTTCCCAACACAGACGGAGTATTGGCACTTTCAACACCGCCGTCACCGTCAGAAAAATACATTCGTTCGACTTTGTTGCCCAATATTTGTAAGGCTATAGTAAAGAACGAACACAGCTTTGACGAATTTGACATATTTGAAGAGGCGCAGATATTTGCTGATAAAGATTATACTTCTCCTTACGACGAAAAAGAGAAGCTTCCCTATCAGCGTAAGCACCTCGGATGCGCATTCGTTGGAAAACCTGACAGCGTTGGAGAACTTTTCCGCAAAGCGAAGGGTGTGATCGGTATGATGAGCCGTTATACACACATGGAAGGCTTTGAATTCAAGAGAGTTGAAAAACCCTACTGGGCAGACGAAACTGTTTGGTTAAACGTTTACCTTGGCGATGAGAAGATAGGTGATATGGCGCTTTTGTCAAGAAAAGCGGCTATTGCGTGTGGCATAAAGGTTCTTTCTGCAGTGTTGGTTGAGCTTGATATGGATGCGTTTAAACCTTTGAAATCAAGAACAAACCGTTACGTGCAGTTGCCTGAATTCCCCACAAATAACTACGACCTTTCATTCCTTGTTGACTCAATGGTTAAATGGGAAGAGATATATAACGTTATTACCGGTAAAAAGACAGAAAACCTTCAGGATGTACAATTTGTTGATGAATACAAAGGTAAGCAGATACCCGAGGGTAAGAAGTCTGTAACCATAAGACTTGTTATTGGTTCAAACGAAAAGACGTTGACGGGTTCTGATATCGAAGCTGTTGCAAACAGTGTTGTAAAGAAATTGTCAAAACAGCTCGGCGTTGACATAAGAACGGTATAATTAATTTTAAAAAAGCATAATAAAACGGCTTTCAACCTGTGTTGAAAGCCGTTTTTTGTTTACTTTTAGTTAGTTTTTCTTGAATTTATATAATTTCTGTCTACCGTGATAACAGTATTATATGTTGGGTCAACTTTTCTAATTTCCTTTGTAACCTCGCTGCAGAAGAAGTCATCGTCTTCTTCATACTCAAAGGGCAAGTCGACGTCAAATATAAGGTTGGTATGCGTTTCGCCGAATACTACTCTGAAGTCGTGGAGAGAAATGTCGGGGTGTTTTGATGCAAGAATAACCTGAACGACAGCTTTTAGTTCGGCAATTTTGGGGTTATCAGTATCGACGGGGTCAAGGTGAATAACGAGGTGTATATTCATATTTTTAAGTACGTCGAATTCAATATTGTCGATAGTGTCGTGGCTTATCATAACGTCAATGTTCGAAGGCACTTCTGCATGAACGGAAGCAAAGCATTTGCCAAAGCCGTAATTGTGTACGACGAGGTCGTGGATGCCTATTACTCCGTCATAACTCAAAATTTTTTGGGACAGTTCTTCAACTAAAGAAACGTCGGGGGCAGCCCCAAGTAAAGGATCTGAAGTTTCAATGATGAGTTTGATTCCCGAATAGATAACGAACAAGGCGACAGCGCAACCAAGCCAGCCGTCAAGCATAATGTCAGTCGTAAGACCGATAATGCTGCCTATAATAACTACCGTAGTTGAGATAACGTCGTTAATGCTGTCGGTCGATGATGCGATAAGTGAGGTTGAAGAAATTCTTTTTCCTGCCGAGCGGTAAACGAAGCCTTGGAAGAGTTTAACCAAAATAGTGGCTACAAGTATAATAATGCTGACTACCGAATACTTTGTTTCCGAGGGGAATATTATTTTTTCGACCGAGCTGATAAGCAGATCAAAACCGATCGCTGTTATAAGGCAGGAAACAATAAGTCCCGATATATACTCCATTCTTGCGTGACCGTAAGGGTGTTTTGAGTCGGCGGGTTTACCTGCTATTTTAAATCCGAACATGGTTATAAAAGAAGAACCCGCATCGCAGAGGTTGTTTATGGCATCTGCGGTGATCGAGATAGATTTGGTCAAAGAACCGAGAATAACTTTTACTATAAAAAGGAAAGCGTTTGACGCTATACCGAAAATACCGGTAAATTTTCCGTATGCGTTTCTGACCGTCGGATCAGAGGTATCCGATGCGTTTCTGATAAACAGTTTAAACAGTGCATTCATATAGTGTTTCTCCGATTAAAAGTGTAATTTATATTGTTTTATATGTGTTTTAAAGAATTATATCACTTTTTATGCGTTTTTCAATAGCTTTTGCGAAATCGGTTTCACATTCGATTTTTAAAATTTCGTCGCCCTGTCCGCGTTCGAAAAAGAGAATATAGGTATTTTTCGAATATATAGACTGGCAACAGTTATGTTTTTTTGTGTTTTTGGGAAGCTTTTTTGCCTTTTCTTTTGCCGTAATATCGGTAATATCCGAATATAACAGACGCGCTTCAACGTAGCTTTTTTTGAAAAAATGTTTTATAACGGTAAATTCAAAATCATCGATAATATAAGTGTACGTGCAGCAATAATATTTTGTGATAACTACGGTTGAGATAAACAGCATAGAAAGAGAAAGTGTTTTTAGTAAATATTCGGACAGTCCTTTTTGAACGGTGGAAAATGCGGAAAGGATGAGAAAAGCGACTACCAATGAGAAGATAACGGTATATACTTGCTTTTTGTTTATGGGGGGTGAATATTTCATAATGTACCTATATTATATTGCCGTGAGAGAGCAATATTCCGTTTTCTTGTATTTCAATAATTCCGTAGGAAGGATAAATGCTGTCGCGTGGGCGCGAGATACTGCCGGGGTTAAATACGTAGAGTCCTTTATCGTAGTTAAACGGTAAGTTTTCCGACGGAAAATATTTGTTAAATTTACAGTGTGTGTGACCGTAAAGCGCTATGTCTGCATTTTGTTCTATAGCTGAATATATAAGTTTTTGGTGACCTGCATTCACGAACTGCCTGTGTCCGTGGCACAAAAATAGTTTTTTACCCGATATTTCAATGCATCTTGTTGTTTGTCCGTTCTTATACGAAGATAAAAATGAGTCTTCGAAATTGCCGTTTACGGTAAAGATATCCATATTTTTTGTATCAATATTATTAATGTCGGCAATACCGTCACCTAAATGAAGCATATATTTTGCGTCGGGGTGAAGATCTATGGCTTTTTTGATGTTTGCATTGTGGTTATGGCTGTCGGAGAATATCAGAATTTTCATATAGTCTTGTCCTCTGTTTTTTGTAACGTATAGGTCTATTATATCATATACTGCCTATGAAAATCAAAAATAAATTATTTTAAGGAGATATTTGTATGGATATTAACAAGAAACAAATAATGAATAAGCTTGATGCGATAAGCGACGATGACTTAAAGAATATAGTAAAATCTATAGCGAAATGCGCCGGTGTCAGCGAAAGAAGAGCAGAGAATGCTGTGTCGGATATATCAAAACTCAGGAAAAGTCTTGGAAGTATGAGCGATAACGACCTGAATAAAGCATTGTCTATGCTTGATGATAAGACCGTCAGCGATATAAAGAAGCAAATGAATATGTAAGATAGGTGGGGTGTAATGAACGGTTCAGCTGATATTGGCGATATCATAAGCAAATTAACAGAAAATCCCGATATGATGAAAAGTCTTATGGGAATGGCAAACAACCTTATGGGAAATAAAGAATCCGACCGTAAGAATGAGGATTATTCAGAGAGGAATAACGAAAAAACTTTATTAGAAAAACATGATGGGGATAATTACAACAGCAGGGGTAACGATGCCGAGAATTTAATACGTTTACTTGCTGCATTAAGGCCTTTTGTAAGCTCTGAACGCTGTTCAAAGATCGACAGTGTTATTAAGATATTGAAGCTTATCCAGTTAAGCGAAAAAACAGGGCTGTTAAAGTCGCTTATTTAATAAAAGTGAAAGAGAGTTGACATTTATGTACAGCAGAAATACAAGCAGAAGAAACAGTTTTACGCGGGTTAATTCTCAAAATATGCAAAAAATGGAGAAAAACGTAGAGGTTAGAGAGGATAATAAAGAAAGAATAGACACAAACAATTCCGATTCTTTTGATTATAATGGTGTTTCGCCTGAAAGAGATAACCGTTTGGATAATGTAAAAAATAATATGCCGATAGCGCCGCCGAATTATCGTGGGATGATATATGATATGGGAAGTTTGGGAGAAATAGCAGAGGGGATAGACAGACTTGTAAGAAATGACCAAAGCTATACAGACAATCAAAATAAAATTAAAGATAGGTTTAACGTAAACAGGAGAGACGGTGGTCAAAGACAGGCGTTTTCTCACATGCAGGGCATACGGGATACAGGCGAAAAGGTAAGCGAAAACTGTTCGCAAGACGAACATAGAGGGTTAAAAAGGCTTGTTGAAGGTATGCAAAATAACACAATATCCCCCGAGGATATACTTATATGTGCTCTTATTCTTCTTATGTTGTCGAGCGGTTCGGAAGACGATATTATAATGATTTTGGTGCTTATGGCGTTGCTTTAACAAAAAAACCTTAGCAAAACTTTGTTTTTAGAAGTTTTGGTTGGAGTCAAGATAACCCACAATCTTAGCAAAACTTTGTTTTTTAAAAGTTTTTGCGGTTTCCAAAGGGGCTTTTTTCAAAAAGCTTCTTTGGTGTGGGTTCGGGAGCGAAGCTCCTGACAGAATGTGCTTCTTTAAAAAACGCGTTAGCGTTTTTCTTTTTTCACCAACAATAATGGAATAAAAGTTACTTTTCCTCTTAACTGGTAGGGGAGGGGCTTGCTCCTCCCGTATTTTATACGCTTTTTACCAACAATATTGGATTAAAAATAACTTACCTTACTTACTTTTTATGTTACTTTCTTGCTGCGACAAGAAAGTAACCAAAGAAGTCGCCAAAAGGGAGAGGGGTTGCGATTCCCCCCTCCCTTTGAACCCTACCCCCACAAACGCCTTGTTTAACTGCATCGTACATAAACATAAGATTTTTTATCTGTTTAGGTCGGGTTATGTTTACACAAGACGGGAAATACATTGTCGGGGGATTGTTTGGTTATTGTAGTTTAATATATTTTGGGGAAATATTGTTTTGTTAAAAGTTTTGAATTATGTCAAAAGTACGCCTGTTGTGTAACGTGTTTTGTGAAAAAAGCCCTCGAATGAGGGCTTTTTTTATAATGATAATTTTTTTATTAGGTCGGGAATGCCCATTTCGAAGTTAACGCCGTAACGAGTATCGGTTCCTGCGTTTCTTGTTCTGATTATGGCGTCTTCCGTAAAGTCAACGGCGATCCGTGTGCTTTCTGCAAGGGTTTTGTCGTTAAGAAGACCTGCCAACAGCGATGAGGCGAAAACGTCGCCCGTTCCGTGATAAAAACCGTCTATTCTGGGGGCTAAAGCTACGTCAAAAACGTCATTTTGGGCATCGTAAGATGCGGCTCCGACCTCTTTAGCGTTAAAATGAACGCCTGTCAGCACAACTTTCTTGCAACCGAATTTGGCGATTTCTTTCATAAGGTCTTCTATAAACGATTGAGTATACGGGCCTTCTTGATAATCTTTTCCGAGCAGAAAAAGCGCTTCGGTAATGTTAGGTACGATAATATCCGCTCTACCGCAAAGATTTTTCATACCTTCTATATATTCTTGTGTAAATCCTGCGTAGAATTTACCTGCATCGCCCATAACGGGATCTACCATTATAAGCGTATTTTCTTTCTTGAATTTATCTATAAATGAGTTAACTGTGCAGATCTGTGCAACTGATCCCAAATAACCGCTGTAGATCGCGTCAAAAGATAGGTCGAGTGTCTGCCAATGCGCCATTATCTTGGACATCTCGTCCGTAAGATCTAAAAAGGAATAACCGTTAAAACCGCCTGTGTGAGTAGAGAGCAACGCTGTGGGTAATACCGATGTTTCGACACCTGCAGCCGACAGTATGGGACAAGCTACTGTAACCGAACATCTTCCGATCCCTGATATATCATTTATTGTGACGGCTCTTTTTTGCGATTTCATAAAGACGGGCTATCCTTTCCGACCAAGTAAACGGTCTTGTTTTTGTAGAAACAAATTTACTGCATTATAGCATATTAATATCAAAAATACAATAACAATACATAAAAAGTATAATTTTTTACACTTTTTTATAAAAAATAAATATGTTTACAAAAACTTTACAAAAGACTGTTTTGGGGACGGGTGAGGGGAGGAAAAAATGTTTTTTGTGCATAGTGCACAAATGTAGAAAAAAAGGTCAAATATAAGTGCAAGTTGCACAAAAATAGTTAATTTTTTTATGCACAAATATCAAGAAAAATAAGTAAGTGAGGTTTACTTTGTTGCAAAAACGACGTAAAAACTGTTAAAAAAAGGAGAAATAACACGAAAAACAAGCCAAAAATTAAGCGAGAAGTAAATATGTTTTACCTAATAAGCAGAAGTTGCAAGAAGTGCCAAAAATGCCGAAAAGGTGCTTAAAATGTAAACATTTTGGTATTTTGAAAAAATTTTATTATATATAATAGGAAAATACGGGGAGAATTATATTGACTTTTATGGGGTTGTATGGTATCATTAACAAGCAATAATTTACGGCAAATTCGGCTGATTGCAGCCGAGTAATAAGGGTATGACGCAGTACTACGCTCAAAGATGGTGGGCGGAGTAGTGTTTTTGCGTTGTTTTTTAGCTGTTAATACGGCTCCCTGCCTTAATAATTGTGTTAAGTAATTTAATCTTATGGGAGGAAAGACCATGAAAAAATCCATGTTAAAAAGAGTGTTATGTGGATTTCTGACAGTGCTCATGTTGGTAGGTACATCGTCTATGGCGACGTTTGCTGCAACCAATACGGACGGAACAGCTTCCGGAAGCACAACAACTTCATTGGAAGAGATCAAAGAGTTGTTGGATACTGTCGGCTACAAAGACTACTATGCATCATTTGCGGGGGCTGAGAATAAGCCGGAGAAATTTACGGTGAATCTCGGCGAGAGCTATATTGCTCCTGCGGATGAAAAAGATGGCGGCGAACATACAGAGGAGACTGCAGCAGATACAGTCAAGGTGTTGAGCGCTGAAGAAACAAAATCCGAATACGGCAAGGAAAAGGTGACTGTAAGCCTTCCTGAAGTTGGATTGGCTGAGTTTAAGATAAACGTTCCCAGCACCGGCTTCTACACCGTTGATATTGAGTATCATACGACGGGAAATAAGAAGGTATCGGTTGAACGTATGCTTTACATTGACGGAAAGATTCCGTTTACAGAAGCGCGTTACCTTACTCTGCCCAGAACGTATATTGACGATCTGAATGAAGACGGGGAATTTACGGTTGACCTTGCTGGTAACCATGTTCGTCCCGGAAAAGTACAGGTTTATACGTGGAATACATATACGTTATCCGACTCGACAGGTTTCGTAGTAGAGCCTTTACAGCTTTACCTCACTGCAGGTGAGCATATAATCGGTCTCGAAAGCGTAAGAGAACCCGTTGTGCTCGGCGATATGACTTTCTCGCCTTACAAATCACTTCCTACATACGAAGAAGTGTATGCGGGATATGAAGCAAACGGATATAAGCCCGTAAGCGAGAACGCAAATCTTAGAATTGAGGCAGAAAAACCTGACTTTGTTTCTGAACAGACGATATATCCTTTGAACGACAGAACATCGTCGATTACATATCCTCAGGACCCCTCGAAAACAATACTTAACACAATAGGAAGCGACAAGTGGGAAAACGTAGGACAGTGGATTAAATATAATGTAACCTTCGAAGAATCCGGCCTTTATGAAATTGCTATGAGATTTAAGCAGTCGGAACTTGAAGGTATGTACGTTACGCGTCGTATATATATAAATGGAGAAGTTCCGTTCGAAGAAGCGGGATATTTGGAGTTCCTTTACAACGATTCGTGGCAGCACAGTGTGCTCAGCGCGAAGGACGGAACACCTTATAAGTTCTACTTCGAAGCAGGTAAAGAATACGAGATCAAATTTGAAGTAGCTCTCGGTTCGGTAAGCGGATTGCTCGACAGAGCGAATGAGTGCTTGACCAGAATGAACTCGGCTTACTTGAAGATATTGATGATCACAGGTTCATCTCCTGACCAATACCGTGACTACAACTTTACAAGACTTGTTCCCGATGCGATAAGAAACCTTGAGTATTCGGCAAAAGAACTTAAGGCAATCGGCGAAGAACTTGAACAGATCACGGGCCAGACAGGTTCACACGTTGCTACACTTAACAAGATAGTTGTTCTTCTTGACAGAATGGTAAGCGACGAAGATGAGATCGCAAAGAACCTTATAAACCTTAAGACATATATCGGTACTCTGGGTACTTGGTTGTTGGATTCGAGAGTACAGCCTCTTGAAATTGACTACTTTACGTTCCAGGCTCCCGGAACTAAGCTTCCTAAGGCGAACTCAAACTTCTTCCAGACAATTTGGTTTGAGATCAAAGCGTTCTTTGCAAGCTTCTTTACAGACTACTCAACGATGGGTGCAACGGTTAAGGTTGACTCAGATAAGAAAGTTGAAGTTTGGACGACGATCGGTCGTGAAAAGTCTAAGATCCTTCGCGGAATAATAGACAGTGAATTTATGGCTAAAGAAAATCCCGGATTTGGCGTTGAGCTTAAACTCGTATCGGGTGGTATTCTTCAGTCAACACTTGCGGGAATCGGTCCTGACGTTGCGTTCCTCGGATCTTCGGACTGCGTAAACTACGCAATTCGTGATGCGGTTCTTCCTTTGAATGATATGGAAGGCTTCGATGAAGTTATAAAGAGATTCCCCGAAGCTGCAAATACAACACTTAGCCTTGTAAACAACGAGGGTGTACACGAAACGTACGGTTTGCCCAATACGATGACATTCCTTATGATGTTCTACCGTATGGACATTTTGGCAGACCTCGGTGTTGAAGTTCCTAAGACATGGGATGATTTGAAGAATATTATTCCTATTCTTCAAACAAACAATATGACGATCGGTTTCCCCTCAAAGACGGCAGGAACAAAACTCTTCCTTTACCAGAAGGGCGGAGAAATGTATGCTGAGGACGGAAAGAGAATTAACCTCTCTTCAAACGTAGCGCTTGATGCGTTCACCGAACTTACAGACTTGTTCCAGAGCTACCGTTTCCCCCTTACATACGAGGCGGCAAACAGATTTAGAACAGGTGAAATGCCTATTCTTATTCAGGACTACATTTCACTTTACAACCAGCTTACAGTATTCGCTCCCGAAATTGACGGTTTGTGGGAATTTGCTCCCCTTCCCGGTTTCGCTGACGAAGAAGGCAACGTTAATAACTGCTCGGTTGTAACAGTTGAAGGCGTATGTCTCATGAAGGGCGCAGAAGACAATAAGGAAGACTCATGGAGATTCCTTGAATGGTTCACAAGAGCATCGGTTCAGGAAGCATATTCAAACGAACTCGTTGCAGTAGTTGGTCAGTCTTCAAAGAACGCAACAGCAAACACAGAAGCGCTCTCAATGCTTCCTTGGTCTGCACGTGAGTACAGAAACTTGAAAGCACAGTTTGATAACACCGTGGGAATTACAGAATACCCCGGAGCTTATATCATAACACGTTACATAGACTTCGCATTTATGGATGTATATAATGAAGGTGCAAATGCAAGTGATGCGATGCTCGATTATGTAATGAACATTAACAAGGAAATATCGAGAAAACGTAAAGAATTTGGATTTGAATACATTGATATTTCCAAATTGAGCATCAACGATTACGTTGAACAGGAAAACTAAATAAGATAAAAAAGATCCGTCGGGGCGCTGATGATAAGCGCCTCGCTCGGAAACAAAAACTATCATTATATATTATATATATACATTCTAAATAAAGGAGTTGATTACACATG
Source organism: Eubacteriales bacterium (assembly GCA_045126815.1). Lineage (GTDB taxonomy): Bacteria > Bacillota > Clostridia > Oscillospirales > CAG-272 > RGIG1995. The sequence continues at coordinate 16,569 of JBGVPD010000052.1, forward strand.
TCCGGAAACACTGCAGTAAAAAAGGCAACAAGCCGTACAGAAATGACAAAAGCGCAGTGGACATGGAAAGAGATGAAACGTAATAAGACCGCATATCTTATGATAGCGCCTTTCGTAATTCTCTTCTTCATATTTACGGTACTACCCGTTGTGGTATCTATGGTATTTAGTTTTACCGACTTTAACATGCTTCAGATGCCTCACTTTGTATTTATGGACAACTATATAAACCTTTTCCTTGACGACGATATATTTATTCTCGCAGTTAAGAATACGTTTATATTTGCAGCCATAGTTGGACCCGGCTCATATATCATATCGTTTATATGCGCTTGGTTTATAAACGAATTACCGCCTAAGATCAGATCAATAGTAACATTGATATTCTATTCACCTTCGATTTCAGGTGGCGCATACCTTATGTGGACTATCGTATTTTCGAGTGACTCATACGGATATGCAAACGCAATTTTGATAGACCTAGGCTTTATATCGATGCCGATACAGTGGTTACAGGATGCTCAGTACGTAATGCCTATATGTATAGTCGTTGCACTTTGGACATCACTCGGTACAGCATTCCTTTCATTTATCGCAGGTTTCCAGGGTGTTGACCACTCGTTGTTTGAAGCGGGCGCTGTTGACGGTATCAAGAACCGTTGGCAAGAGCTTTGGTACATAACTCTGCCTACGATGAAACCCCAGTTGATGTTCGGTGCCGTAATGGCGATAACACAGGCATTCGGTTTCGGAGCTGTTGTTACATCACTTGCAGGTTTCCCCTCAGTTGACTATTCTGCACACACGATAATGCACCATTTGGATGACTATGGTTCAATTCGTTGGGAAGTTGGATATGCTTCGGCAATTGCAACGGTGCTGTTTATAGTAATGTACGGTGCAAACGCGCTGGTTAAGAAGTTCTTGGCAAAGGTAGGTAACTGATATGGCTAAAAAGTTAAGAACAAGAAAACACCGCGTTGTACTTAACCGTAGTTACAGCGGCGATATCGGAATTACACTTTTCTTGATATTGATGGGTTCATTCCTTTTCATACCCATGTATTATACGGTTGTTCAGTCACTCAAACCTCTTGATGAGCTTTGGATGTTCCCGCCCAGATTTTACGTAATCAGTCCTACTTTGAGAAACTTCAAAGACTTGTTTAACTTGATGAACGAATCATGGGTACCCTTCTCGAGATACATATTTAACACAGTATTTATCTCTGTAGCAGGTACATTCGGAAACTTGCTTCTCTCTTCAATGTGTGCATACGCATTGGCAAAGATCAAGTTCCCGGGCAACAAAACAATATTTGCAATAATCGTTGCATCTTTGATGTTCCACAGTACAGTTTCTGCGATAGCAAACTTTATAACACTGTCTGCATTGGGATGGATCGATACATATTTAGCAAGAATAGTTCCGGCTTGGTGTACGTCACTCGGACTATACTTGATGAAGCAGTTTATGGAAACGAACGTAAACAACGCAGTTCTTGAGTCGGCAAGAATAGACGGTGCGACAGAATGGAAGACGTTCTGGGTAATTGCGATGCCTATGGTTAAACCCGCATGGCTCACACTTATCGTGTACAGCTTTAAAGACCTCTGGAACTCAGGTGCTTCGATATACATTCAGAGCGAACAGCTCAAATCGTTTAACTATGCGGTTAGCCAGATGGTATCCGACGGTATTTCACGTCAGGGCGCATCTGCAGCGGCAACGGTTATCAGTATGATGGTACCTATTCTCGTATTTGTATGCGCACAGAGCAACATTATCGAGACTATGGGATCTTCGGGTATGAAAGACTAAGGAAAGGGAGAGCTTTAATATGAATAAAAAGATTAAAAGTATAGCTGCCCTTACTTTATGTTTTATGATGTTACTCGGAGTACTTCCCGTACTTGGCGCATCATCGTATGATACTTACACATATTCACAAGACGGATTTGGTGTTGCATCTCCTGATGCATACACCCCCGACTATGTGGTTGACCATAAGGTAATGGGACTTTCGGATTCATTGAAGAATCCCACGGATATTGAAACAGACGACGACGGCAACGTATATATTGCCGATGCCGGAAACAACAGAATCGTTGTTTTGGACAGATATTACAAGTATAAGTTCCAAATCAACTCATTCTTAAACGGAAACGGTATTCCGGATAAATTGTCAAACCCCAACGGTGTGTTTGTGGGTAACGGTTACATTTACGTAGCCGATACAGATAACATGAGACTTGTTGTGTTTGACCAGAAGACAGGCGCTTACGTAAGAACGTTTGAAGAGCCTAAGGCAGACGTTTTCCCCGCAGACTCGGTTTACAGACCTATTGCGGTAGCGGTTGACTCTGCAGGTACGATGTTCGTTGTATCTTCCAGTACATACATGGGTGTTATCGCCCTCAACTATGACGGCTCTTTCCAGTGCTTTGTAGGTGCTCAGAAGGTAACTATCAGCGCATGGGCAAAGATTTGGAGATACTTCCAGACAGACGAACAGCGTGAAAGATCGGAAAGTTACATCAGTACGGAATTTAACAATATAACAATAGACGACCGCGGATTTGTATATGTTACAACATCATCTATTAATGCAAGTCAGCAGCAGGCTGCAGTAACATCAAAGGGCGCAGAGTTTTCACCTGTAAAGAAGCTCAACATTTCCGGTGACGATATTATGAAACGTACCGGCTTCTTCGGCTTCGGTGAAGTAAACGTTATGAATATTCCGTTGTCAACGAACGTTCCTTACGGAACATCAAAGATCGTTGACGTAGCTCTTGGTCCGGAAAATACATGGTCAATTATTGACCAGAAGCGTTCAAGAATTTATACCTACGACGAATATGGCTCACTCTTGTTTATCTTTGGTGACGTAGGTGAACAGCTCGGTAACTTAAGAATTGCATCTGCATTGACATACCAAGGCGAAAAGCTTTTGGTGCTTGACAATACAAAGAATACGTTTACAGTATTCTCAAGAACAGAGTATGGCGATATTCTTATAAACGCTATTAAGAACCAGAACAACCGTAACTATGATGCGGCAAAGGAAGACTGGGAAAACATTCTCCAGAGAAACAACAACTTTGACGCAGCATACATTGGAATCGGTAAGGCATATTACCGTGAAGGTAACTGGGATAAGGCTATGGAATACTTCAGAAGTGCTTATGACACGAAGAACTATTCCGAAGCATTTAAGATGTCACGTAAAGACTGGGTAAGTAAATATATTTACTTGATCCCGATCGTTGTAATAGCAGTTGTAATCGGAGTAACGAAGTTCTTCGGATATGCGAATAAGGTTAACCAGGAGGTAGCGGTTTCGGGTAAGAAACGTACGTTCTGGCAAGAGATACTGTATGCAAACCACTTGATATTCCATCCGTTTGACGGTTTCTGGGATTTGAAGCACGAGAAGAGAGGCTCGGTAAGAGGCGCATTCTTCTACTTAGGTCTTGCAATATTGACGTTTACATATCAGTCAATGGGTTCGTCATATTTGTTTAACCCGAAAGAAAATTATTCAAGCATTTTGGTACAGATCATATCGGTATGTGTACCGCTCATTCTTTGGGTAGTTGCAAACTGGTGTCTCACTACACTGTTTGAAGGTGAAGGAAGCTTCAAAGATATTTTTGTAGCTACATCGTATGCATTGGCACCCTTGCCCTTGCTTATAATTCCCGCAACAATAAGCACAAACTTCTTTACAGTAGCAGAAGGCGCTATCGTAACGTTGCTTGAAAGCTTTGCATTTATCTGGGTAGGATTACTCATATTCACAGGAACTATGGTAACCCACGACTACTCACTCGGAAAGAACGTACTTACAGTTCTCGGAACGATAGTAGCTATGGTATTTATAATGTTCCTTGCATTGTTGTTCACAACAATGTTAACAAACGTAATCAGCTTCATTACAGCGATTGTAACTGAGTTGACGTACAGAGTATAGCGAAGAAAGGAGAGAATAAAGATGAAAAAAATAAGAATCATTTCAGCGTTGATGTCACTTATAATGATCATTGGCGTTTTGGCAAATTTATCTGTTCTCCCTGCGTTCGCGGCTGTAACAGATTCCAATAAGGAAGAGTCAAATGTAGCAAAAGATAAAGACCATTATATCCAGACTTATTTGAACAAGAATTATACTTTGAATGAAAAGATCAAGTCGATGACCAAGAGACTTGAAGATGACAAGTATGCTTTCTACGTTCATGGAGAAACAGGTGAATGGGCGCTTGAAAATAAGCTTACAGGACAGTATCTCTTCTCTAACCCTTACGATGTAGGTAAAACGACTGCCAGTGAAGTACAGAAGATCGAACTTCTTTCACAGGTAATCATTAACTACAATGACGGTACGAAATCAGACACGTATACAAGTTTTGAAGACTGCGTAATGCTCCAGCAGGTTAAGGTTAAGCAGCTCAAAAATGCAGTACGTGTTGAATACACGGTAGGTAACCAGGAAACACGTAAGCTTCTTCCGATGATGATCGAAAGAACACGTTTTGAAGAAGAAATTCTTGCAAATATTCCCGATGACCTCAGAGAAAAAGAAACACTTAAGTCATTCTATCAGCTTAAGACACTTACAGGCCGTACTGAAAAAGACCAGACAGCCTTGAAACTTCAGTTCCCCATACTTGAAGAATGTGATATCTACGTATTTGACGAAACAAACGCAAAAGAACAGCAGAAGATCAGAATGGAAACATTGATCAAGACCTACTGTAACGGATACACATTTGAAGACCTTGAAAGTGACCACTCATACGTTGGCTACGTTTCAAAGGATAAGGCTCCCGCGGTATTTAAGTTTGCGATCGAGTACTCACTGAACGATTTTGGTGTAGATGCAAGATTGGGTGCAAACGGAATACGTTTTGACGAATCAGTATATACCCTCGACGATATACAGTTCCTTCCCTATGTTGGCGCAGGAAATGTAAATAATGAAGGATATATGTTTATTCCCGACGGAAGCGGCGCTTTGATCAGATTTGAAGACGTTCTTAAAGAGAAGGTAACCATAAGCGGTAAGCTTTACGGTCAGGACTATACCTTCCATAAGATAACCGGAACACACCAGCAGTCAATGAGACTTCCCGTGTTCGGTGTTGTAGAAACAACATCCAAGACCGAATCATTCTTGAATGAAAACGGTGAATTGGATAAGGTTACGTATGATGTAAATCAGGGTTATATGGCAATAATCATGGAAGGCGACGCCTTGTCAACGATTACTGCCGAAACCGGTGGTACGGAAAATGATTACAATACAGTGTATACATCATTTAACCCCCGTCCCGCAGATACATACAGCATTGACGATTCAGTATCCGGCGGAAGCTCGGCTACTTGGACTGTAGTATCTGACAGAAAATACACTGGAAACTACAAGATAAGATACGTAATGCTTGAAGATGCTTCACTTGCAGCAAAACAGGGCGAAGAATATAAGTATTACAATGCTTCATACATGGGAATGGCAAATGCATACCGTGACTATTTGTATGAAGATGGACAGCTTACACTTCTTACGGATAAGGATGTTGAGGCAGATATTCCTCTTTATCTCGAAACATTCGGAACTATCGATACAACAGAAAAATTCCTCAGTTTCCCGATAACAGTTGAAACACCTCTTACGTCTTTTGAAAACCTTAAGACAATGTATACCAACCTTAATGAGAAGGGCGGAATTTCTAACATAAACTTTAAGCTTAGCGGTTTTGCTAACGGAGGTATGTCAGCAACAGTTCCTTCTAAGGTAGATATTCAGGATAAGGTTGGCGGTGACAAGGGCTTCAAAGAATTCTTGTCATTCGCAGAAACAAACAAAATAGGTGTATATCCCGACTTTGACTTTGCATACCTTTCAGATACCGGTATGTTTGACGGTTTCAGCTACAGAAAGAATGCAACAAGAACGATCGACGACCGTTATACACAGAAAAAGGAATATGACCCTGTATATCAGACACTTATGGAAACGGGTAACGTTGTAATTTCAGTATCAGCGTTTACTGATTTCTATAAAGGATTTAAAGAAGATTATACAGATTTAGGCGGAACAAGTCTTTCTGTATCAACGCTCGGATATGCGTTAAATACAGACTTTGACGAAGATGAAGCATATAACCGCGAAGACTCAAAGAAAGAAACGAAGGACTTCTTTGAAGACCTTAAGGGTGACTTCGGAAGCGTAATGAGTGATGCAGGTAACGCTTACGTATTTAAGTATGTTGATCACTTGTTAAACGTTTCTCTTGACAGTAGCCGTTATTTGTCAGCCAGCCAGGCAATACCTTTCATGGGTATAGTACTTCACGGCGCAGTTGAAATTGCCGGTGCACCTATAAACACAACCGGTAATATGGCATACGAAGTTCTTAAGTTGATTGAAAACGGAGCAAATCCGTACTTCATGGTATCGTATGAAAACGTATCCGAACTTAAGGATAACGAATTGTATGCAAACTACTTCTCAGTAGGTTATGAATCTTGGGAAGAAGATATAATTAAGTATTATGAAATACTTAACGAAGCGTTGAAAGACGTTCAGACAGAAACTATCGTTGATCATGAATTTGTTCAGGGCGAAAGAGTTCCCACTGACGAAGAAATAGAAGACGATAAGAATGCTGTTGAAGAATATGAAGCAAAGAAAGAAGTAAACAAGGTACACGAACAGGAAAAGGCGAGAAGAGCTGAGATCCTTAAGGCAAAACTCGAAGCTTTGAAGCAGCAGGCAACTGAAACACCTGAAAATCCTGAAACACCTGAAACACCCGTAGTTCCTGAAACTCCTGAAGCAGAAGAGCCTACGGATGATGAAACAACAGAAAACACAGAGGAAAATACAGAAGACACAACAGAGGAAACAGAAACTCCCGATGAAAAAGAGGAAGTTGAAGAAAAAGATACTCTTGATGTTAAGTCTAAGTATTATACCGAAAAGGGAACTGTTGTTAAGGTAACATATTCAAACGGCAAGACGTTTGTGTTGAACTACAACGATTTTGATATAACAGTTGACGGCGAACTTGTTAAAGCTTACAACTTCATAATCGTTGAAGCAACCAAAGACGACAAAGAAGAAACAACTGAAGATGCAACAGGAGATACCGATAATACGGAAACTCCTGATGCTGAATCAGAAAATGCATAAGAAAAGGGGTGTTAGTTAATGAATAACAATGTAACAGCAAAAACTGCGGCAAAACCGAAACGCAGAAGACGCGCATCCCTTGAAAAGAGAAAGGCGGCAGCCGGTTGGTGGTTTATAATGCCTTTCCTTGCGATATTCCTCGTTCTTTATCTTCCGATAGTAATAGACTCAATAAAGTTTAGTTTTTCGGAGATCAACATAATTCCCGGTGGTGGTTACACGACTACGTTTGTAGGTTTTGAAAACTACCAGGAAGCATTGTTCGGAGACGACGTATTTGTACCCGTACTTATAGCGGGTATCAAGCAGCTTGTATTTGATATACCTGCGATAGTAATATTCTCACTGTTTATGGCAGTGTTGCTTAACCAGAAGATGTTAGGACGCGCATTGTTCCGTGCTATATTCTTTATTCCTGTTATTATCGGTACGGGTGTTGTAGAATATCTTGACAATAACAATGCTATGTTGAACCGTTTGACAGACTCGTCAAGCGCAATAAACGACGGTACGGGTGCGCAGACAGCGGCTCAGTCGTTGGCAACAATGGCAAACCTCAACTGGTTGTTCGGTAACATGAAAGTCGGCGGAGAGTTGATGGAATACGTTGTTGGAATAATCGCAAACGTATACGATATAATCAGCCGTTCAGGCGTACAGATGCTTATATTCCTTGCAGGTCTTCAGTCAATATCACCTGCAATATATGAATCATGTCAGATAGACGGCGCGGCAGCGTGGGAAACATTCTGGAAGATAACATTCCCGATGATAAGCCCGATGATTCTTGTTAACTCGATATACACGGTTATAGACTCGTTTACACGAAGCTCGAACTCGGTAATGATGTATATAGACCAGGTGTATGCTAAACCGAAGATGATGTCGGTAAGTGCGGCGATGTCGTGGATCTACTTCTTGATAGTTCTTGTGATAATCGGAATAGTTGCAGCGGCAATATCGTCATACGTATTCTACCAGAGAAGAGACTAATGAAAGGAGGATATTCAATATGAATTCACAAATTTCGACACCCAAGGTTACAAAAGAAACCAAAAACAAAATTCGTGTAGAATTTGAACGTACAGATTTTTGGACCAGATTTAAATTGAAATATCTATCCTTTAAGTTTGTAAAGACAGTTGCATGGGTAATATTCCGATTGGTATTGCTTATCGGTATATCCTACGTTATACTTTCACCTGTACTCTCAAAGATATTCGGTTCATTTATGAGCAAAGAAGACTTTGTTGATGCAACGGTTAAGTATATCGCAAAATATCCTACGTTAAATACATACAAGTCGTTGATTGTAGAAAATGAATATTTATCTGCAGTGATAAACACGTTTACACTTTCAATACTCTGCGCTTTGATACAGACATTTATGTGTTGTATAATTGCATACGGTTTTGCTAAGTTTAAATTTAAGTTTAACAACCTCTTGTTCTTCCTTGTTATATTCTCGATGGTTGTACCTCACAGCACGATGAAGGTATCAATGTACTTGAAGTTTGGTGACTTTGATATATTGGGAATATTCAAGTTATTAACGGGAAGTTCGATAAGACTTCTTGACACATACTGGCCGTTGGCGTTGCTTTCATTAGGTGGACTTGGATTTAAGAACGGACTTTATATCTATATGCTCCGTCAGTATTTCCGCGGTGTACCGGATGAACTTGAAGAATCAGCATATCTTGATGGTTCGGGAGTATTCAGAACGTTCGTTCAGGTAATTATACCTCTCTCAGTTCCTATGATGATAACAGTATTCTTGTTTGCATTCTCATGGCAGTGGACAGATATGTTCTACAACAACTTGTTCTTCACGAAGACAAAAACGATAACCATGTATCGATTTGCAGAGACCATTCCTACTTCGCTGGGAACGATAGGCTTTGCGGGACAAAAGATGTACGAAGCGGCAATACGCAACACAGCATCGTTGCTTATAATTGCTCCGTTGATCATTATGTACCTCTTCTGTCAGAGATACCTTATTGCAGGTATCGAACGTTCAGGTATCGTAGGTTAATAAAAATAAAGTTGGTGGGCAAAAGCCTACCAACTTTTTTTGTTTATCAGCAATAACATGGGGTTAAAAAAAATTTCCTTCTAACTTGTAGGGGATCCCAACAGCATTAGCAAAACTATGTTTTTTGGAAGTTTTGGTTGGAGTCAAGAGGGCGCTTTTTCAAAAGCGCGCCTTTTGTCAAGGGTTCGGGAGCGAAGCTCCTGACATAATTGTGCTTCTTAAAAACGCGTTAGCGTTTTTTTTTTGCCAAAATATTGGATTTAAATTATTTTGCATTTAAACTCGTAGGGGAGAACTGTGTTCTCCCGTTTTATAAACGTTTTTTGCCAATAATATTGACTTAAAAATTACTTCCCCTCCTAACTCGTAGGGGGCGACGCACACGAGAACCCCCAAACCTTACTTCGTGCGGTTCGGGGAACCCCTACCTCAACGCCCCGCTATTTCATACGTTTTTCGCCAATAATATTGGAATAAAAAATACTTACCCTCCTAACTTGGTAGGGGGCGACGTCCTCGACGCCCCGTTTTATAAACTTTTCTGACATTATTGGAATAAAAATAACTTACCTTACTTTCTTTTTATGTTACTTTCTTGCTGCGAC
>JBGVPD010000053.1:0-3056 GCA_045126815.1 Eubacteriales bacterium
CATCAATAAAAATAAAAGTGCTAAAATTATTGAAGTTAATTTTTTCATAATAAAATCTCCCCGTCAAATTCTTATTTATCGAACTGATTATATTATAACATATTTTGATAAAAAATCAATGGATATCAAATAGACTGTGCGACTTCGTTTTTAGGTGCTTTTTCAAGCAGTTCTGCAAACTGTTCTTTTGTTAGGATAGTAAACTCTGCCGTGTAATCGTTACCTCTGCCCGACGTCTTATATTGCATATAAATAGGCATTGGAATAAATGACAAACGGAACTCCAACAAATTAAGGGGATAGACAAAAATCTGCTTTGTAACTCTTTCGTAAAATGCCTCGTTCAAGTCATTTTCAGAAAGAGAGAGCACAGACTCAAGCTGTTCAATATACTCGGTATATATTTGTATCTCTGCACTCGCAGAATTGCCTTGTTCTTGCATTTTGCGGAGTTCTGCTTGTAAATCTTCATATTGCTTATTAAGTGTTCCTATGCTTGAATAATAGGCAATATCGGGTACAGAGCCACCCGACCAACCCAAAGTGAGCTTTGAGATTTCGCCTTGCTTCTTTTCAAGTGCCGTTTGCAGTTTTTGAATCTGTTTGGTGTTGTCTTTTGGCTTTGATAGTTCGGCGATTTCCTTTTTCATTTCGTTGAGCAAAGTTTCTCTATAAGGGATGATATATGCGGTAATAATATCGTGAACTGCTGTTTTCAATACTCTGTCATTCACTCGCAGAGCATTACAACCTACAAGGGCAGTTTCGCCCGTATCAAGTGTTATTTGCTTGTAATTGCCCCTTTGGTGATTTTCAAAGCACACCCAAGCACGATAAGGGGTGTTCTTTTGTTTCTTCACATAACTGACATATCTGCCACCACATAAACCACAATACACCTTGCCGCTTGTCCAATATCGGTTTGAGTGCTTTGCTTTGATTTCTTCGCTCGGTGCTTTTTCCTCTAAAATCGTTTGCACCTTGTTCCATAATTCACGGTCAATGATAGCACTTTCGGGGTGGTGGTCGGTTATATAAAATCGGTATGATTGCCCCGTGTTGTATTTCTTTTTATGGGTGAGTGGGTCGGGGGTGTAGGTTTTGCCCTGTGCCAAGTCGCCAACATATTTTTCGTTCCGTAATATGCGAAGAATAACAGTATTGCTCCACCCGTTTTTATATCGCTTGGTAGTGATACCTTGTTGCTCTAATCGTCTACCAATTCGGTGAGTACCCTCGCCACTTGCGAACCACTCAAAAATCTTTTTAATGACTTCAGCTTCTTCGGGTATGATTTCAAAATGTTGTATGCCGTTGTCATCCTTGACGATATTATACCCGTACATTTCTTTACGACCGAAAATAACACCGAGTTGCATTTGTTGTTGCTGCCCCCAACGAACACGGCGAGAAGTTCTTAAACTCTCTTGTTCGGCATTGGTTGCTATCTGTGTCAATTTCTCTCGATAGTCATTTTTCTCGGTGTTTATGTCGTCAGACAAAAACCAAATATAAACACCCTTGTTCCGTAATTCTTCAACGATATTCAAGAGATGCTGAACATTACGGGAAAAACGGGAAACTTCCTTTGTAAGAATAATGTCAATGTTTCCGTGTCTGGCTTCAAATAACATTCGGTTGAAATCGTCTCTTTTTTCAAGAGAGGTACCCGAAAGGCCTTCATCTGCAAATATGCCAACATTAGTCCAATTTGAATGAAGATTAAAATACCTTGCAAAAAATTGCTTTTGTGTTTCAAGAGAGTTCTTTTGGTCGGTATCATCTGTTGAAACACGGCAGTATGCACAGACCCTATGCGGTTTATTATCGTCGGTTTTGAGGGTTGTTTTATTCGGCTCTATTATCTGTATCTGTGCCATTTTTAACATCCTCTCTCTTAATACCAATGACGTCCATTATGTAATCTTTGATTTCCTTAAGGAACCTTTCTTCTGCTTCGGGGTTTTTAAACAAAGCATCTAAATTGGTTATCACACATAAATACTCCCTGCCACGACTTACTTTATATTCATTGTATGCTTGGCATAAACGGGAAAATAACTCGTTGTTATCGTTAAAGAACGAGAGCCAATCTTGTGCTTGTTCTATTGACAAATTATTGCGACAAAAGTATCGCAATCGGTTTTTCACCTTTCTCTCATAGTTATAATAATATCCGTAGGTTCTCATATTAAACCCTCCTTTTTTACTATTATAACATAAACAATTTTATTCTTCAATACCTATATCGGTAAGTATACCTATAACTTCGTTGTAGGGCATACTGTAACGCTGGTTGAGGTAACGTAAAGATGCACCGAGCTCACCGTCAGGTCCTCCGAGCTGCGTTATTATAGCTTTTGCTAACTTTGCGTTAGGATTTTTTATTTTTACCGGATATTCCAGTTTTTTCTCATATATCCACATATATCTTAACCCTCACATTTCCAGGGCCAAGGTGAATCTATCCAGTTCCATTCACTGCCCATATTTGCATTTGCGGTCAAAGGACCGTACTTTTCTTCATATTCTTTTCTTAAATAGTCAGCTCTTTCTCTCGCAGTATAAAAATACTCAAGCGCTTTTTTGCAGTAAGGGTACGCATCAAGATAAAGATTTGCTTCTATTAGTTCAAAGTCCGCTATTTGAACCTTTTTTAACATTTTTTCTCTTTCTCTCATAAAGAACATACCCCCTTGGTGCATTTATAACCTTTAAAAGGTTTATCAAGTTCGGCAAAGATAGTTCCTCTTTCAAACGCCTTTTCGCCGCAGTAAAGGTTTTGCCACTCCTGATAGGGTGAATATACCATACCGAGCTTATAATTCATCTCGTTTGTGTCGCACGTATCGTATTGCTCGTTTTTTTCAACGAACGGACGGCTTACGTTAGATCTGTTATAATCAGCAACACCGATAGGACTGCGGTACGGCATAGCTATCGGCTGGCGGTAACAGCCTTTGTTATGGTTCATATATTTTTCTCCTTAAATTATCTTGTTCTTTAAAAAACTTTTTTGAAACGCATATATCGTCTCGTTGTATAATATGTATAAT
>JBGVPD010000054.1:0-5292 GCA_045126815.1 Eubacteriales bacterium
ACTGTCCGTTTTATATGCGTTCTTTACCAATAATATTGGAATAAAAATAACTTACCTTACTTGCTTTTATGTTACTTTCTTGCTGCGACAAGAAAGTAACCAAAGAAGTCGCCAAAAGGGAGAGGGGTTGCGATTCCCCCCTCCCCTCGAGAACCCCCAAGCCTTACTTCGTGCGGCTCGGGGAACCCCGTCACCCTACCCCCACAAACGCCTTGTTTAACTGCATCGTACATAAACATAAGATTTTTTATCTGTTTAGGTCGGGTTATGCTCACATAAGACGGGAAATGCGCTGTCGGGGGATTGTTTGATTTTTAAAAATGGGATAATATACTATATCATTTAAAATAAACTTGATGGGATAGGTATAAGCCTCTCACTTCGGGTAGCAAAGCGGCGTGAGGGTGTTGAATGACAGTCCGGTGGACTGTCAGATCCCGAGCGTGACCGAGCCGCAGCGAGAAAGGTGGCAGCCGTAGGCTGACGGAGAGGGCTTTGTCATTTAAAACTAAACTCATTGGGGGTATATAATCATTTGAAAATGTTTATGATTTCCTTTTTATGTTTCGTTGCATAATCAAATGCTGTTTTCGTACCGCTTTTTCGATTGTCGGGAGAATAATTTTCGTCATAATAAAACACACAAAACCGACTTTTATTTATCATTTCAAAATTACGTTCCACGTATGAAGCTCTTCCCGAACCTATTATTTTTTCGGGATAATACGTATCATCATAAATTTTCAACAGATATTCTCTGTAACTTTCGCTTATATAAGGAAAACTTGATCGTACGTAAACACGTCTTATATATGGATATTCTTCTTTTATTCTTGTTACAACTTCAAGGCAAACATCGTCAAACCTACTCTTACTTCCAAACAAAAATGTATCAATATTTTCTTCTGTAATCAATTTCTCGATAATTTCATATAACCGTTCTTTCATTGTTCCAGTCTCGTCTATTGTCCTATGCCCCAAAAAACAGCACGTACTTAACATTTCCTTATGTACCATATTTATTACTCCCTTATAAATTATAGATATACAGTATATCTATTTGCAACATTATAACACATAATATATCTAAAATAAATACATAGTATATTTATTTTAGAGGTAAAAATATGGCTATTAAAAGTGTTTCAATAAGAATTGAAGAAGATATGTTAAATAAAATTGCCTATATTGCTGACTATGAGGGCAGAAGTGTAAATAGTCAAGTTCTTGTTTTAATAAGACAAAACATTAAAAACTTTGAAAATATTAACGGTCCAATAGAAGGAGATATAAGTCCTGCATCAAATGTAAAGCCTACCCGCAAATAATTTTTAAACTCTCTGTTGATCAACAGAGAGTTTTTTGTAGCGTAGACAAGAAATATAAAATTATAACTTTTTCTGTTGGGAGATATTTGTGTGGGAAGTTAAAGAATTAAAAAAATGTACTTGATTTAACGGGGGAAATACTATATAATTAAATGAGTTTTAATATAATGGAGAAAGTGTATGTCAATAATTAACGACAGACAAAAAAATATCAGAAATTTTTCAATCGTGGCGCACATAGACCACGGTAAATCAACACTTGCTGATAGAATTCTGGAGCACACCCAGAACGTTACAAAGCGAGAAATGGAAGAACAGCTTCTTGATAATATGGATCTCGAAAGAGAAAGAGGCATAACCATAAAAGCTCGTGCTGTTAAGCTTGATTATAAAGCGCCCGACGGGCAGGAATACGTGCTTAACCTTATAGATACTCCCGGACACGTTGACTTTAACTACGAAGTATCCCGTTCGCTCAACGCTTGTGACGGAGCTTTGCTCGTTGTTGACTCAACGCAGGGAATACAGGCTCAAACGTTGGCTAATGCATATCTTGCAGTTGATGCTGACCTTGAGATCGTACCTGTTATAAATAAAATAGACTTACCTGCCGCAGATCCCGACAGGGTGAGAAAAGAGATCGAGGACGTAATAGGCATTCCCGCCGAAGGCTGTCCTGCCATATCGGCTAAAAGCGGATTAAACATCGATCAAGTTCTTGATAAAATAGTTAGCGACATTCCTTGCCCTAAAGGTGACGTTGACAAACCCTTGAAAGCTTTGATCTTCGACTCATACTACGACTCATATTTAGGTGTTGTCGTATATATACGCGTGTTTGACGGACAGATCAAATCGGGCGACGAAATATATATGATGGGAACGGGTGCAAAGTTTACCGTTGTTGACGTTGGTACGATGTCGGCGTTTGGTCTTACAAAAAGCGAATATCTTGCCGCAGGTGACGTTGGTTACATTACGGCGAGTATAAAAAACGTAGCCGATACCCGTGTAGGTGATACCGTTACCAATGCGGAAAACGGTATTGACACGCCTCTTCCGGGATTTAAAAAAGCTGTACCTATGGTTTATGCAGGTATCTATCCTGCTGACGGTGCAAAATACGGTGACTTAAGAGACGCCTTGGAAAAATTGCGTCTTAACGATGCCGCATTAACCTTTGAACCCGAAACGTCAGCGGCATTAGGCTTTGGTTTCCGTTGCGGATTCTTGGGACTTCTCCACATGGAGATAATAGAGGAACGAATTGAGCGCGAATTTAACCTTGATCTTATAACCACAGCGCCCAGCGTTATATACAAAATAGATAAAAAAGACGGCGAGACCGTATTTATTGACAACCCTGCAAACTATCCTTTAGTTGATGAAATAGAGACAGCGTACGAGCCTATGGTTAAGGCGAGTATCATAACTCCCTCCGAATACATCGGCGGAATTATGGAGCTTTGTCAGGACAGACGCGGAATATTTATAGATATGACGTACATTGACACGACGAGAGCAGAGTTGCATTACAGACTGCCCTTGAACGAAATAATATACGATTTCTTTGATGCATTGAAGAGCAGAAGCAAAGGCTATGCATCGCTTGACTATGAAATTGCCGAATACGTACCCAGCAAACTCGTTAAGCTTGACATATTGTTAAACGGAGACGTCGTTGACGCGCTTTCGTTTATCGTTCACGAGGAAAAAGCTTACGCAAGGGGAAGAAAGATATGCGAAAAGCTTAAAGACAATATTCCGAGACAGTTGTTTGAAGTACCGATACAGGCGGCGATCGGCGGAAGAGTTATTGCTCGTGAGACAGTAAAAGCGTTGCGTAAAGACGTACTTGCAAAGTGTTACGGCGGTGACATTACCCGTAAAAAGAAACTGCTTGAAAAGCAGAAAGAGGGTAAAAAGAAGATGCGTACGCTTGGAACGGTTGAGGTTACGCCTGAGGCGTTTATGGCTGTTCTTAAGCTTGATGACGAATAATACCTATATTAAAACAGAATTGTAATAAATAGAGGAGAAACCTATGGAAAAGAAGCTCGGATTGTATATACACATACCGTTTTGTGAGCATAAATGCGATTATTGCGACTTTTATTCGGTTACGAAATTTGAGGACCACGTAAGGTTTACGGACACAATACTGTTACAACTCGAGGACTATGCCGAAAAAACGGCTGACTACGTAATAGACACAGTATATATCGGCGGCGGAACACCTACGGTTTTGCCGGTTAAGAGAATGCTTGAAATTATAGACGGTATCTACCGTAATTTTAACGTATCTCCCAACGTCGAGTTTACAATGGAAGCTAACCCTGCGACTGTTGATTATAAAATGTTGAAAAAGTACCGCAAAGCAGGTGTAAACCGTTTGAGCTTTGGTTTACAGAGCGCAAGTGACGAGGAATTGGGACAACTTTCAAGAATACACACCTTCTATGAATTTGTTGAAAGTTACAATATGGCGAAAAAAGCGGGATTTGACAACATTAACGTTGATATAATGTACGGAATACCCGGACAAACGCAGTATTCTTTGGGATATACGTTAGAGCAGGTATGTGACCTTAATCCCAAGCACATATCTCTTTACGGTTTGAAGATCGAAGAGGGAACACCCTTCTTCAACAAGCGTGAAAAGCTTAATCTTCCCGATGAAGATACAGAATACGAAATGTATAAATATGCTGTTGATTATCTTGCATTTAGAGGTTACTGGCAGTATGAGATAAGCAACTTTGCATCAGACGGTTACAAGAGCAGACACAATCTCAAATACTGGAACTGTCAGGAATATCTCGGAGTTGGACCATCGGCTCATTCATATTTCAACAATCAGAGATTTTCATACAAACGCTCGGTTGATATGTTTATGGATGCTATGGAGTACGTTGATGCAGGTATCGATATTTTAGAAGAAAACTATACGGTATCGCCAGAAGAACGAGTTGACGAATATATTATGCTTAAACTCAGACTTTCGGAAGGTATAAACGTAAACGAGTTCAAAGAGAAGTTTGACAAAGACTTCGGAGAAATGTTTAAAGATGAACTTAAACTCTATATAGATAACGGCTTTATGGAATATAAAAACGGACACTATTATTTTACGACAAAAGGAATGTACGTTTCCAACTATATTCTTGCAACGTTTATGAGTTTTGAGAGCGATATCGTAAAAGGCATCGCAAAAGGCTTAGACAAATAAATATAAAAAAGTATGCGGACAATGTTTTTAAAAAATAAACGTTGTCCGCATTTTTGTGTATGTATTGACAAATTTTCCTTCATAACTTGTAGGGAAGAACTGTGTTCTCCCGTATTCTATATGGTTTTCGCCAATAAAATTGTCTTAAAAATCACTTCCCCTCCTAACTCGTAGGGGGCGACGCACACGAGAACCCCCAAACCTTACTTCGTGCGGTTCGGGGAACCCCTACCTCGACGCCCCGCTTTAACGTGCGCTTTTCACCAATAATATTGGAATAAAAGTTACTTCCCCTCCCAATTGGTAGGGGAGGGGCTTGCTCCTCCCGTATTTTATACGATTTTCGCCGACATTATTGAAATAAAAAGAACTTACCCCCCTTAACTCGTAGGGGGCGACGTCCCCGACGCCCCGTATTACATACGTTTTTTGCCAATTATATTGGAATAAAAAATACTTACCCTCCTAACTTGGTAGGGGACGGCGCACACGAGAACCCCCAAACCTTACTACGTGCGGTTCGGGGAACCCCTACCTCGACGCCCCGTTTTATATACGTTATTTTCCAATATTATCGGAATAAAAATAACTTACCTTACTTACTTTTTATGTTACTTTCTTGCTGCGACAAGAAAGTAACCAAAGAAGTCGCCAAAAGGGAGAGGGGTTGCGATTCCCCCCTCCCTTTGATCCCTACCCCCACAAACGCTTTGTTTCACTGCACCTTACATAAAC
>JBGVPD010000055.1:0-45793 GCA_045126815.1 Eubacteriales bacterium
GGCGTTTCATAAGAAACTGCCTCTGCTAATATTTTTTCTATCATGTGGGACCTGCTACATTCGTTAACTCTCGCCAATTTATCTACAAGTTCTACTACATCGTCATTTAATACCAAACTATAAACTGATTTTGACATACCCTCTCCTTTTTTCATATATTATATACCCATTTTATAATTTTGCAAACGTTTTTATATAATTTTTCTTACAATTTAAAAAATAAAACAATAACAACTTTATCTATCGAGAGCGTAAAGTTTAGGTAAAGCTCAAAATTTTTTATAAAAAAAAAGGGTGCAATCCATATAGAATTACACCCTCTACTCCTTAAATGTATCTTACAGGTTCTTCATCCCCGTTTTCAACATCTTGAGTTCCTTTTTTTTGGCCTTTTTCCTCCGTCTTATTCTGAGCATACCAAGCTGCAAGCCACGCTTCGTAGTGTGTCTTGCTAATCAGTAACATCTCGCAAAGCGAAGAAAAGGTCATACTTACCGCAACGTGATTTTCAGGGCTGTCCCCAAACTTCGGTACAATAAGTCCTTTCTCGTTTTCTACGCCGGGACCGCTATCCGCTATTAAGCGAATATCGCATCTATCCCCAACGAGTATTTTTAGCGTACGGGACAAACTCTTCCCATCAGCTCTTGCCTTGTTCTGCTTTTTGAGTTTCTTTGCCGACGTACCGCCTAAACTTTGATACAACGGCTCGTACGATTTGTTTTTCTTTGCTTCGTTCATCAAGTAGCGTAATTCGCCGCAAGACGCCTGACGGCAAAGCTCTATCACTTCACTGATAGGAAGGTAAATCGCCACGCTGTTCGTTTGGCGTTTTCCTTCCGGTTTGTTGACGTCGTAAGTGGCAAAAAACATGTGCACCCTACCGATTTCAAACGAATCGTTCAAAACTTCCACAAAGCAACCCTTTGCATCCTTTCTTATAATCTGTTGATTATTATTCCTTTCTTCTGACATTTTAATTTTCTCCTTTGTCGTCTTGCTGATTATCGTTATACATCTCGCGAACGAAATTCTCATCCGTTTCGGATAAGCGCCAGCTCCCGTCAACGTAATCACTTTCAGTAGGCAAAGGGATAACGCCTTCATCATCCCTCGCCGTTTCCATTGCCTCTACGAGAGTATCTGCATCTACATACACATACCCGCATACTTCCCACGTTACAGGAATTTTCCACTTCTTCATTCTTGTTCCTCCATAGACTTCTTTAACGGTTCAAGTAAATGATTAAGTTTTTCTACGTTTGCCAAGTATTGCGGATAAAAATCTTTTTCGATATCATAATCCAAATACAATGCAACGTGAAAACTTTTCCATAACAGTTCCATTAAAGATTCAGGTGTTTTCTTTTCTCTCTCTCGAGCAAAAGAAGACAACTCTAACAACGTTTTGGTCCACGACGGATAGAACTCATCTTCTACGGATAAACCGAAGGAAGCCAACCACTCCCGAACAGTGTGCGTTTTTCTCTTGTCTCCGCAATGCGGATCCGTAAAAATATACCCTATTTTCTCGGAAACTTCTCCAATATTTCCGTCTTCTTGCTTTTCTGCGCTCATAAACCTACCAATCGGGAAAGCAGCGCACACAAACGGTTTGGATTTATGAATCGCACATCGATTCCCCTTCAGAAGCGGGCATCGAAGCGTTGGGCCAACAGGCTTTAAGCGTATAATCGGCATTCTGCTCGTCCCGCCGATATAACACTCGCAATACTGCTGTTGAAACTCAAAAGGCGTCATGCCCAATGCTTTAGCAGCGCGAAATAAGTCCTGCGGATTGAGCATAATGTCTTCTCTACTGATGCAACATTTTCCGCACATGGTACAGTTAAACTTAAATGGTTCATCTAAACCGATTTTCTGTTCTTGAATACTCTTCAACAAACGTTCAGACCTTTCCTCAGCCGTTTCACGCATAGCATCCACCTCCTTCTGCTTCACTCTTGCTATTGAAGTGGATAAGCTTAAAGCCAAACGAATCGCAATAGAAGAAAAAGTCTTGCGTATCGGAATACTTAAACTCCACTACGTCGGACACGCTCATGGAGCGACCTTTATACCCTTCCGTATATACAGTATTAAATATAGTAAATACTTCTTCGGGATTTTTTGCATCAAGTTGACCTTCATATACTAAGTCGTATAATTCAGCAGGAACCCTTCCGCCCGTTTGTTTTTGTAAACTCTCCAAACTTTCAAACACGTAGTTTCTATTGTCATTGTCATTACGCATTTGATAAAGTTTAATCGTAGGAATTTCTTTATCCGTAGGGATAAGCAAATCTTCCGTTTCAAGAAGTTGCAAGAGATACGCGTCGCTGCATCTTTCATCTTCCGGGAAATACATGTTTTTATCGGGAATTATCACGCGTAAACGCATCTCGTCTCCGTGCTTAAACTCATCTAATCTGACGTCGCAATCGTCGTAGATGCCTTTTACGTAATCTCCCGCCTTAAAGCGTTCCCCAGCTTTTACTCGAAGTCCCAGCGTATTTAATATACGCATTGCCTCTTCCATTCCCATATCAAGCACCAATTGAAACTCTTGGTGATTGTAATTACTTAAACCGTGCGTGTGCGCATCACACGAATAGTAGAAAAAAGAATCTTCTACTTTTTCGCACTCTTTACAATTCGCACCGTTTGCTACATAATGGATTATCCAATCCACAAATTCTTTACTCATTGTTTTTTTCTCCTTTGTCGTAATATGAATAATAATGCGTCGGTTCGTCTTCTCCTTCGGAATAGGTCCCGATACATACTTCCTGGCCTTCACCACGTTCCGAGTTATACTCAACCAAACAAACCTTCTCAACGTTGCCATCTTTATTCACCAGCTCAATTTCAATAGCAGGAAAACTGCTATCGTCAATGGCAAGCGCACGAATGGCTCTGCCGTCGGGAAACGGTTGATAAATAGTAGGATACTCCTCTGGTTCAAGACAAGGGGTTAATGAAAATGGTTTCTTTTCATGCATAGCAGAGATAAAACGTTCTTTTAATTTATCTACCTCTTTTTGAAGATAAAACAAAATTTTTTCCACTTGCGACTCGTTGTACTCGTAATTACTCTGGTTGGAACAATTCCCAAGCAAACGAATCATCGCGGTTATCTTGTTTACTCTTGCAGTAGCTACGCGTTCAAAGCGTTCTTTGTTTTTTTCGCTCATAATAACCTCCCGTTCTCGACACATCGAATACCGAAACCTACTTTACCTAATACTCGTTCGTATCGATCAAGGTAATTACTCGCCGACTGCTCCGTTCTGAACCGGTGTATAATTTTATCCGTAGGACGGTCGCAAAATCTTACAATTCCACTCAGCCCCGCCGAAACTAAATACCCCATATCACATTTCAAAACGTAATAGCAGTTTTCTTTTTTTGTTTTAGGAGCTGCGCTATTAAGATTACCGTTTATTTTCTCTTCATAAATCGACGGATCTACTGTTTGACAGCCCTGTTCTTTATTCGCATACATAGATGCAATTCCTCCTGTTAATTTTTATTATAATGACCTGTAAAAGTCACTTCGTAAGTTTCCTCGCCTTCAGCACCGCATTGATTACACTTCCAAGGATAGATATTACCTACGTTATCAACGCGCATATCCTCGTAAGTTAAATCCTCGTTGCCGCATACTGGACAAACGCCTACTTCGCCGTCACCGTCTTCGAATTTCTTGTCTTTACACATACGTAATCCTCCTAATTCAAATTTTCGTAACGACAAAAGCGCGGATACTGAAAGATATAAGCCGGTGTACGCCATACACTCCAAAGTTCTCTCGAAATAGCGTCCTGATGTTTTACAATCGCAGGAACACCTGCAAGCGAAAGCTGTAAGTACGTCATATACACGCACCTTCTATCTATATCCCCGCAATCAATAAAACAATTGCGTGTATAATTGATATGATAGTCGTTTTTGAGCACGTCTAATGCCGCCATCAACATTCCGCCACCGCCGCAACATGGATCGTTGACGGTAATAACTTCATCTTTTTCCGCCTTTTCCACGACTTCTCTGCCTAAAATGGCTTTTGCCATAAGCTTTGAAACGTGATAAGGCGTAAAAAATTGACCTGTTCCAGAGTTACCTTGTTCGCAACGCATAAAGAGTTCGCCAAGATAATCATCGAAGATTCCATCGTCATACACGACCGAAGATAACAGATTATAAATCATCGTGAATACCTCGCTAACAATTTTTTGTTCATCAGGCGAATATTTCTCCATCACCTTTTTATACTGTTCTTCTCGGGCTTCTCGTTCCGTTAAATCGACGGTATTTGCAATGGCAATAGCGCCGCACTCCAATACGTCGGTGATTAACTGATATTTACCGATTCGATATATCGCCGATTCTATTCTTTTGATAATATCTTTGACGGTTGGAACCGGATAAGGACAGGGATTGTATTGCATTACTACCAAGCCGTTCATCCTTTCCCCTCCATGCGCTCATACGCAATCTTCTTTACAAGCGGAAACAACGTCGATTCAACGAAGCAATCAAACCATTCGTCGAATGCTTTGCCGTAATCTTGCGTTTTCCTCTCTTCGTCGCTGAACGGGTTAAACTCGTTCTCTTCAATTAGCGGTTTCATATCGTAAACGATATCATAGATTCCGCTCTCGTCCCCGTCTTCTGAAAAAGCTTCAAAATCTTCTTCATAGCCGTCTTGTACCTGCGTTTTTATGAATTTCTCTAAATTAGATTTGTACTCCATATACGCTTCGTTGTCTTCCGTTTGATAAGGATTTTCAAAGGATAATTCTTTTTCATCTTCATAAAAATACATCTCTTTGACGTCGATATCAAGCTTTCCTTTTTGTTCAGAATACAATCCGATTACGTCTACCTGCATTCCGTACAATTCATGTAGTTTCCCATTAGCGAGTTTGTCGTTAAAACAAACCCCTAAATAGTCCGCGTAAAAACCAGTTTCCGTTTTTCTCACGTTGCTTTGCTCCCAGTTCAGCGAAATGCTTCTCCCTGATTCGCAAATAACTTCAATGTAATCGATAACCAAATCTTTTACGCTTGTGTCTGCCTTTACTGTTAATAACATTTTTTCATCTCCTTGTTTAAATTTTTATATAAAAACGGCGACCAAAGGTCCACCGGAATAAAGAGTTGGGTGGAACCTTACGATTCCGAATCTATATAAAAAAGCGAACCGAGAAAACTCGATCCGCTTTGTTGCCCACATAGGCTCTAACCAATTACTGATGCTCAACGCATACCAAACGATAACAAAAATTGCTCTGAGAGCAAATTAAGATAACATAAATTGAAAACGTAATGAATTTAAGAACTGATTTTCAAACTACTTGATATTTTTTTGAAAATCCGTTATAATATAATAAATCACCTACTTATCGAGGTCATTCATGTCAAGAAATTTTAAAGAAGCACGTCTTCTTAGAAACTTAAAAATAACCGAAGTTGCCGCTATCTTGGACGTTGCCCAATCTACCATAAGTTCTTGGGAATCGGGGCGCTTATTTCCAAGCCCGGAAAATTTAATAAAATTATCGAAACTTTACGGAGTATCCATTGACTACCTTATAGGTAATTCTTCCTATTTCGATTATGATGCATCCCAGCCTATTCCTAAAGAATCCTATATCATATTTCACGGCAAACCCGTCTGGTCGAACGTCTATCGCTGGGTGCTTATTAACTCACAAAAGAACGTTGCTATCCTTAGCTCCGGGGAAGAAATTGAATTGGATAAAGTCGGGGACCTGTTTGTTGTACCCTCCGCCTTTTCCGAACCCGATTTACCGATGAAAGCTCCTTTGAAACGTGAAGAAATCAAGAATTACAATGAAGTTTGGCTTGAACTGATATCCTCCGATATTACGCAAAGAGAAACGCTTAGAGGTACTTACAAAGTTCAATCCAACTTCGTAGAAGACGAACGCGGCATTCGATTCTTTTTCAGTTCTTACGGCGCCACTTGGCTCGCTTATGAATTAGACTAATAAATAAACAAAGAGAGAGGTCGCCCTCTCTCTTATTTATTCTCAAATCAATTTATTAAGTACTCTAAAATAATCTTTCTTTGCGTTAAAAAACGCATTGACATAAACGTTTTTCGTTTCTTCTTCGATTGTATAACAGATTAAATAATCTTTGTGCGTTATAAATCTATATCCAGAGCTTTTCAAGACATGATCTTTGGGAAACGCTCCTGAATTAGGAAATTCGACAAGCTGATTACAACGTTCTTGCAATTCCCCAACGAAATTCAAGGCAATATCAACGTTTTTAGAAGATTCAGCTATATAAAACGCAATTTCACGAAGGTCGTTCTTTGCCGTATCCGTAATTTTTACTGTATAACTCATAACTTCAAGCCCGCCAATTCTTGTTTAATATCATCAAAAGCTTTGGCGGCATCTTGAACTCTGCCAAGTTTAATATCGTCAGCAGATTGAGCAAGATGTGCATATACAGCTAATCTTGCTTCTAAATCGGAAACATACAATTTTTGTTCAACAAAATCCTCGTGACTCATTAAAACAGTATCTTCTTTCCCGTTTACCGTTATGGCAACGGGATTTTTTCTCGTCAACTCGGAAATCTGTGCATAATTCGTTCTAATATCTTTGGAAGGTCTAATCGAAATTACTCCACTCATTTGCTTATCTCCTTTCTTTTGGTAGTCATATTATAACACAATTTGCCTACCTTGTCAATACTTATTATATGAAATTTAAAAAAAAATTAAACACAAAATAAAAATTTAGGAATCTATTTCCCAATTACTTTTGCTATCACGTTCGCCTCATCCACGAAAGGTTCTTCCCAGTACCGAGAATCAAAAGAATTCTGTTTATTATCGCCTAAAACAAATAATCTGCCTTTAGGTACAGTATAGATTTTTCCGTCCGCTTCAATTGTTTCACCGCCAACAGCAGCAATGCGCTTGACCATGGTACTCCCTTCGTGCTCAAAAATAATAATATCCCCGACTTTCAAATCACCATGGATTCGAACTCCGAGGATATAACTTTTTTCTTTTAACGTCGGTTCCATTGATGCCGATGGAACGTAACCAATAATTAACACAAATCGAAACAAACAAAATGTTAAACCAAACACTATAACGGGCAATATCAGCCATTTTAACCTTTTCATACTGCTTTCCTTTCTTTTAAAGCTTTACGAGAAGCCAAGAGTTTTTTGCTCTCTTCAATAACTACGTTGCAATAGTACTCGCCTAAATATCCAATATGTGCTTGGGATTTTGGCGCAGATATCATATACGCTAACCAAGAATACGCCTCGTCTTTGGTCATCACGCCAGATTCGTACAATTTATTAAAATAATGATGAGCGGTATTTCGAAGTTTTCTTAAATTTCCATTCGCCAACGTTCCTACAGGTTTCGTAGTTCCCTCATGCACACGAACGTACGCGTCACAAGCGGGATAATTCGAACAAACGTACAGCATAACCCCCTTTGAATTATCTTTATAAATACCGTCAGCACTTCTTAAGACGATCTTGCCACCGCAATACGGACAGTACTTGGTAGCGTTTGCAACTCCCTTCATCTTCTCTCTTTTTAATTTATTCTTATTTTTCTTAGTCATAATCTCCTCCTTGTTTAGAAAATAAAAATGCCGAAAGGTCCAATAATACTGTAGTTCGGGCTTTTAGTCGTTCCCGAGCGACTCTGTACTATTGAAAACCTTTCGGCTTCAATTATTATTGAGTTTGCGCCATTATGGACAGCTAAGCTGGAGCCGTAACAGTTCCCTATCTTTCGGATAAGTCAAACACCTGTCGATGTACTGAAAGCCTGGGCGCCTACCCTTGTTACGGTTCTAATTTTACCATACGTCTTTTTATTTGTCAAGCGTTTTTGAAAACTTTTTTATATTTTATATCAAATTATTTTCATTTACACTTGTTTTTTATTCAAAGTCAGTTGTACAGAAAATTTTCCCCGCAGCAAGAGCAATCAGGCTTTTTTAGATTTTTTTACGCTTCTTCAAAATCACGAATACTGCGATGCCTGCAACCGCCAATACGCCGATAATGGCAAAGGCGATATACACAGGTTTTTGGCTGCCTTGGATTTTGAAAGTGTATTCCGTAGAGTTCCCGCAAGTATCCGTTACCACTACACGATAGCTACCTTCTTGGGTAAGTTCTTCCCCTACCGTATGAAGCATGCGCTCGTTGTTCAAGAATACTTCTACCGTCGCTTCTTCGGAAATATCGGAAAGGGTTACGCCCGTTTCGGTCGTTTTCCCGTTTTCCACACCGTTGAGTTTCAAAGTAGGTTTCGTACCGTCAATCGTTAAGTTAAACGTATAAGTTTGACCGTTCGCTACCACCCCGACTTCATAAACGCCATCTTCGAAAAGTTCCAACGTGCCGTAGTTTAATCTCTTAAACTCGCCGTTTACGAGCACTTCTTCAAAACCTTCCATATCATCAAAGTTATGCTCGAATTTCGGAAGCAACGACTTCACTACTTCAAAGGACATTTCAGAAGTATTGCCGATATTGTCGGTAATGACAAGGTTATACTTACCTGCCGCATTCAAAATGTTGCCAAGTTC
The DNA here is from genome assembly GCA_045126815.1 of Eubacteriales bacterium. Lineage (GTDB taxonomy): Bacteria > Bacillota > Clostridia > Oscillospirales > CAG-272 > RGIG1995. Next base: position 8,613 of record JBGVPD010000055.1, read on the forward strand.
ATAATCTACTGCAACGCCATCCGACGTCAAGGAATACGTTACTTCTTCCCCCGCCGTAATCGTTACGCTGTTTGCCAAGCCTTTATCGTTTACGTTAATGGTATAATCCACCTCTTTATCGATTACAAACGCAATCTCAACTTTGTTGTCCGCAAGGTCTTTTACAACCAATACGTACGAACCGCTTTCGGTAATGACCGTACCAGGAACGTACGCGCCGAGAGATACGCCGTCTTTGAAAAGCTCGGTAATCAAGCCTTCTTCGGAAATAGCAAGACTAACGTTGTTGTTCGTTGCCGCTCCAACGGTTGCGCCTTCCATTTCTACTACGGGCGCTACGGTGTCAATCGTGAACGTGTAAATCATCTTATAACCGTCATAGTTTTCAAACGTCAAAACATAGATACCGTCAACGGAGATTTCTTCGCCCGATTTATACATCAAGGTTTCTCTGAGCAAACCGCCGCCTCTTTCCAAAGACACTTTCGCTTCATCCGTCCAAGTAAAGCTTGCCGTACCGTTGGTGTAGCCGCCGTTCTCAACGCCCACAAGTTCGCCGAAAGGTTCGGGTTGCACGTAATCAAACGTCGAAATAATCGAATCGATACCCGTTCTAAACTCATCCGTCAAAACGACTTTATAAAGCGCCGTCGTACGGAATGCATATTCCATAGATTCAAGCGCTACAGGTTTGCCATAGTCGTCTAAAGCTACAAGTGTCCAGGTCGTGCCGTTGTCGTGAGATTTATAGATTTCAAGCGTTTGGATATGAGAATCAGCATCGATACTTCCATCGATTTTAATTTCCAATTTCTTATCCACTTCATTGTCCGTTAAAGTTGCCGAGGGCGCATCCAACGAGATGACAAGTTGGAATTCTTTCGACATTCCGTAATGGTTGATTGCCACAACTCTATATCTACCGCTTTCTTCAATAGCGTACTTTTCCGTTGCAAGGAATTTACCGAGCAAGTTCTCGTCTTGGTCATATACTACGAACATTGCAAAGGCATCTAAATCATCGGAAATAGAAACCTCAATACCTTTCTTGAAATAGTAAGTTCTATCGAATACGACAAGGTTGGCACTGCCTTCGCCAACGGAATAGTAAATTTCCGTAGGACTTCCTACCACGATTAACGTATAATCACAAGTATTGCCCCATTCGTCAAACGCTACAAGGCTATGTCTGCCTTCCACAGCATAACTCGTACCAACATATACCTCTCCATCGATTCTGCAACCAACGTTTTCACAGAAATCAATCGATTTAGCGAGAATGGTTTTCGAGTCGGAATACTCATAAAGGTTTTCGCCGCTAATTTGCGCTGCTGGTTCCTTCTCCCAATAAAAATAGGAGTTAATCCCTTGTTTTGCGTATTGAGCAATAACGGCATTTAATCTTTCTTGCGTAAAGTAAGCTACTTCCGCTTCGGCATTACCCTCTTTCTTGTAGATAAAGTACGTGCCATTCTTTGCATTCACCGCATCGATTGCGTCCATCGCAATACCAGTATCCCAATCCTCGTTATGCCAATCGCCCGTGCGAACCAAACCGTTCTCTCTTGCTACCGCAAATGCATACGCGCTTTCATAGCTTGTGAACGCATAATAATCGCCGTTTTCATCGTACACTTCATAATATTTCTGTTGAAGCGTTTTCGTAAGAACGTTCACCTTCGTGGATTTGAATTCCGTTTCCCATACGTTGCCTGCTCTATCCGTCGCTACGACTTTATAAACGCCAGTGTCAATCGTATAGATAGGCGTTCCTTTCGTATAAGGTTTGCCGTTAATCGTTACGGTCTTGATAGGCGCATATACGTTGGGATCTCCATCCGTCCAAGTGAGTACCACGTCGCCGTTCGTTTCGCCGTCGGTTACGTTTTGAACCTCCAAAGGCTTTTGAGTTTTATCGATTACAATCGTGTAATAACCTGTGCTGTTGCCTGCATCGTCAACACCGTAGAATACGTATTTACCAAGTCTGTAATATTCAGCACCCGACATATACGGAACAAACTCTTCCGTGTTGGGAAGCTTGACGTAACAAGTTTCTGCACACTCGAATCGAATATGCCACCCGTTCGTGTAACTGTTGTTATCAATCTTGACGTCATCCACGTAGAGCTGAGCTGCGGGAATTTGTCGATTGAGCGTTACCGTGTACGTATCCGAGCGGTTTCCTGCTCTATCCACTGCATAGAACGAATATTCGCCTTCCGTGGTATAGCTTGTTCCCGACGTATAACTCACATAGCCACTTGCGTTAGGACGCTTTACGTAAACCGAGGCCAAACCGAACTGGTCAGAAGGCACGAAACGGATACTCTCCGCATTGGTTGCCGAACCGTTAGTAATTACTGCGCTTCCGCCATAGATAGTTCCAGTCGGTTTCGTTTTATCAAGCGTAATATTCACCGTTGCGGAAACGTTACCCGATTTATCTACGGAATAGAAGTAATATTTACCTTCGGTTGCGAGCTGAGTGCCGCTTGCATACGTCGTGTAATAGCTTGCGCCGGGCATTCTCACATAGCACGCGGAAATATTAGAGCCACTATCGCTTGCCACGTATTTAATATACGGAGCGTTCACGAAAGAACCGCTTGCGTAGCTGGTCGTACCGCCGTAAAGAGATGCAGTAGGCGTGGAAGCGTCGTAGTATACTTGATATTCTTCCGAGATATTACCCGCTTTGTCTACTGCTCGGAAAGTGTACCAGCCATACGTCCCAGAAAGTTCACTACCAGCGGTATACGTCGTCCAAGTCGTAGTCCCCGGTTTCTTTACTTGATAATACGAAATCCCGCCCGTATCCGTTGCCGTATACTTTATGGGTTTATTAGTATAACCGCCGTTTGCGATTGTACTGTCAGCGGAATTCGTTACTTTCCCAACGGGAGCAACGGTATCGAGATAAACGCTCATCGTGCTACTCACATTCCCAACGTTATCCATCGCATAGAAATACCACCAGCCGTTATTTGCCGAAGTAGCCGCTACCGAATAACTCGTTGCGGTTGTCGTATAATAAGAGCTGTATCCAGGTTTCTTATAATAGATGATGTAAGGGTCATAATCGGATACCGAATAGGTAATTTGCTGGTTCGCATAACTACCGCTCGAAATGCTGGTCGTACCTTTCTTCAAGGTTTGAACAGGTGCCGATTTATCAATTACAAAGTTGTACTTGTAGGTATATGTTACGTTACTCGTAAAGATATTCTTCTTGTAAGTTCCGACATAAGTCAACTCGTATTCACCGTCCGGAAGCGAACCGGAATATAAAGTTTGGTTAGAGGTACCAGACAAGGACTTGTTCGAATACGTAGAACCATCCTTAGTAAGTTTGAAAGAGCTATGGCTCTTCATGTCGCTTACTTCGATTTTAATGTATACATACGTCCAATTCAAAACTTCACCGTCATAAATCGTACCGGTAGCCCCATTTTGCGAAGACGAATGCATATAAATACCGAAATAACTCGGACAACCGCTGGAATAACCGCCGCCCGTAGAGTACGTGCCGTAAGTTTTATACTTTGCCGAAGTAGACGTTGCTGCATGCGTTGTCTTGGTGTTCAATCCAACTCCACAAACCGCCGCAACCGCCATAACAAACCCAAGCAAAGCAATCCAAATTTTGTTTTTAAGTTTCGTCATGTTTTTTACTCCTAAAAATATTCTCTAATTAAATTTTTGCAGAAATATGTGTGATGAATCCTATCACCCTGCTCTTGACAGGATCAATATTAACAATCTTGACCGTTGCCCTTGCGCCTCGGGGCGGTCTTCCTCTTGCGGGCATCTTGCAATAGCATTCTACTCCACCGTCCAAAGCTACAAATACTCCGCGCTCAGTGACCATCGTTACTTTGCCTAAGTACATACTTCCTTGCGCGAACTTCCAAATTTCTTTCTCGAACGGATTCTCTTGCGCTTGCTTGATAGATGCATCCACTCTAATCTTACCGTTATCCTTTTTCACCGATAAGATTTTTACGATAACCCTTTGACCGGTTTGAAAAAATTCAGAGGGTTGATGGATTCTTTGATAGCCTAACTCTCTATTATTGATAAAGCTTTCGACTCCAAAAATTTCCGCCCACACGCCAAAGGGTGTTACTGCGACAATTCTCGCTTCTGCGCACGCGCCTTCTTTGATAATTCCAGATTTTTTAAGATAGAAATTATCTTTCCTAATAGACATAGCCTCCACTCGATTCGCTACGGCAGTGAACTCTTTTTCATCTACCGTTTTTACCACGAACTCTATCTCAGCGCCTATTCGTTTTTGCGCCATTGCAGCATACACCTCTGCTTTTTCTTTGCCGTGAAAGTCCTCGGGTTCTTCTACAAGCTTCATAGACGATATCAGAATTTTACACGAGCCGTGATACACTACGACTCTCGAACCGGAAAAATCCTTATCCGTTCTTTCAAAGCCTTGAATGATACCCGTCATAATTCTACCCGTCCTTGCCGCTTCTTGCAATTCCCTTAAGTCCGCAAAAGCCATATCCCTTTCCGTTTGAACTGTGCGTTCGTCTTCAATGGTAATAATGTTTTGTTCTTTTACCTTTTGTTGCTTTTGCTGCTTTTGGGGCTTTTCTTCAGGTTGCTTTTCAGGGCTTTTTACACTTTCGTCATTCGATTTCTTTTTGCGTTTCCTTTTGGGCTTGGCTTCCGTTTCCTCCGGTTGTACCGTTTCCTCCGCACCCGTTTCCACTGTCGGCGTGTTTTGCTCCGCCTGCTCTTGTTCAACGCCGACGTTTTCATCAGCGCCGTCTTGCCTACTCTCCAAATCGGTTTCTATAGGACTGACTTGGAGTTCTTCACCCGTAGCGGGTAAATCTTGTTTGTTGGTCATATATGACTCCTCCTAAAAATGTTTTTTTAATAAAAATGCACCCGCTTGAGTTAAGCAGATGCATTCCTATTTAAGTTTAATGTGCTACCAGATACGCAACGCCTCGTACTAAATACGGCGCCGCTACCAAAATAGCAAAGATTACTACGAGCCCTATCAGGTAATTAACTATCATCTTACGGGCTTTTAATTTGTCCTCATTTCGATAAGCGATAATAACCGCAATCCCCATTGCTAAGCTCCAAACCCCTGCCGTTACCAGAAAGATTGTTACCATATAGGGCGCGTACTCGTCGAATAGATATTCCACGTAGTTAGAAACCATTGTATATTGATCCCCAATGTATTCCACGTATTCATCCCCACAGGTTTCGCAATGAAAATTACGTTTCGTCCCGTTCTCGATTTGAGTGTCTGTTGTAGAATACGAATGTCCCCGACAAGGAATTATCGTGATGTAAGAACCGCCGCATCGGTTACAATAATGTATCCGCTGTCCGTCATGTTCACAATCCGAATGCGATTGTATCCAAGTCGTATATTCGTGTCCCAAAGCTTTCTGTTCATCCGTTTTATACGAGTATCCGCATTCCGTACAAAGGTGTTTGAGGTACCCCTCGCCTTCACAGCTCGGTTGTACCAGTTCCTCGTAATACCGATGCCCAAGTGCACTCGAAGTATATACGGTATAACTATCGCCACATCGACTACATATATATTGCACGCCTCCTTTATCCGTGCAGTTGGCTTCAAAGGAATTCGCTACGTAATTATGTCCCAAAGCAGAAACGTAATCACTAATATAGCTATATCCGCAAGCCGAACACGTAGATACCGTATAGCCTTGCGTCGTACAGGTGGGTGGAACGACTTCTCTCGTATAAGAATGGCCTTTTGCCGCTACGATATCGCCCGTATAGGTATAATCACACACCGTACAGGTGTAAACGGTATAGCCTTGTGCCGTACAAGTCGGCTGTGTTACCGTCTTTCTATAACTGTGCCCGTTCGGGGATACGTAATCGTCGTAATAATAATCATCGCAAGAGATACACTCGTACACGGTATAGCCCTGCGCCGTACAAGTCGGAGCAATTGTCGCTCCTTTTTCGTAATAATGCCCGATACTAAACGAATAAGAATTTGCTCTTCCCGTTGTGCTGTCGGTAATGTTTAGGGTGTAATTCCCTTCTGCTGATATCCAAGTCCCTTTTGTATATGCACTCCCATTCAAGGTTGCCGTAATCGTTGTGCCTGTCCAAGTCGCATATACCCGATTATCCGTACTCGATTTAACAATCGTAGCCGTTGGTGTCGCTACATCCAGCTCTATCCAGTATGTAGCCGTCGTATTCCCATAACTGTCTTTGGCGTAAAAATAATATTTCCCGTCCGTTGACGTCACAGGAATCGTAACGTAGCCACTTGTTGTGGATTGATAACTGGAACTATTCGGGGTTTTATAGTAAAGCGTACAAGTTACAATAGCATCGGAGGCTCTTACCGTGAAACCTTTACCAATTGTATCGCTGAATTCTGTTTCATCGCAAGAGATTGTCGGAGCGTCATGGTCCATTAAAACGGTATAAACACTCGATTGATTCCCCGCATGATCCACACAGTAAAAGGAATATGAACCGCTCGTCGTAAGAGATGAACCGTTTACGTATTCGACATAACTGTTGGAACCGGGTGCTTTAACATAGCAAGTAGCCACACCTCCGGTATCCGTAGCACTATAATATAACGAGCTCGCCGTCGTTGTTCCACCATTGCTTAGCAAAGTGCCGTTAGCATAAACTTTACCAACAGGCGCAACCGTATCTAAATACATTGTGGATTCTTCCGAAGTATTCCCTAAAAGGTCGTGTGAACGGAATGTATATAACCCGTTCGTTGCCGTTTTTGCAATCGTTGTCCCATTTGAGTAAGTTTGCCAAGTAGTCGTACCTGGCGTTTTATATTGGCAATAGTTTAGCCCAAACCCTTCGTCCGTTGCCGTATATTTAAATGCATTATTATAGTAAGACGATGTGATTAACGTTCCGCTTGAATTATAGAATTTACCAACAGGCAAAACCGCATCGTAATACGCATAGTAGATCGCCGAAGTGCGCCCTGCGTTATCCTCCGCATAAAAGGAGTACAACCCAGGTCCATCGTCCAGGTAGATTTTCGTTAAGCTCCCTACAATTCGAGTGTACGAAGATGCATCCTCGTGCTTTTTATACATATACTTAACGCCGCTATCCGCGTCCACACCATTCACCGTTACCACTTGATTACTCATCACGTCGTACATCGTTGTAGATGCACCTGTAATGGTTGGATTTTTTAAGTCCACTTTGAAACTAAAGTTTGCCGTTAACTCGTATCTCGTCATCAACGTTGCTGAACCCGTACCTAAACCAAAGCCTAAATAACTCACGTTATAGGTTGAACCGTGTGTCAAGCCCGTTAATTGGATTGAGGTAGTTTTCGTTACCTTTTTGACTTCTTTCCCGCTACTGTCCGTAACGGTAATCGTGTGGTCTGTATAAGTCGAATTAAACGAGATATTTACCGTACTCGAACCAATCCAACCACCGTTTGTAAGTGTGCCTGAACCCGAATAATCACTTCCGTATGCATAGATACGAAAGGTCATATTAGAGCCGTCATTATCCAAAACCGAGGCACTGGAAACATTTGTGCCTGAACGGTACTTAGTCGTAGAATTATTGCCAACGTTGCTAACGATTTTGTTGTTCGTATAGCTAAATAGCACGGTATATCTTGGAGTCGTATCAGCGCTTGCGGTACGAGTTTGTCCTATATTCCATCCGAATGCTCCAAAAAAGCAACAGAGAACCATTAAGCAAGATAGAAGTATTAAACTAAGAATTTTCTTTCTTTTCATCTACTCCACCTCCTACTTTTGATTCATTGAATAGTGCCTGCATATATTCGCCTGCGGAGATTTTCACCCCAGTTCTGAGCTCGCTCGAACCGATAAAAAACGCTTGGCCTGTTACTGCCGACATAATCATTTTCTGTTCGTCTTTGTTAAATCCGTCGCCTGCCTTATACACTTCGATGACGTCTTTCATATCCGGCGCCGAGAGCTTGAAAATAAACATATACTGACTGTTTTTCAATATCGCACTCGTTTTTGCTCTGAGCTCCTCGTTTGCGTTCCAATCGGCAATGTTTTGCGTTGCCGGGATAAACGAACCGTTATACTTACGAATTCGCTTGCTCATAGAAAAGAAGAAATCCAGAGCTATCGGATATTTTGCGTCCAAATAAAGATGGGCTTCGTCTACGATAATCATTGTCCGTAAATTTTTTCCGTACTTATTTGCTTCCCTTGCGTTAATAATCTCCTGCTCTATAAAACGGAACACGAGCAACATCTGGGCATTAGCCACGGTATTATTTTTGTTTGCGAACAAGGATTGGAAACTGAAATCCACGATATCTTCTTCTACCGAAAGCGTCGAAGGCGCGTTCCAGATATCAGAATATCGGCCTGTTACAAACTTTTCCAAATACAGTCTTGCGGTACGATAATCTCGGTGAGAATACTGGTCGTCCTTATGCTTTTCCTCTTCAATTACCAGCGTTTCAAACAGATCACTGAAAATAGGAAAGTCCTCTGCTTTGAAATACGTACAATCTGTATTTTCCGTAATCCCTTTTCTTTTGTAGGTTTCTATCGTTAGGTTGTTGATAAGTTCTACAATGTCGCTCGAAGCCCCCACCAAAACAATCCTAAAAAACGATTCCAACATTTTGAGATGCGTATTAAACGTTACGCTCGGTTCTGCGGGACACCCGTCTTCGGTAAGAATTTTATAAATATGGAAAGGATTAATTCTCCCTTCCTTCGCTCTGCCGACGTCGATAATGTTCCCCTTCAGGTTTCTCGTAAGCGTCAAGTATTCATCTTCAGGATCCAGCACGATTATTCGCGTGTTGTTCGACCACTCGTTAAGAATCAGCGTCTTCAAAAAGAAGGACTTACCTGCACCAGACTGACCTATAATCATTGCATTACTGTTTTGATAAAGACTCCCGCGTTTCCAAAGATTTAAGAAGAACGGGTTTCGGTTATCCGTGTTCTCGCCCAGCATAATACCGCCTTCGTCCAATACCGACATTCTGACAAACGGGAATACCGCAGCAAAAGAACTGCTGTTGATACCGTTTTCATAATTGCCAAGATTTGTATAAGGAGTGATATCCGCCGCCTTGAACGCATCGATTTGCAAACCGTTGAGCATAGAAACCTTAAAGTTCCCTGTCAATATCGCCCTACGCACCGCCCTTTTATAATTAGCGTCATTTAAATAATTGTAAGCCGTAACCGTCAATGTCACGTCCAATAAAGATTCGTTTTCCGCCTGTAAACTATCCAATAATGCATTCATTGAATTCCTATGGATTTGCGCCGTGTTTGCTTCGCTGGCATGTTCACTGGCGATTTGCTTAAATTCCATTTCACCAATGCATTTATCAATACGCCTGATTGCTTTATACTTATCCACCGGTCTGACGTGCATCACGACTTTGGTATTCGGGATATTGAATAGCGCTGCTCCCCATGCGTTCTTAACCCGCAATGGATATTCCGATACAGCAAGTACCGACGCTTCCACTCCGTCCACCAAGTATTTGTTGGACTTAAAAAGGATTTCTTTAGGCTTCACCCAGTCAAGCAGTTGCTCATCCGGGATCTCGTTAATTTCACGCTCGTCAAAGTTTCTGAAATAGCAATACTTCAAGAAAATCGCAGTAGGACGCCTTGTCAATACTTTGGTTCTAAGTCCGCATTTGTTGATTTCGGACGCCATATTCACCGCCGTGTTTTCAAGGTCAAGCTCATCTTTTCCGTAGATGACGATATAATAATCCGAAGCGTATTGCTTAATGATATTATTCACTTCGTCTATTCTATCGATTCTCTCACTTAAAACCTTCAATCGAGTTTCTTTGATATCCAGAGAAAGATTGCTTTGCTTGATAAACTTCAAGCGTTCAAACAAGTCCTCCGAGAACTGGTCAAGCGTTACCGGTCTATCTATCTTTACGATATCCGCCGACTGCGTTTCTTCGAGCATCTTAAACGCGTTCGCGAAATAATCGATGTCGATATCCTGCTGCATCTCATCCTCTATCTTGAAATTCTTTTGACCGAGTTTAATGACTCTTCCAAACGTTCCACCTTTATATACAAGCAAACCGTTCTCACGGATTTCGGAAAGTTCCATCAACGTGTCTATCTTTTCCTTTTCTCTTGTTGCATCCTTTGAGTATTTCTTCTTTCCAAAGGCAAACTTGATATTTTCAAAGATATACGTGTAGAAAATCCCATCTCCCGTCGGCATAAACATCACGAGTGCAATTAAGCCCAAAATCACGGCGATTGCCCACGCTTCAATCGTAATGCAAACGAATATAACTGCAAATGCTACGAGCGCTATGAAAATATCTCGCATGGAGTAGCATTTCCAAACATTCTTGCGCACGTTTATTTTTTTAGGAATTATTCTCATAAACTATCACCTCCCGAATCGTCCGTATTGAAATTTCTTGTGTCTTCCGAGTATTTATGCGAGCCGTTAGACTCGTACATGCTACCCGCATTTGTGTAATAACTTGTTCTCATAAGGTTATGCACCTCCTTAATAGATAAGGTCTTGCTCTTATCCGTAAATTCCCCGCTACCAAACAGCTTGGAAAATAACGCCTGCCCAGTTGGTATCATTATCGTCCCGCCGATCAGCATAAAGATTTGGAATAGCTTATTCCCAAACTCAGATATCCCGTCAATTTGCATACTGCTAATCATCGGCAATATCAATGCAAAAATACTCACTGAAAATACCGTTCCATACGTCAAAACTACTTTCGTCACGAACGTTTCTCGCCAAGTTCTAAACCTTGCACCATCGTCAAGCGGCAACGTGGACATAAACATAGGCATCGTAACGTACATGAAGATAAGTTCGTAGACACGTTTCACCAGCTTAGCGATTGCCTTAATTAACGCAAATCCGACGCCGAATACCATCAACAGTGCCGGGAAATACATAACCGTATTCGGATTTACCATACCGTTCATCTTCCAGCTCGTCGGGAAGACGCCAAATACCGTATTTGGATCGTACTCACCGAGAATATCTCTCACCGTAATCGTATTGAAATCAATTTCCGCTACTGAATATCCGTTGAGCCAATCCCCTACGCAAATATTAAACAGCGTTTCCGAGAGTCGTACAGATGTATCGATATTAAATATCTCCGCTATTAGTACAAGCAAAGAGTTCGAAATAATGATACCGAGTATCACTACGATAAGCATTACCAGCGTACCGAGCATTGCCAAGAAAAACTTCCCGACAATCGTCGAGATGTTCCTGTTGTTTGCAATCATATTTTTTACCAGTGCGATTATCGCAAACATACACCCAAGACCTATCGCCAATATGAACACGCACCAAAAAACTTTGCTAATCGTAGAATCTCCTACAAGGAATTCCACTAAATTGATTTGATCCCCTTTATAATTGATTTTCGTTATCCCTGATAATGCGGAAAAAAGTTCCATAATCCCGTCTATGGCTCGAAGTATCCATAAAAATACTTGCATAATGAGTTCTTGAAAGAAAATAAGCATTCTCTCACCTCCTTACCAAGCCAGCCAGGATGATAGACCGTTTATAAGAAGCGGTGTTCCAACCGCAATAACCGCTGCTATTACGATACCAATGATCAAGTTTTTTACCATTCCGCGCGCATCGATTTGTTCTTCTCTGCGTCTTGCTACAGCTATCTTTATACCGATGTATGCACCCCAGATAACCACCACGGACGTACAACCGATAACGATATAAATCCAAAAGGAATCTACAAGTTCAGAAAGCTTTACTATTATTTGCTTAAAGCTCGTTTCCATCTGCACGCGTTGCCCAATCATTTCTGCGATTTGAGCGCTTGTATAATCCTCTGCAATCAACGTTGCATACGCAGCGTGATGCGGCGAAGAGTAACCATAATTCCCCGCAGAATCTTGAACGTAGAAAATGTAAGAAAGTTCAATATCTTCCCCACTTTCAGGAATATCTTTAATACCGCACTTTAACAAACGTCCTCCGGATAACAACACCGGCGACTCTACTTCCAAAAGCGCAAGGGAGTCTTTCATTCCTAGTGCTTCATACTCTGCAATGTAGTTCCCTGTAACGCCATAACGTTCTGCGAACCATTTTGGGAAGACAACAACGCCGTAAGTCAAAGATGAATCATAGTACTCTTCCGGCACAAAGTAACATGCGTACATGTACTGCCCCTTTGCTTCGCTTTGTCCTTTTGAAAACGTGATAAATACACAGTTATCCACTATTGTTTCTACCGTAATTTGTTCCTCTTCCTCCACAGTTTCTGCTTTTGCATTTACCCAAGACGTTGGCATTAACAACGCTATTGCGATTGATAAAAGTATCAACAGAGCACAAAGGATTGAGGAGGAATTTTTAGTTCTTTTTGTATGTTCCATACATACCTCCAAACATAAAATTAAGCCCACATCACAAAGTGCGCGAGCCCGTTAATCAAGAGCGGACAAGCCATTGCAATAACCGCCATTATAATAATGCCTATTACTAATCCTTTAACCATTGCTCTTGAATTGATTTGTTCTTCTCTTCTATTTGCTACCGATACACGAATACCAATGTAAGCACCCCAAACAACTACGACTGCGCCCATTGCCATCACTATGTAAATCCAGAAAGAATTTACAAGCTCTGCAATCTTATCCACTATAGTACTGAAGCTACTTTCCATCGTTATCCGGTCGTTTATCATGGATACAACCTCGTCATCGGTATACTCTTCTGCAACCAGTGTAGCCCAAGCAGCAAACCTCGGTTGCGAATAGGCAATATTACCAGCCTGGTCCTTTGCGTAAAAAATAAACGAGAAGGTTCTCTTCGTGTTTTGCTCAAGAATATTCGCAATACCACACTTAAACAAATGCCCATCCTCAGTTTCCAGATTTTTAGTTCCCGTAATATCCATAATTGTAAGGTTTTGTTCTTCCGCTTTTTTGAAATAATCGCTTGTCAAACCCAAACGTTCCCCGTAATCTTTTGGAAACAAAACGACTCCGTAGGTATAATCACTTTCATATACTGAATTCGGAATATAATAACAAGCGAAAATGTTTCTTCCGTATTTGGAAGTCTCATCACCCTTACGAAAAGTAATAAATGTTGTATTTTCAATAATTTCCTCCACACTTGTCGGTGTTTCTTCTAACGTTTCCGCTTTAACCGTTGTGATGGAAGTTGGTATCCATATAGAAAAGCTTAGTATAAACGACAAAATCAGAATTAACCAAAAGCTACTTTTATTTTGTGTTTTCTCCATTTTATACCTCCGAAAAATAATGAGGCGACGAGAATCGTCCCGCCGCCTCGCTGTTGATTAAATTGTTGTTCTTAACCTACCCAAGCACTGAGACCGTTGATAAGTAAAGGTGCGCCCATGGCGATTACGAACATGATAATGATACCGATGATAAGACTCTTCACCATACCACGTGCGTTAATCTTGTCTTCGTTACGATGCGCGATCGCTACTTTGATACCGATGTATGCGCCCCAAACAACGACAACTGCCGCCATTGCCAATACGATATAGATCCAAAAAGAATCCATAAGGGTTTGAAGATTTGCTACGATTTGAGCTAAGCTACCGTCAAGCGTAGTTGCTGCAAGTAATTGATTCATACTTATCCACCTCCACGCTTACGCCGCCAATGCAGCTGCCGCTGCACTTGCGCTATCAATACCAACCCAAGCGCTGAGACCTTCGATGAGAAGAGGAGCGCCCATAGCGATTACGAACATGATAATAATGCCGATGATAAGGCTCTTTACCATGCCGCGTGCGTTAATCTTGTCTTCGTTACGATGCGCGATCGCTACTTTGATACCGATGTAAGCGCCCCAAACGACGACTACTGCCGCCATTGCCAATACGATGTAGATCCAGAAGGAATCCATGAGTTCACTGAGCTTGGCTACAATCCCTGCCAAACTTTCATTTAAAGTTGCTGCTGCCAATAAATTGGTCATAATAAATGTTCTCCTTAAAATTTAAATTTTTTTTATTTTTTACCGTTTTAACCTTAGAACGATAAAAGGACTAAAGTAAAAGCCGATAAGAAACTCTTACCGGCTTTTTTCGAAGCTATTTTATGAACGGTTTATAAATCATCTCGTCATTTCATCGGACTCACCTCCTTTTTCTCGCCAAAGGAATCGTCGGTTTGTTCCAACCTTCCAATGTCAAACAAAGCAGATTTATCTAACGTATTACGTTGCTTTTCTACTTGCTTGACTTCGCCTTCGGGACAATACAACCCAAACAACTTATAAGCAGGAGTAAACCTTGTGGAAGCCGGCGGATTATCTCCAACCGCTACCACCGCGTTCCCTACTCCTTTTGCGTTATCGAAAATCTCCATTTCCACACGCTTTTGTTCAGGTTTGCTTTCCGTGCCTTCTCTGTTGCAACAAAGTTCACAATATTCTTTCTTGCTTTCCACGTCGTCGGCACTTAAAAACATCTTCAATACACCGCTACTTTTAATCCAGTCCTCAAATCCGCTTCCATATTTTTCAAGAAGTTGGCTATAGCTTTGAGAAACTAAAATCAGCTTGCGACGCATATCGTCGGTTGTGAAAATTCCTTTACCAAACGGAACGCTTAACGAACTTTTATAGTCATTGATAAGGAAATACGAACTTCGTCTAAACGCCGGTATTTCGTAGTCCATACGTCCTGACTGCATCTGTTCCAGTTCCATTCTGGCTTTATATGCCTGCGTAAAGAACAATTCAATGTATCTATGTTGATAACACCCCGTTTTGTCACCAACAATGAAAATGGCCGTTTGATGCTCGTCTTCACTATACAAGTCAATCAACGGCTCCGAAGTGATAAGTCCGATTTTGTCATCGAACGCGTGCGAGAGCAAATATATCGCTCCGCCTACTGCTTTTTTGAAACTCTCTCCGCCCTGAAGCGCAAAAATCTCGTTCATTAGCACCTTTGCCTTGGAGTAGCGATTGCGCATTTTCATAAGATATCCTTTCAAGACGTCATCCCCTTCAACTCCGTACTTCAAAAGGTTTTGATATACGTTCGTTAAAAGTAGTTGCGACGTGCAAAGCTTACTTGCAATGCAATCCTCGCACATTGCCAGAATAAACGCCGATATAAGTTTCTTGGATGTGTCAGCGTTCTCCGTTGTAGTGCCGCCAAAGAGCGATTCCGTAATTTCGTATACGTTCTCATATAACGATTGACGAAGTTCCGTCGCTCGTTCCCGAACCTGTTTATACGTCGTAAAGACTTCATCGAGTGCGTAATACTTACCATCTCGGTTTTCCAGTTCGTTTTCAAGCTCCCTTATGAGTTTCACTCTCCACACTAATGCGGATAAAGGATTCCACTTATCCGACGCTAATTCATCCTTAAAATCAAGAAGATACACTTTATAACCTTCCGACTTTAAAGTTTCAGCGTGCGCCTCGTAAAGCTCGTGGGAATTATCGAAAATGAACAGATTCGGTTTGGTAGAGCTTTTACCAAGCACTGCAATATTTTGATGTAGGAAACAAGTCCTGCTCCCCGCTTCGTTGTTACTAAACACGACTGCGTTGAAATTTTTGACTGTGAGCAACTTTAAGCCCACTCCTTTTTGTTTTTTGCCTTGCTCGGGGTAATCGCACTCGGCGGAAATCGTCACACCGTCCTTTTGTTCCGCCGCCCACATCCAATCATACCCCTGCATATCCTTCAACCGTTCCAGTTCTACGGTTGAATTGTTGAAGTTATACTTCTTGCCGTTTTGTTTCATGATAATTTACCTCCGTTTTATGATTTTTTCTTTTCTTACCCTTTCGGGTTCGTCGCGTATTTTATTTGATTTTCTTTTCATAACTGACTCCTTAAAGAAAAAACGGCCGCTCTTTGCAACCGCTAAATTTTAGTTCCGTCTATCCTGACCGGTTTCGCGCGTTTTACTCCGATACTCGGTTCTTCTTCCTTCGGTTTTTCAATAGGTATCTCCACAGGTATCTCCGGTAATTTGGGTTTGTAATCTCTAACTGACGTTTTGATGATCTTATCAGCGAAAGGATGCCTTGTATAATCCACTTTTTCCAAGCGTAACACGTTGCATCCACGAACAACGCATAGAAGTTCATTTTGCGGTAATCGTAAAATTTCATCAGGTAGCATTACCTTTCTCCTGCCTACGCCATCCATTTGCCTGTACTCGGGAATAATTTGCGCAACAGCCAACGTTCTCCTGTTCGTCATCACGTTATTGACGTCCACTGTCATATCCCCACTCCGTTCCGAAAAATAATCGGCCGTTAACTTATCCGTACAACCCAACATCAATTGTATATCACAGTTACCCACGATTTCCGACCATAGCTCGTTCGGGTACCTATTCTTCAACTGTCCTAAACTTTGGATAGCCATCATTACTCTTAGTTCACGCGAACGACAAGTACTGAGTATTGCAGCAAAGTCCGAACCGTCCTCTGCTCCGCCGAGTTTACCGATATTGTTAAACTCATCCAATATCATATTGACAGGTACAGCACATTTGCCATTCGCATTTGAATCTGCATAATCCATTAGCTTAATGAATAGACACGAGAAGAATAGCGATGACAAAAACGCCATCGACTTGTTCGACTCGCTAAGTACAATGAAATACGCACACTTCTCTCTGCCCGGTAACGTTAAGTCTATATCTGAAGTACTGATCATCCGTCTAACCGCTGGAGTTTGTAAGATTTGGAGTCTTGCGCCAAGTCCGGTTATGATACCCGTTCTCACCGTCTCACTTGCCTGCGCAAATAGATTAAACGATTCTATCGCCGGGCTGTTTTCCGGCAAAGAAGCGATATCCTTCATAACTTCTTCACTGCCAAACCTTGCAAGTTGCCTATATACCGTACCCAAGTGCTTTTCCGTACCAGCATTCGTCTTATAGTGGTCAACAAGTAGGATCAAGCCCCTTAATAGATTTGATTCACCGTTATCCCAGAAATGGTCGCCCTTGCCTTGGCTTGTATTGCCAATGATTACAGTTGTTAGCAGTTGCGCCAACATCGGATCTCCGTTTAAGTCAGACATACAGTTCCACGAATCGCTGTGTTCAGGTTTCACAAGATTTAGGACTTTTACCGTATATCCGTTTGCCCTATAAAGCTCCGCCATATCACCGTACAACTCACCCTTTGGATCCGTAACGACTACTGACTCTTGGTTCTTGAGTGCTTGAAATAAAGCGTTGCGGATGATTGCTCTGGATTTCATTGTCCCTGATGCACCGAAAATTGCGATGTGCTTGTTGAGCCTCGTGTCTTTCGGCATACTTACAATCTTGCCTTGCATCTCACCAAGAATAACGCCTTTCGTATTTTCTATAGTACTCACTTCCAAGAGTTTCTTCGCTTCTTTTTCTTCCATCATGGTTGCTGTTCCGTAAACACCGCTATCGTTTTTAGTGAATCCTCTTGGATCTTTCTTTTTACCACCAAATCGGTTATACAGCTTAAAGATACAAAATATAATCCCGCCGATAATCAAGAAAAGTCCAAGCGTCTTCAACCCCGCGGCCGACGCCACGCATCCGATACAGTATAACGGATTCCAATTCACACTCTTAATTCTATACTGACCGGAAAAGCCGTCGTGGTCTAACCAGTCCAGATAATTCGTGTAAACTTGCGTTACGATTCCAACCACATATAGAACAGCAAGTACGCCGATAATGGAAACGATAATAATTAGCAGCGTTCGTCGCTGTTGCTCTTTTTGGTCATCTTCCATTTCATCTCACTCCTTAAGTTTTAATGTTTTTTCTACGTCTTCCATAGATACCGGATAAATCATTACGCGCTCGTCCAGAAAGTTCCGTAAGAATTCTTCTTGAAAATCAAAACAGAGAACTTCCGTTTGCCGCGTTTTTCTATCGGTCACGTTTTTAAATCTTATCAGTCTTGCAATATTACCGTCCAAAAAAGAAAAGCTGTAAACGCCGTCCACAAGAGCGTCGTACTCAAAATGTCCTTTGTTATAACTTCGCTCGCTTGACTTGTATAATCCACTTAGAATTTTCTCTCGCCAATCAGGAACCAAGAACATCCTAAACATTCTAATTCCTTTTTCAGTAAGCGGTATATAATACAAATCCCGATAAGACTTATCCACAACTGGCGCCGTTTGCTTTTTGGTTCTCTTCTCCTCACTCATTTCCTCAAGCGTTCTTTTCATCGTTTCCATTGATTCCCCGAAAACAATAGCCGACCTTTGCTCGCTCGCCATCGTATTCATCTTCGCAAGCTTCATCAGCATTACGTTCGCTTTCGACTCTGAGTTGTTATCCCATCTCAATACTTCCTTTCTCGGATTGTAAACGGAATAGTATTCAGAACCAATAAACAAACCGCCAATCAATCTGGTATAAATAGTTTCCTTACCATCGTTATCAGCAAACCGTTTGAGTTGTCTTGAGGTGTAAAACAAGGGTTTATTCGGCAAACGATTTCCCCACTCGTCCATTCGTAGGTTGGGCAATGCCTGCGGTCTAAACTCGACTGCGCATCTCGCCATTACCGCAAGCACTTCTGCAACGGCGTGGTTTCGTTTAACCTTGCTCAGATGACCAGAAATTTTGTGCCCGGAACTGATTTGCAAATATGCCTCAAAACTATCGTTCCATTTCAGCACTTCCAATCCCTTTTTATAGAATCGAATAGTGCGGTTGGGAACCCTTCCTGAAACAGTGAAAAGTTTGCCTTCGTAAACCTCTCCGGTTTCCGCATTGCAATATGACTGCCCAGGGGAAAGAGAATCATATACCAAGTTGCGATACGTCTGTTCTGGTCCAAGTAATTTCAGGGACTGCATGGGATATTCCATTGATACGGATAACACGGAAATAAGCATATCGATGCGGTTGCCGTCAAATAACGTTATCATATATTGTTCCTCCTGAAATTACGGACCGTTGACTGCTATTTGGACCGTAATTTTGCTCATTTTTTCGTGGAGAATCCCTTATAAAATAAGGGATTTTGTCCACGCTTTTCCCCGTACAAAAACTTATCTGAAAAAAACGCATTTTTGTACTGCCTTTTTTATCGCTTTTCTATGATATAATCAAACATACTTTGCTTACCGCGGAGCTTCCTTTCAAGCATTATCCAGCTCATAAAAGCCTTATCGGGAACAACGTAAATTTCCGTCTGATTTTCATCCCCTTCCGAGCCTTCCGAAAGATGAAAACAGTGCTTGGGCGAGTCGTCCACCATCGTGAATAAAGCAACGACGTCAGCCACTTGCTTGGTCTCGATGTTATCATGATCCCGATACCAAGACTCAGGTGTACCGTGCTTATAAACGTGCTTAAAAATGAGCGCCGCTTTATCCAATTTTTTGAACTGGAAGGTGTTAAAATACTCGGTCAAAACGTCGTATAAAAACTCTCTGATATAGTCGCTGTTACCTTTCATTTTTTTGGACGCCAGCATAGGAAGTCGCATACAAAACCATCCGTCTTCACTGATGGCAAGTTCCACGGGAATAACGTTTTCCGTGTTCTTAAACGACAAGGCTTTACCGTCCGGTGCTTGCGAATACATCACCGCAACACGCGCTCTTAAGGTAAGTTTTTCCGCTTTGCCTTGAAGCTCCGAAACCTTCTCAATGATGTCGGGATTATCGGGATTTGCAAGGTGCATCGTCTTCACGTTCTTCGCAAGCCGAATCACTTCCTTTGCAATCTCTTCCGTTTCATCTAAAGTAAGTAAGAAATAATCTTTTTCTTGTTTCATATTAATCCTCCGAATAGAACGTAACCATAGGCTCTTGTTTTTCTTCTTTTGCAATCGTTGCATATACGCAAGGCGCATTTAACTTATGCACTTTAGAAATCCAGGACTCGTCGGGTACGACTATAATATATTTGACCCCTTCTTGGATGCGTTTGATTTTTAGCAGTTCTTCATCGCCTTCTCTCAGCACGATTACTTCATAGCTCTTATTCTCTTTCAAGAAATAAAGCTGTGCGGGCGATTCCGCAACGTAATGTGACGATAATGCGATATTGTTGATAAACTGCAACAACACCCATAAGGCATCTACCATTCTATCGTCGGGCTTTTGTAAGGGGTCTAACCCAACGTAATAGTTGTTGATTAATGATATCTGCCTTGTCTTCAAAAGATAGTTGATAATTCGTTTTGCTACCCTATCCGATTTCTTAATTAACTTGGCAACCTGCATTTTAGGTAGTGCCCCATATTGTGATAGCCATTGAATTATGTGTTGCTCTTCTTCCAATAACATCTACTTTTCTCCTTCTATTTCATTCTATTTTCCTCCTTTTCTCGGAAAGAATTTTTTCAAGCTCTGCCCTGTCCGTAGTTATCATTTCTTGCTCCGTCGCTGATGCTATGATATTTACGGGGACCTTGTTCGCGGACGAACAAATGAGCCCTTCACCCCGTTCAAATCTTGTTACCGAACTCACTTCCAAACGTGTTAGTTTTAAAACTTCCTGCACGTATTTCGCTTCGTCCGGTTCAAGATTAAGGATGATTTTGTTTTGACTGTTGTTGATAATCGCTCGCCCGAATCTACCTTCTTCCAATCCAAAGAAGTCGGACAAATCTTGCGTCGCTGCAATCGCTGCACCGCCGTAACCACGTATGGTCTTAAATATCGTCAAACAAAAATCGGCGGCCAACTTATTACTTGACGCACCGACTAATTGCCATATTTCATCTATAAAAACCGCTTTCTTTTTCGTGCGGTCAGACTTGATATTATCCCAAACGTAATCCAAGGCGATCATCATCCCCACAGGCAAAAGCTTGCCCGTAAGCTCCGACAAATCCAACACGACGTATTTGTTAGATAAGTCCACGTTGGTCTGTCTGTTGAACGATTGCGCCGAACCCGTTACGAAACGGCTTAAAATAACCGCTATTCGCTCCGTTTTCGGATTGTTGCGCAAAACTTCGTGTAAATCCCCTAAAATCGGCATTCGCTTCATTTTGGGCAGATTTTCGTGCTTGTTTTCATACAGCGACGAATTCTTATGCGTGATACCAAATTTCTTATAGGTAGCGATAAGAGCTTCGTCTAAGAGCTGTTCTTCTTCATTCGTTAAATCTGGTATAAGCAAGGAAAAGAAAATCATTAGCTGTTGTATCTTTCCTGCTAAAACTGAACCGCTTTTTCGATAATCCGTTCCGTCGATAAGTTCCATCTCCGGGGATATCGTATGGCGTATCTCCATTACGTTAATGCAGTTGGGTGAACCGGGAGCTATTTTGATATACGTTCCCCCGATTCTTTTACAAGCCCTTACAAATTCGTGCCCTTTTATCGGCGCAATTATAAAGTTTTGTATCCCGCGCATACGCATTCGAAGCGCAAGTAATTGCATCGTGAACGTTTTTCCTGCACCGCTTGTCCCTATAATGTTCAAGTTTGCATTCTTGTTTTTCTTCGTATTAAAAAGGTCAAGAATACATAGAGAGTTGTTATGCTTGTTTACCCCAAGAAGAACACCAGCGTCATCCGACATTTCAAAACTCGTGAACATATACAGTGCCGCTGCGCCGTTGGTTAAAACGTTGCGTTGCATTATCTTTTTGAGAGTAGGCGATATCCACAAGAACGGCATCACCGAACGTAGCGCATCTTCTTGCCTAAACCGACAATCGGATACGAATATATCCATTGATTTAAGCATATCCGAAATCTGTTGTTTCCGCCAGTTAAGTGCATCCAGCGTTCTCGCCGATACGGTAATAAAGATACTCATATAAAATAAATCTTCGTTATTCGATAACCCGTGTTTGATATAATACCCAGCATTTATCGAATTAGAAAGTTCTTCGTAGTCGGTTGACGTGTCTTGCATCTCTTTGATTTTTGTCCTATTCAAACGAATTCTTTGCGCCACTTTATCCACCGTTCTACTTCGATTCTCTCTACTCAAATGCACGTCCACGTCGATTCCGTCACCGGCATTGATAATCATTGACAGCCATCCCGAACGAACTACGCTTGGATAACCGTTACCACGAATCGCCAAAACGGAATAGTACATCCCATCCATTATACTGTACCTGCTATGCGATAAATCAATACCACGGGGAGCAATAAACTTCCAAATGGGGATAGCAGGTATGGGTTCAACACCAAAAATCTTACCTTCTTGACGCATTGTATCCATCACGATTTTCTCTACTCTTTCAGGGAACGGCTCGTCTACACACGAACGTCTATTGAAGTAAGTGTATAAGATTTCTGCCGTCGCCTCGTTTACATCTTTGGGTTGTACGATATTATTTCCGCACTGCATAAAATACGTTCTTGCCGTTTGCTCAACCGCTTGCAACGTTCCAAAAACTTTCGTAAAATCGTCGTCGTGGCGTTGCGGAGATTCGTATTCAAAGATAAGAAAAAAGCGTCTTGTCAACGCTTCTTTGTTGCCTACGTCTTTGATGAGTTCGATATATCCTTCTCCAAGTTCTTTACAACGCTTATTCTCTTCCGTTTCCAGCTCTTTTCGCAAGTTTTCCACGTGCTTATTCGAATCCGCTTTTCTGGTAATGCATTTGAATTGTAAATTCACAGGACAAATCTTGAGCCAGCTCGCAAAAGTCATTACGATATTATATTGCTCGTCTTCCGAACGGAGCATAAAGTTAATCGGTTCTATCTCCAAAATCTTTACGTACCGTCCATCCGTCGTTTCTATAATCCCGTATCGAATATCTTTTACGGAAAGAAATTCTTCCACCGTATCACTTTTTCGTTTTGCCATTCATTTCCTCCTTATTCATTACAAAATGCAGTTTCCTACGTCGAAAAAGAAACCTAAACATTCGTCCGATATACTGGAACAGTGATTCACCATCCAGCCCTATCATTGCAACGACAGCTATCGGTAAAATCGTTATTACCATCACGATTACCCGCACCATTAACGTCATCGGAATCAACGCTACTTCTACATAACCCAGCGCTAACGCAATAAGAATTGCTTCGATGAGATTTCTCGGCGAAACTAATCCGCCAAGCATTTTCCCCGAATCCGTATAATTAGCAGGTATCTGATGCACGTTTTCATTAAAATTTTCCATTTTACACTCCTTTCTCCAAGGTCATTTGGAGCGCGCCAGCCATATAATCGATTGCCTCCCCATACGTGATATTGAATTCCCCGTACTGTGCGTCAAGGTCTAATCCAAACACGTTTAGGATAGCGCCTATATCAAAAGGCAATATTTTGCAAACAACATACTCGAATATTTCCGTTATCGGCCCTAAAAGAGTTTCGACAATTCGTTCCGCTTTCTTTACCGTATAAGAGATAGGAAACATTAGATTGCTTGCACTCTTTAATAAGCTCTCAAAATGCTCTGGACTCGTACCTGTCTGCCCCATTGATGCTGAATACGCCGCTATTATATAATAGGTATCGTAATCCGCACTCGTCGGGCGTTGGTAGGTTAAATGGTTCATTGACATCGAATAATTATATCCTCCGCCAGTGATAATATCATCTACTCTTCCAAGCGTCAGTTCAAAAGCCAAATCGATAACGGTATCCACCGTACTTGATAAAGCGTCATACGCTTGCACAATCGCCGTTTGATTTTCATTACCCGTAAATTTCCTTCCAAATATCGTGTCAAAAATGATACTTGGAATAGACAATATCGCAATAATGATAATCAGCAAGAATATGGTAATCGAAACCAAGATTTTGAACAACGTATGTCGCATTGCCCAAGCCGCGGCAATAATCGCGCCCCAAGGCCCACCGGATGCGGTGCCGGCTGCTATTTCCGATACCGCTTTTCCAGTTTCAACCCCTGCTTTCACCGTTGAAGCAGCAGCATTGGCGGTCGCTTCTGCGCCTTGACGTGCCGCTTCTTTGGCTACGGTTTTCCCCGCTTCTTTTCCAAATTCTTTACCAGCTTTTGCCATTTCCTTAGCTGCTTGCCCGTAATTGTCTTGCCCGTCGCCCATCTGTTGCTTCATAGGTTCTGCCATATCATTTCACCTCCTTAATCACGTTTTCTGCTCGGCGCACGAGAACTACTCAAATCTCTCGCCTGAGGTTCGTGGTATCTCGAAGGTGTGCCGTGATATCTAACGGTTTCCGTCGCAACCGTTCTAACATTATCCCCGTCATAAACAGGCTGACCGTCTTCGTAAACAGGACGTCTTTCCACCGCTGATTCTCCGTGAATTCCATACCAGGAATGCCCGTTTGCGTCTTCATATACCTGATAATCCCCTCTCGGTTCAGCATATTGAGAAGAATCGTAGAACGCTGTTCCCGAACCGTCCGCATGTCTTACCTCAAAGTGTCCGTTATCAATACCGCTACTGTCCATAGAACTGATTGCCTGATCGTAGCCCGGCATATACGAATGGAACAAAGAAGAATTATATTCTGTCGCTTCGCTTCCGCTTTCAAAACTCGGAACGTCGCCACGAGGCTCCATCGCATACCAGTCAACACCGTCAGACGTTTGTATAATGGAGTGCGGAGCTTCAGGTTCGTCATAGTAAGCACTGTTATACCACATAGTTTCGCCATTAGGCGTGCTCGCTGCAATACTGCCTTCGCCTACCGTCCTTAGAATTGTGCCGTCCTGCATATCCGGGAACGTTGCTTGCATATCCGCTATCTCACCAGGATTACCTGTAAAAGTAGGCGTACCATAGAAAGAACCAGCGTCAGGTCCTTGCGCCATTTGATACCAAGACGTTCCATCCGTGGCATTGACTACTGAGTGCGGACCTTGCGGTTTTTCAAACTGACTGGTATTGAATAAGCCAAGAGAAGTTTCCTTTCCATCCGCACCAACCGAAGTCGTTGTAATTTTACCACCGGAAATCTCTGTTCCCTTTAGGTTTTTACCCTGTAAGTGTGGCATATAATTACCCAAACTACGATTTGCAATGTCTCCGCCTATCTTTCCAGATACGTCAGGCGTCCTGCTTGCTACAGATGATATGGACTTCCCGTTTAGTGTTGCACCGTTCCTTGCAGCTATACCGCCGAACATTCGTCCAACAAAACCAACCGTACCTCCCATACCCATCTTTTGCCCTCCTTGCGTTACCGCATCTCGAACGTAGGAATTACCATTGAATTTATTAGCAAAACCAGCCATAAATCCACCAGCCGCAGCACCGCCAGTAGCACCTGCAAACGCGTTCCCTGCTCTTGTAAAGCCAGAACCCATTCCGGTAATAACTCGTGCCGCTAACAGTATTTCCATACCCATACCGGAGCCGGTTTGAGCCACGTTTAAGCCCATCGCTGCAAGATATGAATCGAAGCGTTGCGCCGTCTTCAAGAACGCTATTGCACAGAACAGCCACAAGAATACGTTTCCTTTTCCGTTCGCTATCGCACCACCGCCCGCAACGTACTGTCCAACCGAACTATTAAACGCTCGTAAGAACCAAACGTTCATTATAAGCAGTAAGAGTTGAGAACCAACCATTCTGCACCAAGATTTAAACACTTGATTGGTTGCTTTGGAACCGCCCATTGAATAGGCAAGCGGAGACGTATAGCAAAGAATCCCGACTACAACGTAACGTTCAACCACTTCAAGCAGTAATTTGAAATAATTCCAACCAAGACAAATCATAAGGATGAGAACCAAAATTTCACCGACAACGCTTACCGTCGAAATGAAGTTTGTTAGTCCATTCTTTAATACAGCTTGTATTCCTGCAAAAGAAAAAGCCTCCTTTGAAATCTCTAAATCCATTAGAGCTTTGTAAGGGGCTCGTGCGATATCTAATACATATAGGAATATAGGTTTTGCAAACCAGATAAGAACGGCAAAGATTGCACTTCTTGCTAAAAGCGTCCAAGGATTTTCTGCTTCTGCTATCGGTCCTCCAAACGATTTGAAAAGTTGCCATACCGTTATAAGGAACAATATCGCCCAAGCCATATATTGCATTACCGTGAACGCAACACCGACAAACGGGAAATAGGATTCCATAACCGTCATATCAGCGCCTAATGAATCAAGGAAAATTCCTGATACCGAATCCATAAGTCTTGTGACAGTTCTTGCCACCCAATCTACTATACCTTCAAAAATCCAATCCAGCAATTTCCATCACCTCCCTTTGCTGTTTGGGTTCACGCCGTATATGCACCGCCTGCAATCAACGGTTGAAGATACGCAACAATCAAACCGAGCGAGTTAAGAATAATCCACGTAATAACGATTCGTTTCAGCCAAGCCGACGCTTCGTCTACCGCTTTTTGGTTTCGAGAAACCATTCGAATTACCAATGCAACAGCCGCCATTGTTACAGCTACGATTGTACTGATACCGAGTAGCTTCAAATAGAAATCTTCCATAATATCTTTGAATCGGCTCCACAGCGTTACTTCTTCCGCCGCAAATACGAATTGCATAGATACCATCAAAGCCATACAAACCGCAACAATCGTCCAATATATAATGGATGTTTTACTGACTCGTTTTTTCTCTTTCTCCATATCGAGTTCCTCCTTTTAAGTTTTTTGGTAAAAAGAAAACGCCGTTTCAATAAAAAACTGAAACGACGTTTATCCGTCAACCAATTACAATTATTTCATGATACCATTATAGCATACTTGACTTGCGTTTGTAAAGGCTTTTTCAAGCCGACTTTATGCCAATTCACTGCCAATTTTTATCTAAATATATAGTTGTTGACATGTTAGAAAATTATATAATTTATTAAATTTATTCCTCATACGGGAATTGATAATGCCAATATAATTCTGGACTATTTGCGTCATTCTCATCAGCAACATAAAATTTTTCATAATATATACTTTCAGTTTGCCAATTGTCACTTGAACTAAATATCCACCATCCAGATGTACTTGCTTGATATCTTATATCTATATATGAAAGGTCTTTTATTTCAGATAATTCAATAGCAAAGGTACATTCGCAAACATAAAATTTGTCATCAGAAAATTTAGAATCTGCTATCGTTCTTGTTTGCAAAATAGTATTACCATTATATAAATGAATCGAAGCTGTTCCAGTTCCTTTAATCTCAATCCAGAATTTTATCACAAGTGTATCTATTTTTAATCCGTCCAATGCGCCAGCCAAGTCATTAGTTGTTAGGCCTAAATACAATCTGTCATAATCTTGACTTAATGGATCGGAATCATCTATGTAATATGTTCCCCATCTACTCGGATTATCTTGGTCATAACGCCATTTCGCATATACAGTAACAGTACCTCTTTTGTTTTCTGGTATGCTATTTATTGGCGTCTCAAACGTCTCACTTGTATACCAACCTAAAAATCTTAACTGAGGCGAATAAGGTCCGTCAGACTGAATATATGCGCTTGCACGATTTAATTCAAATTCATAGCCATAGAAATAATAATTTGGTGCCTCCACATATAACCAGTTATCCCACAATATTTCAGCCTCTTTATCCATAAAGAATCTATTTTCGTATTCGATAGTACCCACTTGTTTCCAATTTGCAACAAATATTTCATCTTCAACAACCACAAATTCATCCCCAAAATTGCTCACAGGTAATTTACCGTCCATTCTCCAATCATCGCCCCAATTACCTTTGTGTCCCGATTTGTTAGCACACAGCAATGTAATTGTAGTCCCGTAATCAACAGTCTGGATTGCCGTTCCTTCTAACGCCCCGCCATTAGGATTATATGTAACGGTATACTGTTTCATTATCAATTTCGCATAGAAGATTTTGGTTCCATAGTATCCTGTAGCCGATTCATCAAGCAAAGTACTTTCTTCAAAATTTGAAGATCCATACCATCCCAATAATTCATAAGCCACACTATCAAAAGTTCCAGAATCGATCGTCATAAGATAATTATAACTTGTCATTACAACATCTAAATCATACAAAGTAGAATCGATAGGTTTACCATCATAAGTAAAATCAGGAATTTTCCAATCAATTTCAAAGTTTTTATAACTTCCTTCCAACTTCAAAGAAAGAGAACCGTTATTTTCATTATTAGGCGTCAAATCGGGCCAACTATTTTCGTTAAACCTCACATTATTGGCATTATTATACCAACCATCTACTGTATAAAACATTGTTATAGAATTAGTATCTAACGGGTACGTAATAGCATCCCCATAATAGACTACTTGTTCGTCATAAGTACCCAAGAAATGGAAATATATTGTATATTCTTCACGTTCATACTGAGGATATAAAAGAATTTCGTTACCTTCATCTAAATATTCTATTACCTGCCCACCAGCTATCTCTGTCCCTTCTTCATCTACGGTTAAACACTCATATTTATATCCGTCTCTATATAAATAGGAAAAAATAGCATCATATACTTCTGCGTCGGTAGAGATTCTTAATTGCGCTATAATATCATTCGGGCTTAAATTTTGGATATAAGGAATTTCAAGAATTGCCTCAGCAAGCCCATCCGTAATTAAGCATATTTCAAATTGATTGAGTTCCGTTAACCTAAATTTTATGGCATTTCTATACCACCTTGCCTCTAACGGCATAATTCCAATATAAGTATATGGCATATAAGAATGTCCTTGCTCGTCAGTAATTCTTTCATCTCCGTAATACCATCCTTGGAAACCAAAGCACGTTGAACTCAATGTAGGTAACTCAAAATATTCACCATAAGTCACTGATACTGCAAAGTTCTCAACCGAAACACCTTCAGAAGTTGTATAATTCTGATTATCAATACTACTTACGTTTGCAGAAAAATTATTCAAAATATATACTTCTTGAGCCCACCGAGCATAAAGAGTCACTTCTCCAATACGATCGCCGACCCAAGCAATAGGTTCGCCCGAATAATTTGCATTCTCATACCAACCAACAAAAACATATCCGTCGTACGACATTTCCTCTACTGTTGGTAATTCGCAGCCTTCATCTAAAGAATATACCCCGTTAGGAATTACCTCGCCACCATTTTCTTCGTATATAATTTGATAGGGAATAGCCCTCCAACTCGAATGAAGGACTACCGTCGCTTGATTTATATCCGCTATATCAGAAGCTAAAACTATTTCCTCGTTAGCTCCAGTCCAACCATTGAATATATAACCGTTCTCAGACAAAATCTCAAAATTGCCACCGACATCATTTATGAAAGACATAGGTTCAACAACCTTACCGAATTTATCGTCAATAAACTCAACTTTCCTTTCTTTTACGCATTCAACATCAACGTAGTCATTAAACACATTAGGCAAGAATAGATTCACAAATAGAATTTCACCTTCGCCAGTTTCAATGCTTACTTCGTTTTGGCCTGACTGCAATAAAACCCAATTTGAATCATAGACATTGAAGTATGCGCCCTCTATTCCACACGATAAATTATAGAAATAATTGTCTTCAAATACTAATTTAAAACTTTGCTCAGAGTCGTATTCATACTTAATTTGATTATTCCCTAATACAATCGTATTTGCATGACGGAACGCAAATTGAGCAGTGCTTAAATAACTCGGTTTTACAACCAACAAATAAACCTCATCATTTTTTAAGTTATAGGTAAATGTACCAGAATTGCTAATATCAATTCCCGAAACTTCGCAATATTTTAATCCACAATCAGTGTACTTATACATAGACAACGTTCCGTTCGAAATCGAAAATTCTCTCAATCCCGAATATTGAGGCTGTATTCTAAAAGCCTGTACATCCGTATATGTACCTTGAAACTCTTCGCTAATCTGTAAAATATTATCATTAGCGAAACCACAAACCAAAGAGTTGCTAATAAACGATACTATATCTGGATTCATAGTTTCAAGATTATGCCCAATTGGTGGCAATGTGGGATTGCTACACTCCCCAGCTATATCTTCAGCTGTTAGAACTTTAACCATTCGAGAAAAACCTATGTAACTAACGCCATCATCAAAACCTTGTCCTAACTGCGAATCTGTATCAATAAATAAATCATCTGCTATAACTAAATTCCCGTTAATATTTTTTACCAGTTCTAATATTTTGCGATAAATTTCTATATCAACATCATCCCAATCATATAAATTGATATTTAAGTCTTGCAATGTATTAACGCCAAAAAACTGCAATACACTAGCAAGCCCATCAATAAAATCCAATGTAAATTCAACTAAGCCAGGAACCTCATCTGCTTTTTCAATAACTGTTTGCAAAATAGATACAATATCTGCCCCCACATAACCAGACACACTGTCATCTTGCAATATTACAGGAATAGCACTTATGTCCATCATCGTCCCAATTGAAATAACATTCGCCCTTACCCCTTGAGCATAAACAGAATTCCAAGCATTTCTAAGATTTATAGCAGTTGGTTCAGATAAAATGTCTAACACGCCCTGCGGTTTAGCTTGTCCGCGTCTAATAACCTTAGAAAAATAAAGTATTTCATCAATCATCCCCAAACGCGAACCATGATATGGAGTACCGACACTGATAACCTTATCCACATTATAAGGATGGTTGGTTGCAAACATAAGATTAGTAATGCCACCACGCGAATGTCCAATTAGGTTATAGATAGGAAGTAAGCCTGTTAAAGCCTTATATTGAGCTGAAACAGTATCTAATACAGTATCAAACTCACCATATACTTTTTCATGCCCATCATCTGGAATAGATGCTTCATAAAACAAGACAATATGTTTTGATACATCGTCAAGCATATCAATTAACTTGGCACTTGTGGGTTCATAATCATCATCGGACAATTTATAAAGTTCAGCATCATACTCTACCGTACCATCGGCATTCTCTATAGTTATACCTTTTGCGTAATATAAATTGATTCCGCCATTAGCATATAACTTTTGAGATAATGCACTTATAATTGAATGTTCGTTGTAAGCAAAAATTACTTTTTCAGTTTCTTTCCCTTCGTCAATTATAGCATTACTAAAATGTAACGGGGAACTATCATATCCATGCGTCAACACCGTAATTTTTGCCGTTTGATTGGCATATTGCGTTTCTCTTGCCGCACCCTCAAACGCGCTTTCGTTCACACGATATATTTTTGTTTCTTCGTGTAGTGTAGGTACTATATTACTATCAGCAAAGGCAACCGTAGTAGAAAATAAATTAAATAATGGCCCTGCAAATAATAAACATATTGATAGAATAAGTGCTATACAACCAAATCTTATCTTTTTTCTCATAAGTTTATCCTCCTAAATTTGTTATTTTTCTTACGCATAAAACTTCTTTAAGATTATAGTTTGAGATTTCATCATTATAAGCCATTGGAGCCACCTCATTTTTTTTAATTGTTTTTCAAAAGACAAAAGCACGCCAAATAACGTATTCACCGTTATTCCACATGCTTTAACCGTCTTTATGGAAAGGTCGTTTTTATAACGGCTCTATTGTAAAAATCTTAAAATTAACCTTATTTAATAATTAACCTAATATATTCCATTTTGCGTACAACACGGTTTCTTGAAATATCTCTGCATTATTTTCATCATATTGTACCAAAGGTAATGTATCAATAGCAAAATTCCACACAGTGATACATTCAGATTCTTTATACCAACCACCAAATTCATAGCCTTTTCTTTCAGGCGTTGGCGGTATAATAGTTATACAACTTGCCTTTTCATCAGTTGAATAAGCATAATTATCCACACAATGATATTTATATTCCTCATTAAAATAATTGATATTATATACAACATTTGCTTTATTTATAGAACCTATATCATCTGCAAATCTATCACAATATAATTGATAATACTCAGAAGGAACATAACATATTTGCCCATTAAAACTAATCGCTATGCAGTCATCGCCACTAATCATGTATGACTCGGCTTTAGTTGGCTCAGGTAACGTTTTTATTGTGTAGGGAAGAAAATATTTTCCCCTTCCAATATAGTCTCCCGCATACCCCCAACCATCTAAACCAATTCTAACCACTTCAACATTGTTAATATGAGAAGGGAAAAATACATAATCTAAATACTTATGCTCTTTTTTATAATCGTCCGTCCAATCGCCAACCATACATTCCGTGGTTGAGTTTAATAAGTAGCTACAAAGCCAAACATTATTCTCATCTTGCATTTCTTGTTTTTTATAGGGCATATCGTCACACGCAGCCAATGAAAAGATCATCATTATTGACAATAAAACCGTTATTAGTTTTTTCTTATTCATATTAAATTACCTCTAAAATTAAATTTAATGAATTTTCATAACAAACCATTGGACCATACCTCCATATAATTATATCATAAAGCCATAAAAACAGCAACTAGATGTACTTGCTCTTATCGCTTTACATTTATATGACGCAACTAATCCTTCTTTTTTACGCAAATTTTTGAAATTTTTTATTTAATAATAAAAAGAGAACATGTTTAACATGCTCTCTCAATATATTTATCTCATTGCTTATTAAATTTTATCTATTGCCGTTTTAACAATCACTCTTGTCGGTTATTTTCGAAAACATATCAAAGGATATATGATAATCAGGTAATAATTGTCCAAATTTTATTAATGGCTCACCCTCAAAAAATAAATGTAAACAATTTTCTGTAATATGCTTATTATGGTAAAACGATAAAGGAACTACATCATCAAAATAATCATCCTCCGAAAACCCAACAAGGTCAAGCCATTCTCGACAATCATAATAATAGCTATCGCGCTTTATCTCAATATTCATTTCAAGAGCTTCATATGGAATATAAAACTCTAATAAGTATTTTTTCCAATTGTCTTTTCTATTCCACGAATTTTGAAGACAATATTCCGATATCTTTGAACACATACATTTCATTATACGTGCAACGTTGATTAGAATTTCCGGGGCTTCTTGGATTGTTTGATATTCATTTATTGTTTTCTTATCCCCACCTATAAAAAACTCTATTTCCCCTTTGTCGTGATAAAGTTTACTATGCAGCATCCCCATCTGTTCACGGAAATCGCATAAAGCGTATGCTCCACAAGGTTTCTTCCTAATACAAGGTTGACATTGTTCATCTGGCGCATTAATTTTCCATATATGCTCTTTATATGAAAATTCTTTTTTTACTGGTTCGATTTGAATATTATATTCATCCAAGAATCGCTTTAAGGGTGTATCAGCCATCAATACTTCATCCAACCTTAATAACCCGTATCTCTTAATAGATTCCAAATCATCGTTACAGGTAGTAAGGTGCTTGCAATATATCGAACAGTCATTAGTTGATTTCAATAAATTCAATTTTAAGTCTGCCGCCATCTTAGAGTATGACGTATGAACAAAATCTACTTTTAATAAATACTTTTTTGTTTCATCAATATCTATCCCAAAATGCCGGCAGAACTTATCTAAAATATCCGAAGAGTCAAAATAATTAAAATAAATCATCAAAAGAAAAATTCCTTATTAAACTCTGTCTGCCAAGCAATAAGTCGCAACCTCGCATTTCTAAGTTTGATTTTCTTAAACTCATCAATACCTTCTAAAATATCCTTCGATGTTTTCCCTTTTTCTGCATTTTGCGTAACAACTTTGCCAAGAGCAAATACAGACTTTTGCTCAAATTTTAAGCAATACACGCATTTCGTACAACTTATAATGGCTCTAATCGAATCAATCAAATCCTTATAGCCGTTTTCATCAGCGATGTATTCAGTATGCCAGCCCCCAAAAAATAGAGTAAAACATTTACCAATCCTTATTGATAAATTACCGGCGTCATCCGGATTTATGATCGTTAAGAAATATTCTCCAACGTCTAAGAAATCATAACCTTTTTCGTCATATGTATGTTTTTCAATTTTATAATCTTGGAATAAATTCAAGCAGTCTTCCATATAGTGCTGCATAATTTCAACGCAAATGCGCCCTCCTTACTCTTTATATTATACATTTATTTTTCAATTTTTTCAATCAATTTTTATTGCTTGTAATAAAACAAAACTTAATAAATAAAACCAGTATGAAAGACTGCTACTTAACAACCTTTCAATTTATCTCCCATTTCGACTATTGCATCTAACCATCTTTCCATTTCTCTTGTGGGCGCTGCCCATAAGTATAACGATATAGCTCTAATAGCTTCATTTTTAAGACGGAAAAAATGTCGTTCCGACAAGTCTAAACTATACGCTATATTTTTTGCATCCAGTTCTTCGTCTGCAATGTAAGACAAATAGATTATTCGATAAAGCAACTCCCCGTTTTTAGGTTTTTTCTTCAATACCGTAAGGCTTTGATTAACTAATTCTAAAATCATTCTACTCTTGGACAAACTCTTTGCACGTCCAGATATATGATAATTTGAATAAGCTCTTTCTTCAATACCAAGCTTCACCATCAAATCATCAAAATCCTCAAAACTTGCTGATAACTCCTCTTCGATTTGTGAAGGGAAACACTCAATCATCCATTTTATCGTACGATACTGTTTCAATAATAAATCTGTGTTATGATAAGCCTTGTTATCAAACTCAGACTTTACGTCATCCACCTTAGCTTCCTTTACTTGAACCACTAATCCGCTCTTCTTTAACATTTTAAGAATCTCTTTCGTTGATGCATTAACCGAAACTTTATTTTTATTTTCCATGATAATTCTCCTAAAATTTTAATTTACCCGTAATTGTTCGCACGGACCACGAATCTTATCTGTTATAACTAACTTTATCGGTATATTACCTTTGCAGTCATAACTACAGTACTTACAACACCAGCACGGAGAAAGATACGCGCGTATTATAGGTGCGAAAAGTGCAACGCGATTTTTATTATCCGTTAACTCCTTTTTCACGCCGCTCATAATCTTACTCACTTCTTCGTTTGTAGGTACATTACCCTTTGCATCACAAGGATACAATCTATTGAATATAAGGCAACCGTAAGAGCCAGGAAGACGATGTAGATAGAAGACATCCCGATACTTCTTAAAAAATCTCCACACCTTTGTCTTTTCCCACCCCCAACGTTTACCAAGGGTTTCCAAAGTCAAAAGGGCGTCGTTCTTATACTGAACTGACGCCGATAAAAAAGAAAATGCGTTAGATGGATCTTCCGATACTGTATGACACCATAAATCCAACCACGCATCTGATTCTTCAAA
Organism: Eubacteriales bacterium; assembly: GCA_045126815.1. GTDB lineage: Bacteria > Bacillota > Clostridia > Oscillospirales > CAG-272 > RGIG1995. Next base: position 43,737 of record JBGVPD010000055.1, read on the forward strand.
TTTATAATTCTTTTCAACAAGTCGTTCGGTGATATTCCTTGGAATACACAAGAACCCATACTTGTCCACCGCATAAACAGAGCCACAACCCGCTCCGTTACAATTCAACACCAAATCAACTATGCGGCAAGTCAATTTTTTCGTCTTTTGCTCTATTTCATATTCGATATAACCAAGTTCTACGAGCTTCTCTAAAACTTTGATTGTCTCTTGGCGACTCTTTAATCCTAAAATACTTTTTATCCCGATGATTCCGCCAACCCAAGATCCTGCCTTTACTTCATTCTCAAAACCACAATATGAAGAAGTTCCGTTTCTATACGCTGCACAAGCCGCTAATTTCGCCCAAAAACCGAGAATCCCTTTTCCTTCGGGTAAATTATCACGAAACAATTTTATCCACTGAAATTTCCTTAAACAGCGCATTCTACACCTCCTTAAAAAAATAAAGACGTAGTTACAACACTACGTCTTGTTCATTGTAATATAGGATTAAATATTCTCAATTGCTACAGCATGCGAAATACAAGGAATGCTTTCTCCTTGTCCACTCGAAACGGTAGATAATAACGCACCAGTTGCGATAAAAAGTATCTTATTCAACTCTCTCTTCTTAAGTTTATCCATCAGATAAGAATTAAATACCGAAGCGGAGCATCCAGCACCGCTACCACCTTGAAATTCATCTTCTACCACATTGTAAATAATCTCACCACAATCCACGTGGTTCTTAGCAATATCGCAACCTTTCTCCCAAGTTAAATCTTTTAGGATACGTGAACCTAATGCTCCCAAATCACCTGTTACAATCAAGTCGTAATAATCAGGTTCTCGCCCCGTATCTTTCAAGTGCTCAAGCAATGAGCTCGAACAGCTTGGACTCATAGCTGCACCGAGGTTGTTTACGTCTGTTATACCATAGTCAACCACCTTACCAATCGTCGCTGAAGTGATTGCAATATTGCTCCCCGTCGGTGCAATAACACAACCACCAGAGCCTGTTACCGTCCACTGTGCTTGTGGCGGACGAGTGTTGCCCAGCTCCAAAGGATAACGGTATTGCCTTTCCGCTGACGAGAAATGGCTTCCTGTCGCCGCAACGATATTTTTATAATATCCTGCATTCACAAACGACGCGGCAACCGCCATACTCTCCGCCATTGTAGAACACGCTCCGTAAACCCCCAAGAACGGAAAATCAAAATCACGCGCCGCAAAGCTTGCCGAAATAATTTGATTAAGCAAATCGCCCGAAATTAAAAGGTCGATATCCTTTTCTGTCATACCTGCGTTTTCAATCGCTTTTGATATTGCATAGGAAAGCATTTTGCATTCCGCTTTCTCATAAGTGCTTTCCCCAAACATATCGTCTGTCAAAGTTTTATCTACATACTTACCTACAACCCCCGCACTCTCTTTCGGTCCGACAATTGTTCCGGTGCCTATTATTCTTGGTTTTTTATCAAAAAAAATTGTGTTCATCAAATAAACTCCTACTTTTACTATTTTGCCACTCTTTGCCAAAACTATGCGAAATTAACTGTTTTTTTCCTAAGTTTTAAATTAAAACAACTCAGTTTTTTTCAGTAAAATTGGCGTGATTTTTACACCACGCCAATATGTAAGTTTTGCCTTTATTTATAAGGGATTTCGCCTCCTTTTGGATATAGATTTTCGTTGTTAAAATTCACAGGAAAACTTACTATATCCCTATTATACCAATGTCGGGCGCCATCGCAGCGCCCATGTTGTTGACGTCCGTAATCCCGTAATCCACCACCCTACCAAAGGTTGCGGATGTGATAACAGGGTGAGTTCCAGGGGAGTTCGGTATATTACTGTTACCCATGTCTTTGTTGAAACACGATTTGTCGGCCATTTGACCGCCGACAATCAGCGCCGCACCCGCCCCTGTTACCGTCCACTGCGATTGCGGGGGACGGGTAGTACCTAGCTCTAGCGGGTAGCGGTACTGCCGCTCGGCTGAAGAGAAGTGACTACCCGTGGCAGCCACCACTCTACGCGCGTGTCCGCTGTCTACCAACAGCGCAGCAAGC
>JBGVPD010000056.1:0-48618 GCA_045126815.1 Eubacteriales bacterium
GATAGGTGGGGGGGGCACCCACCAACTATCTCATTAAATTATATGTTACTCTCTGTTTTGTCTGTACACTTCAAAGCACAGTACGGTTGATGCCGATGCGGCAGAAAGGGCGGCAGAAAAGGGTTTGCCGTATTCTATGCATACGATACTGTCACTTTGTTTAAGTATAGAAGAGGATATACCTCTTTTTTCTCCCCCGACGATAAGTAAGAGCGGTTTTTTTAGGTCAGCATCATACATACTGATGCTGTTATCTTTGTCGGCACAAACTATTTTATATCCTTTATTTTTAAAGAATTTGATAAAATTTTCGTCTTCGGCAATAAACATATCGATATCCTCCGAAGCACCGGCAGAAGCGCGGCATACAACCCCCGATGCGCCAAGCCAGTTTCTTTTTGAGAGTATAATACCGTCAACGCCCGATGCATAAAGACTTCTTAAGGCGTAACCGAAATTATACGGATCTTCGATTCCGTCTATCATAGCGTAAAAACCGTTTTCTTTGATGTTGTTTTCACTTAAAGTTTTATACGTTCTGTCAGAGCATACAAAGGCGAGTCCGCCGTGAGTGTTGCCGAGAGTTAAGTCATCAATAACGTTTTTTTCAACAAGTAATAATTCATATCCTAATTCATAGGACTTAGCTTTCAAAAACGACAGTTCTTTTGCTTTTTTCTTAACGTTTGCCGTGTCATAAAACAGTTTCAAGATCTTTCTGTCGCTTTTGCCGGAAATTATTGCCGAAAGAACAGCGCGAAAAGAAACTATTCCTTCAAATACGTTACTGTTTTCAAATTTTTCCCGTTCTTTCATTGTTTTTTCTCCGTACTATTGATTATTTTTTCAAATACGTATCCTTCTCGAATACCTGCAGTTGACACGATTATATTCTCAACGGAACATTCTTTAAAAATTCCAACGTATGCGGCAAGACCGGGGATCACGGTAGTCGTTCTGTCGGGGACGTTTTCTTTTAGAAAGTTCTTGACGTTATGATCGTTTGTTTTTAGGTTGTTATATAATTTTACCAGTTTAGATAATTCCATTGTGTGTTTAGATGTATTATCAAAAGTAAGGTTATAGAGCTTGTTTATTGCAAGTGCTGTTCCGCCTACGAGGACAGCGTGTTTTGTTTTTATGGGGTAAAAATTACATTGTTTTAATAGATTTACCGCAAAGGATTGCATTTTATCAAAATCGTTGTCGGGATAGTCGAGGAAGAGGGAAAGAGAGCCGAAATTCATACTGTACGCATTTTCAATATCACTTTTGTTGAATGAAACGATTTCGGTACTTCCTCCGCCCATATCAAGTAATATGCCTTTTTCGGGGAAGTCTGACAAGGTCATTTTAACACCGAGAAAACTAAGATAAGCTTCGTTGTTTCCGTCGATAAGATCAATTTTTTCGTTGGTTATATCGTAAACTGTTTTTATTATCTCGTAAGAATTATCCGTTCTTCTCAACGAGGCTGTTGCAAAGCAGGAAAATACGTCAAATCCATACTTTTCTGCGCGTAATTTTAACTCTGTTATCGTGTTACACAACAAAAGAAGACCTTCGGGTGACAGCTTTTTGTCGACTATATATGAAATGAGTTTTGAGTTTTTAACTTCAGAATAAATCTCTTTAAGATCATTACTGAATACATCAAAAACTTTAAGTTTTATTGTGTTAGAACCGATATCAACAACAGCGACTCTCATAATACACATCCTTTATCAACCTAGATATACATATTATAACACAAAAGAGTAAGAAGTGGAATAGATATTTAAAAAATCGTGTTGTGTTGACAAAAGGCGATAAAAAGTATAAAATTAGATAAGAAAGTTTTTTATATTCGGGGAGGGGAATATGGCATATCTTGAAAATATAAACAGTCCGTCCGATTTAAAAAAATTGAATATTGAACAAACAGCGTCTTTGGCGGAAGAGATACGTCAGGAGATCATAGATACGGTTGCAGTAAACGGCGGTCACTTGGCATCGAATTTAGGTATAGTTGAATTGACTCTTGCTTTGCACAGGGTTTTTGATCTGCCGAATGACAGTATTGTTTTTGACGTTGGTCACCAGTGTTATGTACATAAACTTTTAACATCAAGAAGAGACAGGTTTTCCACTTTAAGAAAAAGAAATGGTCTGTCAGGGTTTACAAATCGTTTTGAAAGCGAGTATGATCCTTTTGGGGCAGGTCACAGCGGAACGTCAGTTTCTGCGGCATTAGGGATAGCGAGTGCGAATAAACTGAACAATAAAGATGCTTATACTATAGCTGTTGTCGGTGACGGTTCTCTGACAAACGGAATGGTATACGAGGCTTTAAATAACTGTACGTCGGACAATCCGAACGTTATTATCGTTCTTAATGATAATGAAATGTCGATATCCAAAAACGTAGGAGCTATGTCGAGCTATCTTTCGGGTGTCAGTAACTCAAGAGCATATTTGAAATTTAAAAACAAGATATACGCATTTTGCTTAAAAACAAAATGGTTTGGCAGTATATTTCTATCTGTGGGAAGATTTTTTAAAAATGCTTTCAAAAAGATGTTTTTAAACAAAAACTATTTTGAATGTTTGGGACTCAAATATTTTGGCCCCCTTGACGGACACGACCAAGAGTTGCTTGAGCTCGTTTTTGAACAGGCAAAGAAGAAAAAAGTTCCCAGTATTGTTCATATAGTGACCAAAAAGGGAAAGGGTTATAAATTTGCGGAAGAAAGACCTGACATATTCCATTCGGTCAGCGCTTTTAACAAAGAAACTGGAGAGGTTCCGAGCGCAAAATACGATTTTTCGGCGGCTTTCGGTGACAGTTTGGTAAGGTTAGCAGATAAGGACGACAGAATAGTTGCAATAACTGCTGCTATGGGATACGGTACGGGATTATCCGAATTTATAAAAAAACACAGGGAAAGATTTTTTGACGTTGGAATTGCCGAAGAACACGCGTTAACTTTCTGCGCGGCTTTGGCGACGGGCGGTAAAAAGGCTGTTTTTGCAGTGTATTCAAGCTTTTTGCAGCGCTGTTATGACCAGCTTATTCACGACGTTGCCATACAAAAACTTCCGATTATTCTTGCTATTGACAGAGCAGGGTTAGTTCCCGGAGACGGTGCTACGCATCAAGGAATTTACGACAGCAGTTTTATGAGGACGATACCCGGTTTTGAGGTGTATGCGCCTGAAAACTATGCTGATTTGGACAAAGTTCTTAGAGAGGCGGTAAAGAGTGATAATCCATGTGCTTTGAGATATCCTAAGGGATGCGAGAAAGTGTACGATAAGTCGGATTTTAAAGAATATGACTCTTACAGTGTAGCTGATGTAGGTAATGGAGAAAAAAGCGCTGTTATTATTACTTACGGCAGAACGACTTACAATTCGTACCGTGCGGCAAAACTACTTGAGAACGAATATAGAACAAGAGTAATAAAACTTTTAAAAATCAATCCTTTGCCATATGAAGAAATTCTTGAATTGTGTCGTGGTTTTGATAAGATACTGTTCGTAGAAGAAGGTATAAAAGAGGGCGGTGTAGGAGAAAGCATTTCTTCATATTTCGGAGGAAAGAATAAGTATGTCGAAATTCACGCTGTTTGTACCGATAAAAGCTTTTTAGGCAATATTGATGAACTATTCTATGAATTTGGTTTTACCGAAGAAAAGATTGCAGAAAAAATAAAAAATATATAAGCATACAAAACACCCCTAGTGCGTAAGAATGTACGGGGGTGTTTTTATGCTTTTTCAATCAATGTTAAATTTTATATATCTTTTCCTTAGGGTGTCGGGAGGGCAAAATTTTCCGCCTCCTTTGTCGCCTGAAGACGAAAAAATGTATTTTGAGAGGGCGAGAAACGGAGATGCTATGGCACGTGAAAAGTTAATTGAGCATAATCTCCGTCTTGTTGCTCACATTGTAAAAAAATATTATACGGCAAATAAAAATCAAGAGGATCTAATATCTGTAGGTACTATAGGTTTGATAAAAGCTATTGATTCTTTCGATATAAAGAACGGGGCAAAATTTGCGACTTATGCGGGAAAATGTTTGCAGAATGAAATTCTTATGTATTTCCGTTCGCAAAAAAAGACTATGAACGAGGTCTCTATCAATGAAACGATAGATATAGACAAAGACGGAAATCCTTTGACTTACATAGATATAATTGCTTGTGAAGATACGATAGCGGATGATTTGGATATAAAAATAAAGAGTGCCAGAGCTTTAAAGATAATTAATCAAGAGTTGAACGAAAGAGAAAAAGAGATAATAATGATGCGTTACGGACTTGGGAAAGAGAGGGCGATAACGCAAAGGGAGATCGCAAATAAACTCGGCATATCCAGGTCTTACGTCAGCAGGATAGAAAAAAGTGCTTTGCAAAAAATCAATGAACTTTTGTCCCGTCCGGGATTTACCATGTTTTAGTAATAAAACACACAGAACAAGCATAGTATTAAGATAAAAAGAGAATAGAGAGGTCGGAATATATGAACAGTGGAAATACAAGTCTTGACAATGCAAAAACGTCTTTAAAAGACGAGTTTTGCGTTTGGTCTGAGCCCTATAAACATACGTTGGAAAATGAAATATCGGAGGAGTATATTTTACCTGATTATCTGCCTGACATAAGAAAAATATTGCTTGTAAAAACAAGGGTAGAAGAGTCGGATCTTTTTGTTGAAGAGGGCAGAGTTGAAGTTGGCGGAGAAGTTGTGTTTAACGTCGTTTATCTAGGAGATACGGGGGAAATACGCTCGGTCTGCAACAGTTATCCTTATAACGGATTTTTGAATTTGGATAATATATACGATGAAAGCGTAATAAATAACAATACGTCGGTTAAAAACCGTTCTTGCAGAGCGATGAGTCCGAGGAAACTTTTGCTTAAGGCAAAGACCGTGTCCGACGTTATGTTCCGAAACAAAAAGTGCGTATCTCCCAAAATTGTTGGAAGTTCAGGCATTGAAGACGAATTTACCCTTGAGAGAAGCGTAAACAATATTATGACGGCAAACTATATCCAGTTTGACGAGAGTGATATAAGAGTCAGCGAAGATATAGAATATACAGGAAGAAATCCCATTGGAGAGCTTATAGCGTACGACAGTGACGTTTATACGACTGAATGCAGATACAATGACGGAAGATTGAGCTTAAAGGGGATATTAAGACTGTTCTGTCTTGTTGCAGAAAAAAGCGACGATGAGATAAAAAATTATAATATCATCGAAAAAAATATACCCATAAGCCATACGGCAGACGTTAAATTACCTGCGGGCGAATGGGGATGTTACGCTAAGATAGATATGGGCGCTTTTGAATGTTCTGTTGCAAACAACAGCTACGGAGAGAGCAGAGTTCTCGAAGTCGATTTTGTGTGCAGAGCAAATATTACGGCTATGTCAAACGAGAACAGCGTATTCACCGACGATGTTTTTTCAACGGCTTATCAATATAAAAATGACTATAAAGAAGTTGAGTGCGAGAGGGTAGTAAAATGTGCTTGTCAGAACTTCTCGGCATCAGGTACTTCTCCTCTTCCTGCTAATGATTCGGGAGAATACGATAAGATATTTATGTCATTAGCAGAGGCAAATATGGATGTTAGTGAAATAAATGACGGCAAAGTTATTTTTGTCGGAGAATGTAACGTTAAATGCGTTTTAAAGGACACCAATAACAGTTACATAAACACTGAGTTCTCATTTCCTTTAAGATTTGAAAGCCCTTGTGAAGACGTAGATAATTACAGATATATGTGTGATTGTAACGTGCTTGATCTTAGAGTCTCTTTTGATAACGAAAAGATAAATGCAAATGCTGAAATAGGACTTAACTTAGCACTTCTTGAAAGGGTAAAGACTAATATTGTCGATTCTGTTATTTTGGATAAGTCGCAGAGTTACATTAATGCTGACGAAAACGTAATGTTGCTTTATTATCCCGAAAAAAATGAAGATCTTTGGAGTGTTGCCAAGAAGTACAGGGTTTCAAGATCAGCGCTTGAAAGAGCCAATAATACATCGTTGTCGGATAAGCTGCCGAGCGTTATCGTTATTCCGTCAAATCTTGGTTAAAGAGTATAAAAAAATAACCACCGTTAGTTTAAAATTAACGGTGGTTAAATTATTTTATCTGAACTCTTTAAGGAAATATATATTGTCTTTGTTAACTTCAAAGGTCTTGCCTTTAAGATATGCCAATATTCCCGAATCGGTTGTGAAATCAAAGCTTAACTTGTATGAGTACAATGCTTGGCATTTGTAACCCGATTTTCTGTCGTTTTTGTTTATTCCGTATTTACCGTCGCCGAGAAGGGGATGGCCAACGTAAGAAAATTGAGCTCTGATTTGGTGTGTTCTTCCCGTAAGAAGCTCCGCTTCAATGAGGGACAGATTGTTTTTTTCTTCAATTACACGGTACTTTGTTTCGGCGGTTTTAGAGCCTTTTATTCTGTTGTCGTATACTTTTACCGTGTTTGTTTTTTCATCTTTAAGAATGTAGTTTTTAAAATATCCGTTCTTTTTTTGCATTATTCCGTGGGAAGCAAGAAGATATTTTTTTGTGATTTCTTTATCTTTGATCTTATCGTTAAGAATACGTAAAGATTCGGCATTTTTAGCCGCAATTACGATACCACCCGTATTTCTGTCTATTCTGTTGCAAAGAGCAGGGGCGAAAGACTGTTCGTTTTCGGGAGAGTATTCGCCTTTTTGATATAGGTAGGCTTTTATGTGATTGATAAGAGTGTTCTGTTCTTCTTTTGAGTCCGAGTGAACGATAAGTCCGGGACGTTTGTCAACCAATATAATATTCTTGTCTTCATAGACTATATCTAAATTTGTTTTTAAAAGCGTAAAACTTTCCGATGGCTTCTTTGTTTCAAAAAATTCTTCCGAGATAAACAGTTCAACGGTGTCTCCCAATTGAAGAATATATTTAGGTTCGGTACGTTTTCTGTTAACTTTTATTTTTTTTGTTCGTATTTGTTTATACATAAGGGACATTGGGAGTGTTTTTAAGGTCTTGCTTAAGAATTTGTCAAGTCTTTGTCCCGAATCGTTTTCTTTTATGGTCAGTGTTCGCATTTTTTCGAACTCCTTTAGGTAATTGTTGATAATATTATACAATTTATTGCAATAAAATGCAATAAAAAAATAAATATATAAGAAAATTGCAAATTAGTGTTTACATTACGGAGAAAAAATGTTAGAATATAGTGATTAAGTATGTACGGAGATGCCTTATGGGAGATATGGAGAAAAAATATAAAGCTTCAATATGTACATTAGGCTGCCGAGTTAACCTTTATGAGAGCGAGGCCATATCGGACAAGCTTTCAAAACACGGTTTTGAGATGTGTGATTTTTCTGAGGTGTGTGATGTTTATATAATAAACACTTGCACGGTTACTGCGGAAAGTGACAGAAAATCAAGACAGATGATACGGAGGGCATTGAAGACCAACCCTTTTGCTAAAATTTTGGTGTGCGGTTGTTATTCGCAGATGTTTTCTGAGGATGTAAGAAAAATATCGGGGGTTGACTATATCGGCGGTACGACCGACAAGATGCTGATTTTATCCAAGGCTGTTGAATTAGCTGAAAAAGGAAAGAGAGATATTTGTGAAGTAAATATCGGAGATCCTTTTGAGGCAGATTTTGAGCCGATGGAAGCGACGTGTCAGGACAGAACGAGAGCGTTTTTGAAAATTCAGGATGGTTGTAATAACAAGTGTTCATACTGTATCATTCCGAAAGCAAGGGGAAAAGTCAGGTCAAAGCCGATACGTGACGTGATCGAAGAGGTAAAAAAACTTGTCGAAAACGGTTACAAAGAGGCGGTCTTGACAGGAATTGAGACTGCGGCTTACGGAAGCGGCGAAGGTTACGGCCTTATTGATCTTCTTGAAATGCTTGAAGATATAGACGGTTTAAAAAGAGTCAGACTGGGATCTATTGAACCGGCATATTTGAAAGACGGAATAATAGACAGGTTAGCAAAGCTGAAAAAAACTATGCCTCACTATCATCTATCTCTGCAAAGCGGTAACGACAAAACGCTGAATGCTATGCGGAGAAGATACAATACGAAGATGATAGCAAGAGCCGTTTCTTATATGAGAGAAAAAATTCCTGACGTCACTTTCGGTTCGGATTTCATAGTTGGATTTCCGAACGAGACAGAAGAGGATTTTGCAGCTACATTTAGTTTTGTAGACTCTCTGGAGATATTAAACAGCCACATATTTTCATACTCTGTTAGACCTGGAACGGAGGCGGCAGAGATGAAAGGACAACTATCAAACGACGTTAAGACCAATAGACACAAAAGACTGCAAAAGTTGGCAAATGATATGCAGAAAAGGTGTGTTGAAGGTTTTATTAGGGAAAAGACACAGCTTGAAGTGTTGTTTGAGAATGGATGCAACGGCATTTTTACGGGACATACAAGCAATTTTATTAATGTAAAAGTAAAAAGCGACCAAGACCTTGGCGGAAGTATAGGCAGAGTCGTTTTGAAAAAATATAACGAAAAAGACGGAATGACCGAGGGAGAGTTAATATGAGTGTTTTCAAAGTTTTTGTTGAGAGAAAGCAAGACTGTCGCATTGAAGCGGAGGGGATAAAAAGAGACCTTCGTGAAAATTTGATGATTGCAAATCTTGAAAATGTGAGACTTATCAACAGATATTATGTTGAGGGAATAAGCGAGGAGATTTTTGAGAAGGCAAAGTATACGATCTTTTCTGAACCGCAGACGGATATTGCAACAGAAAATATCGAATACGATTCCAATGACAAATTGTTTGCGGTAGAATATCTGCCCGGACAGTTTGACCAGAGAGCAGACTCTTGTTCGCAGTGTATCCAGATTCTTACTCAGGGAGACAGACCTATTGTAAAGACTGCAAAGGTATATATTTTATCGGGTGATATTTCTTTTGATGAACTTGAAAGTATAAAGAAATACGTTATCAACCCCGTTGAGTCGAGAGAGGCTTCGTTCGAAATGCCCGAGTCCCTTGAAGAGAAACACGAAATGCCTGATATGGTACCCACCATTGACGGTTTTATTAAGATGACAAGACCTGATTTCAAAGGATTTATAGCAAAATACGGTTTGGCTATGGACGAAGACGACGTTGAATTTTGCGTTAAGCACTTCAGAGAAGAGGAGAAGAGAGATCCTACATTGTCAGAACTCCGCCTTATAGACTCATATTGGTCGGACCACTGCCGTCATACAACGTTTTTGACTCATATAGACGGAGTAAAGATAGAAGATTCTTTTATTGCAGACGCATATAACGATTACGTTGCAAAAAGAGAAGAGGTATACGCAGGTAAGAAGATGAAGCCTATGACGTTGATGGACATAGGTACGTTGGCTGCAAAGTATCTCAAGAAAAAAGGTATACTTAAGAATTTGGACGAGTCCGAAGAAATTAACGCTTGTTCGGTAAAGATCAAGGCTGAAATAGACGGAGAAGATCAGGACTGGTTGTTGATGTTTAAGAACGAAACACATAACCATCCTACTGAAATTGAACCTTTTGGCGGAGCCGCTACTTGTCTTGGCGGTGCTATCCGTGACCCGCTTTCAGGAAGATCTTACGTATATCAGGCGATGAGAGTTACGGGCGCTGCCGATCCTCGTAAGAAGGTAAGCGAAACTATTCCCGGAAAGCTTCCTCAATCAAAGATTACAACGGGCGCTGCAAACGGTTACAGCTCATACGGTAACCAGATAGGTCTTGCTACCGGAAGTGTAAACGAAATATATCATCCCAACTACGTTGCAAAGAGACTTGAGATCGGCGCTGTTGTAGGTGCCGCTCCCGCAGAAAACGTAATCAGAGAAGTACCCGAAGACGGAGACGTTGTTATTCTTCTCGGCGGAAGAACGGGACGTGACGGTTGCGGCGGTGCTACCGGTTCATCAAAGGCACATACTGCTGAATCGCTTGTTAAGTGCGGTGCTGAAGTACAGAAGGGTAATCCCCCCGAAGAAAGAAAACTTCAGAGATTGTTCCGTTCAAAAGAGGCAACGACTCTTATCCGTCGTTGTAATGACTTTGGTGCAGGCGGTATATCCGTTGCTATCGGAGAACTTGCAGACGGACTTGATATAGACCTTTCAAAAGTACCGAAGAAGTACGAAGGACTTGACGGTACGGAACTTGCAATTTCCGAGTCACAGGAAAGAATGGCTGTTGTTGTAAGAGAGAAAGATGCTGAGAAATTTATGCAGTTGGCTTTAGGTGAAAACCTTGAATCAACGATCGTGGCAAGAGTAACAGAGGAAAAGAGACTCAGAATGCACTGGAACGGCAAGACGACCGTAGACCTTTCACGTGAGTTCCTTAACTCCAACGGTGCTGAAAAACACACACAGATAGCTGTTGAAAAGGCAGAATATGACAATATATTTGAAGTTTCTGCAGTAAAACACGCAAAGAATAGTGCAAAAGAAAGCTTTGAATCACTTGTATCCGACCTCAACGTATGCTCACAGAGAGGCTTGGTAAGCAGATTTGACTCGTCAATTGGTGCAGGAAGCGTTGTTATGCCTTACGGCGGTAAGACGCAGTCAACGGCACCTCAGTATATGGCGGCTAAGTTACCCGTACTCAAGGGAGAAACAAACACCGTATCCGTAATGGCTTACGGTTATAACCCGATGATAGCAGATAACAGCCCTTATCACAGCGCATTATATGCAGTAACCGAAAGCGTATCAAGAATGGTTGCGGCAGGTGTACCTTACGAAGATTGTTACCTTACTTTCCAAGAATACTTTGAAAGAACGAACAACAAGCCTGAAAGATGGGGCAAACCTTTTGCTGCGTTACTTGGTGCATTTAAGGCTCAGACATCATTAGGTCTTGCAGCAATAGGCGGTAAAGACAGTATGAGCGGAACATTCGAAAATATAGACGTTCCCCCCACACTCGTATCTTTTGCTTGTGCGGCAACAAAATTGCAGAACATAACAACTCCCGAATTCAAGTCTGCAGGAAGTAACGTATATCTTATTACTCCCGAATATGATGAAAACGGAGTTATATGCTTTGAGTCTGCGAAGAAAGTATATAGCTATGTTCATTCGCTTATAACAGGCAAGAAGGCAAAAGCAGTATACACTCTCGGTTTCGGCGGATTGGCTGAAGCTATTGCAAAGATGAGCTTTGGTAACGAAATAGGCTTTGAATTTGCTGACAAAGTTGATATGAAAGAAATATTGACGACTCTCTATGGCTCATTTGTTGTTGAAACAGACGGAGAAATAGACGGAAAGCTTATTGGTAAGACGTTGGATGAAGCTGTTATTAAGATAAACGGCGAAACTGTATGCGTAAAAGACTTGAGAGAAAAATGGGAAGCGCCTTTGTTGAAGGTATTCCCCACGGAAGCAAAGGGCGTAGGCAAAGAAACAACAGAAAAATTTGCATATACACAGAGAAACACTGCAAGACCTGCAATAAAGGTTGCGAAACCTAAGGTTATAATTCCCGTATTCCCCGGAACAAACTGCGAATATGATACTGCAAGAGCATTTGAAAGAGCAGGAGCTGAGGCTGAAATATTTGTTCTCCGTAACATTAATTCAGACGTGTTAACTCAGTCTATAAAGGAATTTGCCGAAAAGATAAACAATAGTCAGATCTTGATGATACCCGGAGGTTTCTCGGGTGGTGACGAACCTGACGGTTCAGGTAAGTTTATAACTGCTGTATTGCGTAACCCGATGGTAAAAGAAGCGGTTACAAACCTTCTTGAAAACCGTGACGGACTTATGCTTGGTATTTGTAACGGTTTCCAGGCGCTCGTTAAATCGGGACTTTTGCCTTACGGAAAGATAATGGATACTATGGAAAGCGACAGTCCTACACTTACGTTTAACGCAATAGGCAGACACCAGTCACAGATGGTACAGACACGTATTTCTTCTGTTAAATCACCTTGGTTTGCAAACGTAAATACCGGTGATATCCATACGGTACCGATAAGTCACGGTGAGGGTAGATTTACAGCTCCCGAAGCGCTTATCAGAAAGATGGTTGAAAACGGACAGATAGCAACCCAGTACGTTGATGATAAGGGTAATCCGACTATGGATATAACGTTTAACCCCAACGCATCTGATTTTGCTATTGAAGGAATATTTAGTCCTGACGGAAGAATACTTGGTAAGATGGCTCACAGTGAACGTATTGGTAACGGTGTTGCAATAAACGTTCCCGGAGAACAGGATCAGAAGATATTCTTATCCGGCGTTGAATATTTTAAATAATTAAAGATAGCCAAAAGAGTGAACCTTTGAAGTTTAGGTTCACTCTTTTTTTTTGTTAAATACAACAGGAGAGTTGGTGGGAAAAGCCCACCAACTCTCCTGTAGTTTAAAAAAGAATAAATGTAATAACAAAATAGAGACGTTTTGCATAAAATACAAATGAAAAACGAATTGAAAGGGAGAAAAATTAATGCAAAACGAGAAAAAATATTTTGCTTCGGCCAATACTGAAAAAGGCTTTGTATCTTATTTTAATGAAATATACGGCGGCCTTGATATGTTATATATAATAAAGGGCGGACCCGGAACGGGAAAATCATACTTTATGAGAAGTGTTTCGGACGAGGCGGAAAAAAAGGGGTATTCGGTAGAATGTTTTTATTGTTCATCTGATCCTCTTTCGCTTGACGGAGTAATAATAGAAGATTTAAAAGTTGGGATCATAGACGGAACATCCCCCCATACATACGATCCACAATATCCCGGAGTAAAAGATAAAATTATAAATCTTGGCGAACATTGGGACACTGATAAACTAAAAGCGTCAAAAGAGGAAATATGTGAGATAATCAATATAAAGAAAGGGTTGTACAATAACGTTTACAACTATCTGGCAGCGGCAGGCAGAGTTGAGGCGGAGATAAGAACGGTGAACAGACGTGCGGTAAATTATGAAAAAATGCAGGGGGCAGTTAACAGATTATGTCGAAATTGGAAAAACGGAAAAGGGTATATTAAAAAACTTCGCCCCGTTGAAGGAATATCTCACGCAGGGCATATAATATACAATACTTATCATACGATGGCAGAAAATAAATACGTTATAAAGGACAGATATGGAATTGGAAGTGTTTTTATCGATATGATTATGGAAGTGGCTATGAAAAAAGACTTGGAAACGATTTGCAGTCCGGGAATAATTGATCTGTCAAGTATAAATGCTATATGTTTGCCCGAGGTATCTTGTTCGTTTGTGATAGACGACGATGATGATATCAATAAAAAGCAAATAAATATGGATCGATTTGTTGATATAGAGCTTTTGCAAAAAAATAAGCAGAAAAACAGATTTGCAAGGCGATGTTTAAGTTCACTTTACGAGGGAGTGCAAAAGGGCTTTGATGACATTTATGAAAAGCACAACGAGCTTGAAAAATACTATATAGATGCTATGGATTTTAGCAAAAATATGGATCTGTTAAATTTGGTAAAGAAAGAAATTTTCTAATCTAACAAAACAAATATAGCTATTTTTTGGTAACAGGATAGTATATTAATCCATTCATGGTGAGGGTTCCGTTGGAGTTGATCGAATATTCAAGAACAACAGCTTCGCCTTGTTTATCGACCGTTATTTTTTCTTCATTAACAGAGATAGGATATTTCTGATCACCTTTTTTTAAGTATCCGTCTGAAGAAAACTCGATATAATGACCGTCGTGTTCCCAAACTCCTACGATTTGATGACCTTTTAATCGGGAGTTACAAGATGATGCGAATATAAAAATTATGAATGTAAAAAATAATAAAATAAGTTTTTTTGTTTGGGATATAATTTTCATTAATTTAATTCCTTTACAGTTTAGTAATAGTAGTATTTCCCAAAAACATTATTATAAACGTTTAGGAGTAAACTATAAAGGTGATAAAACGGCTCGTCTTGACATAAATTTTTAAAAATGGTATAATATTATAAGGAAAACATTTTTAACACAACTGAGAAAGAAGGGTTAAATATGGAAAAGAAATCAAAATATTCAACAAGGAAAATTGCTGTTTTATCCGCAGGGGCTATTATTTTGATAGGGATAATAATCGCCTGTGTGTTGCTTGTGGGCAACTTTTTGAATGATAATGAACCTATAGACGAGCAAGAGGCAGAGATTCCCGTTTTGAAAGATATAAAAGTATCGGGAGAAGATTTAGAATTCTTGCCTGATAAAACGATTTATGAAGTTAAGATCCCTATGGGAAATCCTGTTATGCCACAAGTTAGCGCAAGTGCTGAGGACGGCATAAAAGTCAGCGTATATCAGGCGTATAAGAACGAGGGAAAAGATGTTTTTTCTGCCAAAATCTACGTTGACGACGGAGAAGCAAAAAATGAGTATGAAATAAAATTCTTGCAGGATAAATCAAAGGGATTTATTTTGCAATACGACGATGAGTATGATTTTATACCCGATTATCAATTAAAAGAAGGGGAAAAATTTGTATTTTCCGTTGATAAAACGGATGTTATAAAGATTGGTGAAAACGGAAAAATAAAGGTAATAGGCATAAGCGATGAGCCGATCAAGGTGAATGCTCTTGTAGGAGATAAGGTTGTTGATACGTTGGATATAACAAAGACCGAAAAGGCTTTGTTGAACGTTTTTATAATTGCAGGACAGGGTAATGCCGCAGGTGTCGGAGGAGATATAGGGCAGAGTGAAAAAACAAAGCCCGGCACGGCATATACAGTAGAACTGAACGACAGAACGAATGAGATGAAAGACCTTTCTTGCGGTAGGGAGGGCTTTACACCTGCATTGGCAAAAAAATGGTATAGCTTAACCGGAGAAAAGGTGTTGTTTTTGCAGACAGCAATATCTGACGTTTCTATCACAAAATGGACGTCAGAGGGAGAGGCTTACAGCATGGCTTTAAGCAGAATTGAGCTGTTTAGAGAAAAATTATCCCAAGAAAACAGTCCTTATATAATAAAAAGGTCGGTTGTATTCTGGCTTCACGGTGAGTGGGATATTGCCGAGGGAATGTCTTCTGATGATTATATGAAATGTTTTATGGACTTCCATATCAACATAAAAGAAGCTTCAAAATCCGAATTGACAGCAATAATACCGGTAAGATCATCTTTGGTGACAGATAAAGAGGATTTATATATAGAACCGGTGTGCGCGGCACAATATCAGTTAAGTAATTTGTTTGAAGATGTAATGATAGTAACAAGACTGTCAGAAATGGCAAGTATCGAAAACGGTTTTGTTCAAAACGGCAATTTGTACTATACTCAAAAAGGTTACAATAATATAGGTGTTGATTGCGCGGAAAATCTTTTTGGATATATAGGCAAGGAAGATAACGGAACTGTGCAAAAAATAGAGCTTTTTGGAAAAACGCACGGTGAAAATATTGATAATAATGCTACTGTACAACTAAAAACGACAGAGAGCTTATGCACGGTTGCCATTGTTTCGCCCGTTTATGCTAATAATTCAAACGTAAGTGTTGAGTATGATGATAAATTAATAAATTATACCTCTGGCGGTGTTGTTTCGATTTCCAAAGAAAATACGAGTTTGTCGCCTGCAAAGATAGTTTACAAATGCGGCGGGGTAGAATTTGTACTGAACGTTACTTTTGTTGACGGAGAAGAAATAAAAGATACGGAAAAAGTTACATATACTTGGAATTTTGACGACTTATCCGAAATTAATAAAAATAATTTAAAACTCACCGAAAAATCAAGCGCTGACGGGTATGAATTGAAAAACGGCGAAATAATACTCAAAGACAGAAGTGCAGATTTTTCATTGGGTAATCCGATTGAGTTAAGTTCTGATTGTGATTGGCAAATAAGCTGGAAAGGAACTTTAAGCGACAACGGAATTCTTTTTGGTAAGGAATATGATACCAAATCGTTTATTTATCTTGCGCCTTATGCGGAAGTGATTAAATATTCAATAAGACTGGTTGATGATTCGGGAAGCACTCTGTATTTACCTTATGAAAAATTTGCAGAGAAAAATAAGGGTGATTTTGAGTGGAAGATCGTTTACCGAAAAAATGAAAAGAAATTATTTTTGTACGGTAATGATGAACTTGTTTCAAGTGTAGCTGTGGAAAACGATTTTAAATTTACATTTACCAATATGTTTGGCAGATACGGTAGCGATAAAGTTAATTATTGTTACGTAGGAAGTGTAGACTATATTACGGTTGATATAGGATAAAAAGAGAGAGGGTGCTTATATGAACAGAAAAAAATTGTGGTATATTGCTATATACGCAGTGGTTCTTGTGTTCGTATCGGCACTTTTTGTTTTTGCGGAAAGCGAGAACGTTGTATATTTGCGTGACGGCGGAAACGGAGATGGAAGCAGTTACGAAAAAGCTATTGGCGATTTTAAGGAAGCTGTAAGGATTTTATCCGAGAGCGGTGGTAAGATCGTCGTGTGCGGTAAATATACCGTAAACAGATTGGTTAATTTATCAAGCAGGAGTGGAACGGCAAACGGCAACAAGAAGATCACTGTAACAAGCGTTTATAAAGATAAAGATTACAGAACGGAAGATATGGCTGCACTATGCATTGGTGATGAAAAAGTCAGCGCAAACATAGTTCTTGCGGGTGAATTTGTATTCGAGAATATTAATATAGTTACAAACGGAAGCGAACACGCAAGGGCGATTATATGCGGTGGTTACGATACTGTTTTGGGTGATGGAATTGTATGCAAAAAATACGGAGATGCGCCGTATATATCGGTAATAGGTGTATATACAGACAGCGGAAAAGATGACGATTGTAAAATAACCATAAAAAGCGGAACTTATAACTATATATGTGTCGGAAACAGAGATAAAGATCACGTTGGAAATACACAGCTCGTTATTGACGGAGGCGAGTTTGAAGGGGAAGTATCGGTAAACGGTATATCCAATACCGAAAAGATCCAAAAGGGAACTGCCTCTCTTATAGTAAACGGAGGAGTTTTTAAGGGGAATATCGGTTCATCTGCGGCATTGACTGATGATTTGTATATTACGATAAACGGCGGCACTTTCAGAGGAAATATTACAGCTTACGGCAAGATAAACACGATCGATATTAACGGCGGTAATTTGCAGTCGATAGGTGTGATCGACATAGTCGATTATATAACCGAAGAAGAAAAGCAGGAAGAAGACACCGACAATGATATAGATGAAAACACTGCGACCGACCTGCCTATAGAAACTCATACGGAGGGTAACCCCGTTACGAACGAAAATGAGGAGACAGGAGAGGACGCTCCTGAGCCGAAGAGGGTTTCAACAGTTAATATAAACGCCTATAGCGGTGACGTAAACAAGCTTATAGACAAGATACACGGTGAAGATGTTGTAATCAATAAGAATACCGACGGCGGAAGCGACGTTAGTCAGGATACCGAAATTTATGATACTACTTCAGAAAATGGGGGCGAAAGCGGATCTGTATCATCTGTTAATACAGAACAGCAAGAAACCGATCTGAACAAGGTTGATAACCCCAATAAGCAGATATTTGAGAATAAAAATCATTATATCGTGGCATACGTAATTCTTGCAGTTGTGATACTGTTGTCGGTACTTGCTTTGGCTTACAGAGCAGTTAATAGAAAATAAAAAATAAGAAAGACACCTTAACGTTTTTTGTACGAAAGGTGTCTTTTGTGTTTTTAATGTAATAATTATTACGAAATACCTTGAGAAATCATAGCATCAGCGACTTTTAAGAAACCGGCGATGTTGGCACCTGCAACAAGATCATAACCAAGACCGTATTCCTCTGCCATTTTTGCTGATGTATCGTGAATGTTTTTCATGATTGTTTGAAGTTTTTGATCAACTTCTTCTGCCGTCCAACTGTAACGAATACTGTTTTGGCTCATTTCGATAGCGGAAACGGCAACTCCACCTGCGTTGACAGCCTTTGAGGGAGCAACGGCTCTTAGAGTATTTTTTAACAGTTTTAAAGCGTTATTGGTCGTGGGCATATTTGCAACTTCAATATAGTACTGAGTTTCGTTGTTTATAATAAGTTCAGCTTCTTCAACGTCAATTTCATTTTGCGTAGCGCAGGGCATAGCTATATCGGTTTTGATCTTCCAAGGTTTTTCGCCTTTGAAGAATTTTGCGTTTTTAAATTTCTTTACGTAGTTTTCAGCTTTATCTTCGCCGGATCTGCGCATTTCGAGAAGATAATCTATTTTTTCACCCGTAACACCCTCTTCGTCATATACGAAGCCGTCAGGACCTGAAATAGTAACAACTTTTGCGCCAAGCTCTGCAGCTTTTTTACATACTCCCCACGCGACGTTTCCAAAGCCGGAAACAGAGATGGTTTTACCTTTGATCGATTCATTGAAGTGTTTTAATACCTCAACGACATAATAAACAGCGCCGTAACCCGTTGCTTCGGGTCTTATAAGAGAACCGCCGTAGCTGAGACCTTTTCCGGTTATAACCCCGTTTTCAAAACATCCCTTAATTCTCTTGTATTGACCGAAGAGATAGCCTATTTCTCTGGCACCAACACCGATATCTCCTGCGGGTACGTCAACATCGGGGCCTATATGTCTGTAAAGTTCGGTCATAAAGCTTTGGCAGAAACGCATTATTTCTGCATCACTTTTACCTCTGGGATCGAAGTCGCTTCCGCCTTTTGCGCCACCGATGGGAAGTCCGGTAAGGCTGTTTTTGAATGTTTGTTCAAAGCCTAAGAATTTCATGATTCCCATATATACGGATGGGTGAAAACGGAGACCGCCTTTGTATGGACCTATAGCAGAGTTAAATTGAACTCTGTAACCTCTGTTAACGTTAACTTTTCCTTCATCGTCAACCCAGGTTACTCTGAATGAGATCTGTCTGTCGGGCTCTGCCATTCTTTCAAGTAAACCATGTTTTTCGTATTCGGGGTGTTTATCTATAACAGCTTCAAGGCTTTCATAAACTTCTTCGACAGTCTGAATGAATTCGGGTTCGTTATTATTGCGAAACATAACTTCATCTATTACTTTTTCTATATATTTATTCACAATGTTACCTCCTGTCTTTTATCGGAACAAATAATATGTGCGTATAGTACGTCTATATTATTATACTATATACTTAAAAATTGTGTCAATGTTGAGAGTTAACAAAAAAATATATACATAAAGTAAATGTTTGTAAAAATAATACAAAAAGTGTGCACTTAATAAAATTAACTTTAAGAAAGAAAAAATAAATTAAATTATGTATCGTTTGGGATTATACTTCAAACGGTGTAGTCGGTTTTTGAAGTTTATTAATCGAATTAAATATAAAATGTATAAATTATTAAAAAAATATTGCAAAAAATATTATTATGGTGTAAAATAGATTCGTGAGATGAAAAATATGTGATAAATGTTAATGTAAGGTAAAATGAGTTTGCATTATTTAGAAAGATGTACACTCTTTTTATATAAAAAATAAATTTATAGGGGGAATAATTTTGAACAAACTGGAAAAATTATTTAAGATCAAAGAACGTGGAAGTAACGTTCGTACAGAGATTATTGCCGGTATTACGACCTTCTTGGCGATGGCGTATATTTTGGCAGTAAACCCGAGTTATTTGTCTGCAGCAGGAATTCCTGTTGGGGCAGCATTTTCGGCTACCGCAATTTCTGCAGGTATTGCAACGCTTTGTATGGCATTTTTTGCTAACTATCCCGTTGCATTGGCATCAGGTATGGGATTGAACGCATTTTTTGCATTTACCGTATGCGGTACTATGGGTTATTCATACAAGGTTGCGTTGACTGCAATTTTGATTGAAGGTATCATTTTTATGATTCTTTCTTTGTTTAAGTTCCGTGAAGCTTTGGTTAACAAAATTCCTAACAACTTGAAGTTTGGTATAACAGCAGGTATAGGACTTTTTATTACGATTATTGCACTTTTGAATGCGAAAATAGTTGTATCTGATCCGGCTACTACAGTTGCTATGGGTGATCTTGCATCTCCTGCAGTTGTTTTGGCATTGGTAGGATTTTTGATCATCGGTGTGTTGCAGCATTTTAAAGTACCCGGCGGAATTTTGCTCGGTATTATTATCACATGGGTATTGGGAATAGTTGCAGAATTGATTGGCTGGTACGTTCCCAACGTTGATGCAGGAGTATATTCTGTAATTCCTAATTTCAGCTCAAGTTCATATGCTATGCCTTTGTTCTTTGATTTTGATTTTGGATTTATTCTTAAGAATGCTCCTTCATTTATTTTGATTACGTTTACATTCCTTTATACAGATATCTTTGATACTGTAGGTACTTTGATAGGCGTTGCTGAAAAGGGCGACTTGCTTGATGAAGAAGGCAAACTTCCGAAGGCGGGCGGTGCATTGATGGCAGACGCTGTCGGTACAGTTGTAGGTTCATGTCTCGGTACATCAACTGTTACAAGTTACGTTGAGTCAAGTGCAGGTGTTGCAGCAGGCGGTAAGACAGGTCTTGCATCGGTAGTTACAGGCGGATTGTTCTTCTTATCATTGGTATTGGCGCCTATATTCACAGCAATTCCCGGATTTGCAACAACACCCGCTATGCTTTACGTTGGTTTGTTAATGCTTTCTGCAGTTAAGAAGGTTGACTTTGAAGGCGACGTTGCTGATGTAATGGGAGCTTTCTTGGCTATAGTTATGATGCCTTTGACATATTCAATAGCAAACGGTATTATGTTTGGTATGTTGGCATGGGCAATATTGAAAGTTCTTACAGGCAAGATTAAAGAGATCAGTGGAGTAATGTGGATCTCTGTTGCTTTGTTTGTTGTATTTATTGTATTAAAAGTAATGGGATTGGCATAAAATATACAGTATTTTTACAAGAGGTAATAATTTTTCATGGATAAGAGTTACACTATTGAAATAGCAGGTTTAAAAAGAGATTTACCTTTATGTCCTTTGAATGAAAATCTGTATATCGGTGCATTTATTATGTTTGGCGACGTTGAGTTGACAGTTAAAAGCGCTGAGGAGTTATTGAAAAAGGCTCCTGAGTTTGACGTGTTGATCACCGCTGAATCAAAGGGAATACCGCTTTTATATGAAATGGCAAGGCAGTCGGGTAACAACTACTACGTTGTTGCAAGAAAAGGTCCTAAGCTTTATATGAAAGATATTGTATCGACCAATGTTGATTCCATAACGACTTCGCACAGACAGACGTTATGTTTGGGTTCGGCTGAAGCAGAAGCTATGAAGGGAAAGAGAATTCTTATAGTAGATGACGTTATAAGCACAGGAGAGTCGTTAGCAGCATTGGAAACGCTCGTAGAGCAGGTCGGTGGAAATATTGTCGGTAAAATGGCTGTACTTGCCGAAGGCGATGCGATTGAAAGAAAAGATATAATTTATCTTTCACCTCTGCCGCTGTTTGATGGTAACGGTAACCCTATTACGCAGTAATAAAACATATATTGCATAAAAAACACACAAGGAAATTATTTCTTTGTGTGTTTTTGTGTTAGATCTTTTAATATGAAACCCGAAAATGCGCCCTAACTTAATCAGTGTAAAAAAACTATAAAAAAATTGATAAAAATTAAAAAAGTGTATTTTCATTTTTGATAAAGTGTGTTATAATATAAACGATAATGATATGTTTTATGGAAAAATGTCAAAAAATCTGTTATGGGGGAAAATATGAAGGATAATATTTTTGGTGAACTTAGTGTAATCAGTATGAGAGGCGGCGAAGAATTTGCCGGAAATGTTGATTATTATTTAAAGAAATGGCGTGAAACGGACGAGTCATTTGTAATTAACGCAGACTGTCCCAGATTTGGAACAGGTGAGGCAAAATGTTTGCTCAAACAGTCACTCAGAGGACATGACGTATTTATAATTGCAGACGTATTTAACTATGGCGTAACATACAAGATGTACGATATGGTAGTTCCCATGAGCCCCGATGATCATTTTCAGGATATAAAGAGAGTAATAGGTGCAATTGCCGGTAAAGCTCGTAGAATATCTGTAATAATTCCGATGCTTTATGAGGGCAGACAGCACAAGAGATCAGCAAGAGAGTCCCTTGACTGTGCAGTAGCACTTCAAGAACTTGTAAATATGGGTGTTTCAAATATTATAACGTTCGATGCACATGACCCTCGTGTACAGAATGCAATACCGAACAAAGGTTTTGACAGTGTTCAATCAACATATCAGATGATAAAGGCTTTAGTAAAGGCAGTTCCGGATATCCAGCTTGACAAAGAGCACCTTATGATGATATCCCCCGATGAAGGCGCTATGGGAAGAAGTATGTATTACTCATCTGTAATAGGACTTGATCTGGGAATGTTCTACAAGCGCCGTGACTATACTAGAGTTGTTGACGGAAGAAACCCGATCGAAGCACATGAATACCTTGGTAAATCTGTAGAAGGAAAAGATGTTATCGTTGTTGACGATATGATTTCATCGGGCGAATCAATGCTTGACGTTGCATATCAGCTTAAATCAAAAGGCGCTAAGAGAATATTCGTATTCTCAACATTTGGATTGTTCTGCAACGGATTTGATAAATTTGACGATGCATACGAAAAGGGCTTGATTACAAAGGTGTTTACAACAAACCTCAATTACAGAAAACCCGAACTTCTCGAAAGACCTTGGTATTATGAAGTTAATATGTGTAAGTATGTAGCGATGCTTGTTGATACACTTAACCACGATGCAACAATTAGTGAGCTTCTTAACCCTGTAAACAGAATACATAAACTTATTGACAAGATCAAACAGTAATAATATAAAAACAAAAAACCGTACATTTAAGATGTACGGTTTTCTTATGAAAATTACAGACGACCGATGGACGTCCGGATTGTCGTTTGAAATATAATAGAGAGTTGGTGGGAAGTTCCCACCAACTCTCTTGTTGTATCGCGAAAACCACGCTAAAAGTCTGTGTGGTTCAGTAAAGGCTATGCCGATGAATAGAAAGCAAATGAAGAGATAGAGCAGAATGATTGTGATAAAGGTTCCCTGCGGAGGGAGCTGTCAGTGAAGCTGACAGAAGGAGAGTGCGTAACATTTGAATTAGAGCAAACTGTTACGTTGCGCAGGCTCCTTCCGTCACACCGCCAAAGAAAAAATGAAATTGTATATTGGTACAGCGGTGTGCCACCTTCCTTTCGGAGGAAGGCTTTTATCACGCCCCGTTTACGGGTAGATGATAACAATTGCATGGCTGGCAGGTCAATAAAAAACGCACTTGTGCGTCGCCGGTAGCGTTTAGGGCTTTGCCCGAAAATGAAATACCACCCGCTATGCGGATGGATTTTTATTTGTTACTTTATGTGTGGAAATATCTAACAGTTCTACCGGGGGAGGAAAAGATCGGAGGAACAAAAAAGCCTCCCTTGTGTAAAGGGAGGTGGATTTTGCGAAGCAAAAGACGGAGGGATTGTGATAGTCAAAAACTTAAAAAAACAACAGAAAAATATTGATAAATACTTGACATAGATAACAATTATATGATATAATAACTAATGTTGATGAATATGCCGGAATGATGGAATTGGCAGACGTGCTGGACTCAAAATCCAGTGGTAGCGATACCGTGCGGGTTCGACCCCCGCTTCCGGCACCAAACAAAAATCCGTTCACGAATGTGGACG
The DNA here is from genome assembly GCA_045126815.1 of Eubacteriales bacterium. GTDB lineage: Bacteria > Bacillota > Clostridia > Oscillospirales > CAG-272 > RGIG1995. The sequence continues at coordinate 23,717 of JBGVPD010000056.1, forward strand.
GATTTTTGTTTGTATTATTCACTATTCATGGAGAAGTGGTTTTTTAATGAAAATATGTTGTGGCTTTTCTTTTTAGTAATATTGAATTGAAAAATATTGTTGAAAAACAGTTAAAATTGTGGTATACTTATCAGGTATATATGTTTATTAAGAAATGTATGATTAAGAAAATATAAACGGCGGTAAGCAAGGGGGGACGTTGATATGATAATAACGATTTTGTCGCATATTGTTGCATCTTTGTATATGCAAAAACCAAAATACAACAAACGAATTACATTTGGTGCTTGGAGTTTATATGCGTTTTTTTCTGTTTGCATTATGCTATTTCAAGATAATATTATATATGGATTTTTCGGTATGTTTTTTATGCAGGCCCTTATATTTTTTGTAACAACAATAGGGGAGGTCGGTGAAAAGCTTTTTCTGTTTTTGACGTATGCAAACTCATTTTGCATTTGTATTGGTGCAAATATGATTGTAACAACACTTTTCGGTGAAAGTGCATATTTGCAAGTTTGTTTGGCAGGCATAGTGGTATTGATGCACGTATTTTTATACAAAATTCTTCTTCCGATTTATAAAAAAGCCCAAAAGTATTTTTCTTCGGGTTGGTGGAAACTTAATATCGTTTTAGTTTTCTTTTTAATACAGTTTTTAAATCAATATGCTTTTAAAGTAGTTGATAAGAGTAGTGCAGTTGATTTGCTTTTTGATTTTGTTGTTTTCAGTGTTATTTTTTATTTAACATTAATTTTGATTTTTGATTTAGTAAAAGATGTTGCTGAGATGAATAAAAAAACTTATGAAAATCAAGAACTGAAAAATATTGCTTACATAGATGTTTTGACGAATATGCAAAATCGAGCAGCATACTTAAAGTACACTAAAAGGAAGGTATCATATCATAAAAAGAATAATGATGCAAATTATATTTTGGGTGTACTGGATATTGATGGATTTAAAAGAATTAATGATACCAAAGGACATGCTGCAGGTGATGAAATATTGAAGCAGGTAGGTGCTTTTATTACTAAATATTTTGATACTTACAAATGTGAAAGTTTTAGAGTTGGCGGCGATGAGTTTGTTTTGGTGTTAGAAGATATGCAATTATTTGAGGTTGAAAAAACGCTTGAAAATATGAATGAAGAATTGTTTAAGTCTTGTAAGGTTAAGATGTCTTTCGGTTGTTCCGAGGTAGACTTTAATCATTCAAAACCGTTTGATGTAGCATTTAAAACAGCTGATTCGATTATGTATACAAATAAAAAGCAGATTAAATAGTGTAAGACAAATAGGTAGAACATAATGATAGATAGACAAATAAACGGAATAGATATAATCCACTATGATTGTGTTGAGTCAACGAATGATATTGCATTAAACACTCTTAATCCCGGAGATTATTTGACAGTAATTTCCGATACGCAGACCGGTGGCAGAGGAAGGATGGACAGAAAGTTCTTTTCGTATGATGGTGGGCTTTATATGTCTATTTGTATTCCGTTTGAAAATATTAGTGTACCGTTTAATTTGATCACGCCCTCAGCGGCATTAGCCGTAAGGGAAGCACTGGAACATTTTGGTGTAAAGAACATTAAAATTAAATGGGTAAACGATTTACTGATTGATAATAGAAAAATATGCGGTATATTAACCCAAGCAAAATCTTGTAACGGTAAGATTGAGAGAGTAGTTGTTGGTATAGGTATTAATTTAACAAAACCTAAGAATGATTTTCCAGATGATATAAAGAATAGGGCAGGTTATGCTGATTATAAGGGGGATAAGTTAACTCTTGCGGCAGAAATAAGCAACAATTTGCGTAATCTTTTACTTTTAAGTCAAGAGAAAATCGTATCAAAGTATAGAGAAAATATGGCGTATATCGGTGAAACTATGCAAATAACAGATTATTCGGACGGTAACAAAAATGTTATAGGGAAAATAATAGGTGTTACCGGCGATTGTTTTCTTCGTATTATGACAGAAGACGGAAAAGAAAAGATTATATCATCAGGTGAAGTTATATAAAACACAAAAGAGAGTTGGTTTTCCAACTCTCTTTTTGTATTGTTTTATTCTGACAAATCTTCAACGAAAAGTTCACGAACACCGTCGTTATTCTGTTCGGAAACAGTTTCTTTTTGGTCGCGTTCTTTTAAGAACTTTTCTGCAACTTGAGGGAAGAGTGCGTATGAAAGCACGTCTTCATCACATTTTGCAAGGTATTTTGCTTCGATTCTGTATTTGTGAAGTTCGGGTGGGATAAGGTCAGCGGGACGGCAGGTTATAATGTTTTCGTCGCCGATAACTTTCTTGCGTACTTCTTCGTTAACTTCTCCCGGAAGTTGTCCGTACTCGCCTCTTAAAACGGCTTTTGATTCTTTTGTTGCCATTTTATAACGTTCACCTGTAAGAACGTTAAAAACAGCCTGACTTCCTACGATTTGGCTTGTAGGAGTAACGAGAGGGGGATAACCGAAATCTTTTCTTACTCTCGGAACTTCCTCTAAAACCTCGTAGTATTTATCTTCTGCTTTTGCCTGTTTAAGCTGAGATATAAGGTTGGAAAGCATACCGCCGGGTACCTGATAGATGAGGGTGTTGGGGTCAACGTTGAGAACTTTAGGATCAAGAGAGCCTTGTTCTTTAAGTTTTGTTGCGATATTACGGAAATGAGCTGCCGGCGCTGTAAGCTTTTCAAGATCAATACCCGTATCGTACTCCGTACCCTTAAGCGTTGCCACCATAGCTTCCGTCGAGGGCTGAGAAGTACCGTTAGCCAAAGGTGAAAGTGCTGTATCAATAATATCAACACCGGCTTGAATAGCCATAAGATAGGTCATTTCGCCCGTACCCGTTGTGTTATGCGTATGCAAGTGAATGGGTACAGTTACTTTCTTTTTTATAGCCGTAATAAGCGAAAATGCATCGTAGGGTAAGAGGAGGTTTGCCATATCTTTGATACAAATGGTATCAGCGCCCATATTTTGCAATTTTACGGCAAGGTCAACAAAGTATTCTTCGTTGTGTACGGGGCTTACCGTATAGCTTATTGCAGCTTCAGCTATGCCGCCGTGTTTTTTAGTAGCGTTCATAGCCGCTTCCATATTTCGAGTATCGTTAAGAGCGTCGAATATTCTTATAACGTCTATGCCGTTTTCAATTGACTTTTTGATAAAGAGGTCAACGACGTCGTCCGAGTAATGCTTGTATCCGAGAAGGTTTTGACCGCGGAGAAGCATTTGAAGTTTTGTATCGGGAAGGTTTTTTCTTAATGTGCGAAGTCTTTCCCATGGGTCTTCGCCGAGGAAACGCATACAAGAGTCAAAGGTAGCGCCGCCCCAACATTCGAGAGACCAATAACCCGCTTCGTTGAGAGCTTTACAAGCGGGAATCATATCTTCGATTCTCATTCTTGTAGCGGCTTGAGACTGATGCGCATCACGCAATATTGTATCTGTTATAAAAACTTTTTTTGACATAATTTAATACCTCGTTTAAGCAAACAAAGCGATGAGAACGCCGGCTGCGATTGCAGAGCCTATAACTCCTGCAACGTTGGGGCCCATAGCGTGCATAAGCAAGAAGTTGCCGGGATTTTCTTCCTGACCGACTTTCTGTGATACTCTTGCCGCCATAGGAACGGCAGAAACACCTGCGGAGCCGATAAGAGGATTGATCTTCTTTCCTTCGGGAAGAAATACGTTCATTAATTTTGCGATAAGAACACCTGAAGCTGTTGCAACACCGAAGGCTACAACACCCATAACGATGATCATAATTGTTTTCATTTTCAAGAAAGTAGAAGCTGTTGCCGTAGCGCCGACAGAAATGCCGAGGAATACGGTAACTATGTTCATAAGCTCATTCTGAACTGTTTTTGAAAGTCTTTCGCAGACACCGCATTCTTTGAGAAGGTTACCAAACATAAGACAACCTACCAAGGGAGCCGCGCTTGGAACTATGAGGGCTACGAATATCGTTGTAACGATGGGGAATACGATCTTTTGCAGTCTTGAAACGGGTTTTAATGCCGTCATTGTTATCGAGCGTTCTTTTTTGGTTGTAAGAGCCTTCATAATGGGAGGCTGAATTACGGGAACGAGTGCCATGTATGAATATGCGGCAACTGCAATAGGACCTAAAAGATGAGGTGCTAATTTTGTGGTAACGAATATAGCGGTCGGGCCGTCAGCGCCGCCTATAATACCGATAGATCCTGCCTCCGCCCCTGCAAATCCTAGAAGAATTGCACCTGCATAGGTTGCGAAAATACCAATTTGTGCCGCAGCACCAAGTATCATACTTTTAGGGTTTGAAATCAGCGGACCGAAGTCGGTCATAGCGCCAACACCAATAAAAATAAGACAAGGATAGATACCGAGCTTAACACCGAGATACAATACGTCAATAAGTCCTATGTTTTTTACGTCTTTAAAAGCAGTCCAGTCAACCTGACCGCCGGCAAAAATTTCTTCATGGAAAATCCCTGCACCCGGAAGGTTTGTCAAAAGCATACCTATTGCTATTGGGAGAAGGAGAAGGGGTTCAAACTTTTTGCCAATGGCAAGATAACACAAAACACAGGCAATTGCAATCATAATAAGATTTTTCCAGCCGTGTTCGACTGCAAAAAATTGATAGAAGCCGGTGTCTTTTAAAAAGTCTAATAATGCAATCATAGAGAAGCCTCCAATGTTATGCGAGAGTGCAGAGAACCGTACCGGTTTCAACAGAGGCGCCTGCCTGAACGCTTAATGAAGAAACGGTGCCGTCGGAGGGCGCCATGATCTCGTTTTCCATTTTCATAGCTTCAAGAACCATAAGTACGTCGCCTTTTTTTACAGCTTGTCCGTTAGTAACGTTAACTTTAAGCATCGTTCCGGGCATAGGAGCCGTAATTTGTGTACCGCCGTTATTAGCAACAGGAGTTGAAACAGCGGGTGCCGAGGGGGCGGGAGTAGATTTTATTTCATCTTTGTCAATGATTTCAAGTGTGATCTCATAAACGTTACCGTTCACGTTAACTTTGTAAGCTTTCATAGTGTATACCTCTCTGAAAATAATGATTATATTTTAAAGTTTTTTAAAGGAAATAACGCGAATAGCGGATATATCGGTTCCGTTTTCTTCGGCAACGGCAGCGCATACTGCTGCTAATATTTCCTGTTTGTTTTCGATTTTAGTGTTTTGATTTGTTGAAGTTTGGAGTGATACGTTTGCTTCTTTTGTTGCACAAACTTTGTGTTGTTCGATTTTTGATAACAACCAGTTTGAAAGAGAAACGATAGCGATCAGCAAGATAAGGCCGATAAATACGACTCCTACTCCCAAAATGCATACAAACCAAGTAGCCGGATCGGCTGAAGATTGAGCTTGGAGCATAAAGGTGTTCATTGATAATTCTCCTTAAAATTATAGTGTGATTTTATTTGATAAAACCAAATCAAATAAAAATAAAAAATCAAACTTATTTTAACATATTTTTGCTTTGAAAAGTGTTATTTTGAAGGATTATTAACAAAAAATTCACATTGTGGTTTTTGTAGGAAGATAATATAAGTAATTGTTCAATATTTGGACGGGAATAGATAATTGTTATTGATAAAAAGCAGGTAATGTGTTATAATTTTGGAGAGAAAGAGAGTTTTGCCGGAGGTAAAATATGTATATAGATGAAAAGAGACGCACAGAAATAGTTGACGATTACGACGTAGCGGTATGCGGTGGCGGCTTTGCGGGGATATCTGCGGCGATAGCGGCGGCGAGATGCGGTAAAAAGACGGTGTTGTTTGAAAAAGAATACGTTTTGGGCGGTCTTGGAACGGCAGGTATAATAACAATATATTTACCGCTGTGTGACGGAATGGGACATCAAGTTTCATTCGGAATTGCCGAAGAGCTGTTGAAATTGTCCATAAAGCACGGTAGCGAAGCGGAATATCCTGCAAATTGGCTTGACGGTGTTGGGGAAAGGAATGAAAACTCTCCCAGATATCGCGTACAGTATAATCCGCATTTGTTTTCTATTTTAGCCGAAAAGCTTTTGGTAAAAGAGGGCGTTAGTATAATGTACGGAACGTACGTGGTGTCGACAGAGGTTAAAGACAGCAAAATTACTCACCTTGTAACAGAGAATAAATCAGGAAGACAGGCTTATAAAGTGTGTTCTGTAGTAGATGCGACGGGAGATTGCGATATAGCGTTATTTTCAGGTGAAGATACAAGGATTTACGGCAAGAAAAACAAACTTGCGGCATGGTATTATTCGGTAGGTAAGGATGGATATAAGCTTCGCGAACTCGGAGCCGCAGAATTTACCGACAGTGAGATAAATAATTCAACCGAGCTTTTAGCCGATATGCGTTTCAGCGGTGTTGATGCAAAAGAAATATCGGAAATGGTTATAATGTCACATGCGTCAACTTTTAACGACTTTTTGAAAAAACGCGATACAGATCCTCTTTTTTTGCCGGTTAATATAATGACAATACCTCAGCTTAGAATGACCAGATGTATAGTGGGTGAGTACACTCAGACTATAGATGAAGAGCATAAATATTTTGAAGATTCAATAGGAATGGTCGGGAATTGGCGGAAACGCGGTCCTGTATATGAAGTACCTTTCAGAACGTTGTACGGCAAGAAAATCAAGAATTTGATAACTGCAGGAAGAACGACGTCGTCAGATGATGAATTATGGGATATAATGAGGGTAATTCCTTGTTGTGCAGTAACAGGACAAGCTGCAGGAACAGCGGCGGCGATGTGTGACGATTTTCCGAGTCTTGACGTTAAAAGATTGCAAGAAAAATTAATATCAGACGGTGTTGTTTTACACGTAAAAGATATTATTTAACTGTACAGGTCAGAAATTGCAAAAAACAGTTGTTTTGTACACTGGGGATTGTTTTTTATATTGTTTTTGAGTAGTATTTTTTATATAATTCAGACAGATACTTTGTACAAAAAGTCGAAAAAACGGAGGGGCAATATGGATAAAAAAGCATTTTTCTTTATTGATGATGTTGTTTGGGTGTTCAGGGATTTGACCCGTCAAAGACCTAAATCTATTTTTGAACATCATTTTCTCAAATCTTTGAAAGAGACACATGAAAAGACCGGTTTAAAAGTACAGTTCAATTTATTCTACCGTACAGACTATTTTTACGGTAATGATGAGTTTTCGCTTTCAGATATGACCGATGCTTACAAATCAGAGTTTGAAGAAAACGCTGATTGGTTGAAGTTTGCTTTTCACGCTAAACAGGAGTTTCCTGACTATCCTAACATTAATGCAGACTATCAGGATATCAAGGATTTGTTTTTATCTATGGAGAAAGAGGTTATTCGTTTTGCGGGTGAAAAAAGCTGGGCGAAAAAGGCTCTTTGTACTCACTGGTTGCCTCTGAGTAAGGAAGCCTGCAAGGCATTGTATGACTGCGGAGTTCGTATGGTGTGCAGTACACATGGTGATGCGGAAGAATACAACGGGGACGTAAACTCACTCCCTTACGGTCACGCGGCAAGATTATTGCATAACCGTAAACCTGAAACCCGTGTGTATAAACGAGGCACCCGCGATGTAGCAATTGACCGTTCTGCGTGCGGATATAACCATTTGACCGAAGAAATGTGGGAAGCAACACGTAAAACCTTAGATGCTATCAAGGATGAAGAAACAGGTCTTTTGTTCAAGGTTTATTGTAATACGGGTACGATCAATCTATGCAAGAATTTGGATCAAGTTCGCGAAGATATCTGTCCTGCTTTGGAAAATGAATATTTAGGATTTCTTATTCACGAGCAGTATTATTATCCCGACTATTATGCATATCAGCCGAATGCTGCAGAAAAAATTGATCTTGCAGCAACTTTGGTAGCCGATGCAGGTTTTACCTTCATAAACGGCGAGGACCTTGTTAGCTGATTTTATGTTAAATTTAAAACGGTATACCTAATATAAATCCCTTTAGGGTAGTTATTTATAACTGCTCTAAAGGGATTTTTTATGGCGATTTTATCGCGTATTTTTGCATTTTTTAGAAAAAATATACAAAATATTGTTGACTTTAAAAAAAAGTTGTTTTACTATATAATATATTATATATGTACTTATATTAGGAGAGCAAAAATGAACGATCTTCAAAAGGCAAGACAAATAATAAACGATGCTGACAGAGAGATGGCGCGTTGTTTTGAAATGAGAATGAATGCGGTTAAAGTTATCAGCGATTATAAGAAACAAAACGGTATTCCCGTTGACGATTTTTCAAGGGAAGAGGAAATGATAAAACGCAATTCCGAGTATATTGAGAATGATGATATTAAGGCTTATTATGTCAGCTTTTTGAAAAATAACATAAAACTGTCAAAGGATATGCAGCATAAATTAATTGAAGGCATGAGGGTTGCATATAGCGGAGTTGAGGGGGCATTTGCTAATTTAGCAGCACAGAAGATTTTTCCAAGTGCAACGTGTGTACCTTTTGGTGATTTTAAGGCGGCTTACAGAGCTGTTGAAAAAGGCGAATGTGACTGCGTTTTACTGCCAATTGAAAACAGCCATAACGGTGATGTTGGAAACGTGCTTGATTTGGCGTTTTTCGGTTCACTGTATATAAACGGTGTATATGAAGCTGAGGTCGTTCAGAATTTGTTGGCAGTTAAGGGTGCAACAATAGAAGATGTAAAAAAAGTAATAAGTCACCCACAGGCATTGGGACAGAGTGCCTCATTTTTAGAAAAACATAACATTGAAACCGAGGAGTCGGCAAACACGGCAATAGCGGCAAAGACAGTAGCGCAGATGGGCAGAAAAGATATCGGTGCTGTCGGAAGTGTTGAGGCGGCTGAAAAGTACGGTTTAAACGTACTTGCTTCGCACATAAATGAGAGTAATACGAATACTACAAGATTTGCCGTATTCTCAAGATCAAACCGTAGTCCTTCAAAAAATGATGACAGATTTATAATGCTGTTTACAGTAAAGAATGCGGCAGGTTCGCTTGGTAAAGCGATATCGGTAATAGGAGAACACGGTTTTAACCTTCGAGCGCTTAAAAGCCGTCCGACGAAAGAATTGGTGTGGAATTATTTCTTCTACGTTGAGGGAGAGGGAAACATAAACAGCGCAGAAGGCGAAAAAATGTTAAATGATTTGAAAGAATGTTGCTCTGACTTAAAGGTTGTCGGAAGCTTTGAGAAAGAGATACACATTTAAGGTGTTTGAAAGTAGGGAAAGTTATGATAATACCGGTAAAAACACAAATAGGTTCATACAATATTTACCTTGAAAGAGGCGCTTTAAGAAAGATTGGAGAGTATTTTAACCTTGACAGAAAGGTTTTGATCGTAACCGATACGGGAGTGCCTTCTGAATATTCGAAAATTGTTAGTGATGCTTGTAAGGAAGCTTTCATCGTAACGATCGAGATGGGAGAAAAATCAAAGAACATAGATAATTTTAAATATCTTCTCGAATGTATGGTCAAGAACGATTTTACAAGATCGGACTGTGTTGTTGCGGTTGGCGGCGGGGTAATAGGCGACCTTTCGGGATTTGCGGCATCAGCATTTATGAGAGGTGTTGATTTTTATAACGTTCCCACAACCGTATTATCTCAGGTCGATTCGTCGATAGGCGGAAAAACGGCGGTTGATTTTATGGGTGTAAAAAATATAGTCGGCGCATTTTATCAACCTAAAGGCGTTCTTATTGATTCGGATACGTTAAAAACCTTGCCTGACAGACAGATATCTAATGGGCTTTCCGAGGCTTTAAAAATGTCGTTGACAAGCGATCCCATACTTTTTGATGTTTTTGAAAACAAAGATGTTTTAGCCAATATTGATAAAGTAATTGAACGTTCGCTTTATATAAAAAAATACGTGGTTGAGGAAGACGAAAAGGAAAAAGGACTTCGCAGAATACTTAATTTTGGGCATACATTAGCTCATGCAATAGAGTCTGTGAATGATCTTGACGGGTTGTATCACGGGGAATGTGTTGCGATCGGAATGGTGTATATGTGTTCGGACGAGGTAAGAGAACGCTTGATACCTATTTTGAAGAAGTTAAGACTTCCCACAGAGACTTCTTTGAGTGCAGAAGAGTTGATTTCGTTATGCAAACACGATAAGAAGGCAGACGGCGAGAAAATAACGGTAGTATTTGTCAGCGAGGTAGGAAAAGCCGAACTCAAGAAAATGAAATTTGACGAATATGAAAAATTAGTAAAGAGGGTACTTGAAAGATGAAAAATACCTTTGGAAATAACGTTACATTAACCGTTTTCGGAGAAAGTCACGGTAGCGCGATAGGCGTAGTTATAGACGGATTAGCTCCGGGACTTGACGTTGATATTGAATATATAAATAAGCTGTTGGCGCTCAGAAGACCGTCGGGTAATATATCGACTTCAAGAAGAGAAGCTGACGAGTTTGTTATTCAAAGCGGTGTTTTTGAGGGCAAGACGTGCGGAACACCTATTTGTATAACTATTCCGAATGCAGATACACGTTCAAAAGATTATAGTGCAACTCGTTGGTTGGCAAGACCGTCTCATGCGGATTATACTGCAAATTGCAAGTATAAAGGGTTTGAAGATTATAGAGGTGGAGGCCATTTCAGCGGAAGAATAACTGCGGCTATTGTAGCGGCAGGGGGAATTGTGTTACCTGCATTGGCTAAAAAGGGAATATTGGTCGGTACACATATAAAAAAATGCGCACAGATTTCCGACAGAGATTTTTCAAGTGATTTAGAAAAAGATATAAAGTCACTTTATGAAAAGGAATTTGCTGTACTTGACGATGAGAAATCTAAAATTATGTCAGATGCAATATTAAAAGCAAAGAATGAGGGTAACAGTGTCGGAGGAATACTTGAGACTGCAATAACAGGGCTTGACGCAGGTATTGGAGAACCTATGTTTGACAGTGTTGAAAGTATGTTAAGTCATGCACTTTTTTCTGTACCAGGTATAAAGGGTGTTGAATTTGGCGCAGGATTTGCTTTAGCTGATATGTTGGGTTCTGAGGCAAATGACGAATTTTATTGTGATAATGGAAAAGTATTAACAAAAACAAACAATGCGGGTGGAATAAACGGCGGTATAACAAACGGAATGCCCATAATATTCAGATGTGCGGTAAGACCGACACCCACTTTGAGTTTAGAGCAAAATACAATTAACATTCAAAGTAAGGAAAATACAGTTTTAGCCTCAAAAGGCAGACACGATCCTTGTATTGTGCACAGAGCAAGAATTGTTGTTGATTGCATAACGGCATTGACCTTGTGTGATATTTTATCCGGAAAATACGGAACTGATTGGTTGGCAAAGTAAATGGAATACGGACTTATAGCAGAAAAGCTGGGACACAGCTTTTCGAAAGATATACATAACAAGCTTTTTGATTACGAATATGAGCTACACGAAGTAGACAGAGATAGTTTTGACCTCTTTATGAAGAAAAGGGAATTTAAGGCGATAAACGTTACTATTCCATATAAAGAGGCAGTTATACCTTATCTTGATAAAATAAGCGACACGGCGAAGAAGATAGGCGCAGTAAACACCATAGTAAACGAAAACGGTGTGCTTTGCGGATATAATACCGATTATTCGGGATTAAAACAGCTGATAGAAAAGAGCGGTATAGTTATAGACTTCAAAAAGGTTTTGGTTCTTGGCAGCGGCGGAACGTCAAAGACCGCTTACCACGTAGCAAAAGATATGGGTGCTCGTTTTGTCAGCCGTGTATCGAGAGAGAATAAGGATGATTGCATAACATACCAAGATGCTTATGATAAACATTCGGATTGCGATGTGATTATTAATACAACACCTGTCGGAATGTATCCAAATATAGGCAAATCTCCCGTTGATATAGATTTGTTTACGAAATTAACCGGTGTTATTGACGTTGTATATAACCCTCTTTGCACAAAGCTTGTGGTTGATGCAAAGGCGAAGGGAATAAAAGCTGTCGGCGGACTGTATATGCTTGTTTGTCAGGCGGTCGATGCATCTGAAAAGTTTGTAAACAAAAAGGTAGAGTTTTGCAAAAAGATGCAGATATACAAAGAAATAGTAAAATCTAAGCAGAATATTGTGTTGATAGGAATGCCGGGGGCTGGAAAAAGCACGATAGGTAAGCTTCTTGCAAAAGAAGTCGGTAAAACTTTTGTTGACACAGATGAAGAGATAGTAAAGCTTCTAAATAAAAAAATTCCCGATATTTTTTCGGAACTTGGCGAAAGCGGTTTCAGAAAGATAGAATGTGAAGTAATAGAAAAACTTTCTTGCTTACAGAATGCTGTTATAGCGACTGGCGGCGGCGCCGTACTTAATAAAAGGAATATGGATTTATTAAAAGAAAACGGCAGAATATACTTTATAGACAGAAATATAGAGGATATTGTTACAACGTCTGACAGACCCTTGTCGAGTAACAAAGCAGATCTTGAAAAAAGGTATAGAGAAAGATATTCTTTGTATTGTGAAAGATGTGACAAGCATATTTTGATTTGTAATGATGCGAAAGAAAATATGATGCAGATAAAAGAGGATTTTTTGAATGAAAATACTTGTGGTTAACGGACCGAATTTGAATATGTTAGGGGTTAGAGAGCCCGAGATATACGGAAAGCAGAATTACGCTTATCTATGTTCGATGATAGAAAACTATGCTTCAGATAATAAGATCGGTGTTGAAGTATATCAGTCGAACCATGAAGGTTGTATAGTTGATAAGATACAGGAAGCCTACGGCAAATTTGACGGTATAGTGATCAATCCTGCGGCTTATACGCATACGAGCGTAGCCATTCTTGACGCATTGAAGAGTGTGGGTATTCCGACGGTTGAAGTGCATATTTCAGACGTATCCAAAAGAGAGGATTTCCGTCAGGTAAGTTATATAAGACAATACTGTGAAAAGACTATTGCCGGACACGGTTTTGACGGTTATATTGAGGCTATGGGGTATCTTAACGAAAAATACGGCAAGTAAAAATGGGAAAAATATTATGAATGTTACGATAGAAAAATCAAAGGCGGTAGGAACAGTTGATGCGCCCCCGTCAAAGAGTGTGTCTCACAGAGCATTGATTTGCGGTGCTTTAAGCGGGGATGCAACAATAAACAATATTGCTTATTCGGAAGATGTTTTAGCAACGCTTGGCTGTCTTGAAAGTTTAGGTGCTAATGTTGAAAAGGGTACAAACTTTGTAAAATTAGGCGGACTTGATCTGAACAGTATCCCTGATGACTGTAATATGTTTTGTAACGAAAGCGGAAGTACGTTACGTTTTTTTATCCCCCTTTGTTTACTTACGGGAAAGAAAATTGTGTTAAGCGGAAGCGAAAGACTTTTTGAAAGACCGCTATCCATATATGAGAATATATGCAAGGAACAAGGTATTGAATTTATAAAGAATAGTACGTCATTAAGTGTCTGCGGTAAGCTTAAGGCAGGAGAATATACTGTACCGGGCAATATTTCGAGTCAGTTTATAACGGGACTTTTGTTTGTTCTTCCTATGTTGGAGGGGGACAGCAAGTTAATAATTGAAGGTAAACTTGAAAGCGCGTCTTATATAGATTTAACGTTAGACGTAATGAAAGCTTTTGGCGTTGAGATAAAAAGACAGGACAATGTTTTTTATATAAAGGGCGGTCAACGATACGAAAGAAAAGATTATACTGTTGAGGGTGACTGTTCAAATGCGGCATTTCTTGAAGCTTTTAATTATCTCGGCGGACAGGTAGAGGTAAACGGAATTGCAGAAGATACACTTCAGGGTGACAGAGCTTATCTTGAAATGTATAAAGATCTAAAGGCGGGTAAAAAGCTGTTTGATATAACGAATACTCCCGATTTAGCGCCTGTTATGTTTGCTATGGCGGCGTATTTTGGCGGAGCAGAGTTTGTTGGAACTTCAAGACTAAAAATAAAGGAAAGCGATAGAGCCGAAGTTATGTCACAAGAGCTTTCAAAGTTTGGTATAGAGGTTAAAGTTTTTGAAAATTCTGTTAAGATTGAGAATGGGGAGATAAAGTGTCCTTCGAGCGCGCTTAACGGGCATAATGACCATAGAATTGTTATGGCGCTATCCCTTTTGTGTTCTGTTACCGGCGGAACGATAGAGGGGGCTGAGGCGATAAAAAAGAGTTTCCCTGATTATTTTGAAGTTATAAAAAGGTTAGGTATAAAAGTAAATTAGGTGTTTTTATGAAAATAGACAGTACAAAAAAATTTCTTATTGTAGGACTTGGACTTATAGGCGGATGTTACGCTATGGCATTGAAGAAGAAAGGGTTTTACGTTTCTGCAATAACGAACAATGAAGAGGATATAGAATATGCGCTTGAAAACAAGATCATAGATGAAGGTAGCGCATTTGTTGATGAAAAGCTTATAAAAAATGCAGATATAATAATATTTGCATTGTATCCGCACGTGTTTGTTGAGTGGATAAGGGAAAACGGTAATTTAATAGAAGAGGGAACGGTAATAACAGACGTAACCGGTGTAAAGGGCTGTATAGTATACGAAATTCAGTCAATGTTGAAAAAGGGCGTTGAGTTCATATCGGCTCACCCAATGGCAGGTCGTGAAAAGAGCGGTATTAGAAACAGCGACGATGCGATATTTAAAGAAGCAAACTATATAGTTGTTCCGACAGAGAACAATACTTTTTCGGCAATAGAGCTTTGTAAGGAGTTAGGAGAGATACTGGGATTTGCAAGAGTATCAGTTTTAAATCCTGATAAACACGACGAGATGATAGCTTTCTTGTCACAGTTGACACACTGTATAGCAGTATCGCTTATGTGTGCAAACGATAATCCCGGACTTGTATTCTATACGGGTGACTCTTTTAGGGATCTGACAAGGATTGCAAACATAAATGACGAGATGTGGAGTGAACTGTTTTTATTAAACAGAGAGCATCTTCTTTGTGAAATGGAAAAATATAAGAACACGTTTGAAAAACTGTATAATTGTGTTAAAAATAATGATCGAGAGGAAATGCGCAGTATGATGCGAATTTCATCCGAAAGAAGAAATAAGTTTAACAAGTAAAAGAAGGTAGATACGAAATGAATATGCGTTTCAAAAGGAAATTACCCATTCCGCAGGTGATAAAAGAAGAGTATCCGTTAACTGCAGATATGGAAAAAGTAAGGGATAAAAGAGCATTAGAAATCAATAATGTGTTTCAGGGGAAATCAGACAAATTTTTGCTTATAATCGGACCTTGTTCGGCTGATAATCAAGAGGCGGTTCTTGATTATATATCGCGTTTGCGTAAGGTCGAAGATAAGGTAAATGATAAGATAATTATTATTCCGAGAATATATACGAATAAACCTCGTACGACGGGAGCAGGGTATAAGGGGATGTTGCATCAGCCCAATCCCGATGAAAAATCGGATATGCTTAAAGGTATATTAGCAATAAGAGAAATGCACAGAAATGCTTTGAAAGAATACGGATTTACTTGTGCAGATGAAATGTTATATCCTGAAAATCACAGATACTTATCAGACCTTTTGGCATACGTGGCAGTGGGAGCTCGTTCGACTGAGAATCAGCAGCACAGATTAACTGCAAGCGGACTTGATATTCCGGTTGGCATGAAGAACCCAACAAGCGGTGACCTTACGGTTATGATGAACTCAATTAAGGCTGCGCAGAGCGGACATACGTTTATTTATCGAGGTTGGGAAGTTGAGAGCGAGGGAAATCCGAACACTCACGCGATTTTAAGAGGGTATAGTGATTTTGCGGGTAAGAATATATCAAATTACCACTATGAGAATCTTCTTGAGGTTTTTGATATGTATCAAAAGTCAGGGTTAAAGAACCCTGCGGCAATTGTTGATACAAACCATGCGAATTCATCAAAGAAGTATCTTGAACAGATCAGAATTGCAAAAGAGATAGTAAACGACCGTAATCAGAATAACGATATAAAATCGCTTGTAAAAGGACTGATGATCGAAAGTTATATTGAAGACGGAGCACAGTGCATAGGTGAGCATATATACGGTAAATCAATAACAGATCCGTGTCTTGGTTGGGAAAAGACGGAAAAACTTATATTTGAATTGGCAGATATGCTTTAAAAGAATAAAGACAAAAATAAAAAGAGACTTTTTAAAATCAGTTTAAAAGGTCTCTTTACTTATGTAAAAATACAAAATGAGAGTTGGTGAAAAAAACGCCAACTCTCATTTTGTATCGCGAAAACCAGACTAAAAGTTTATGTGGTTCAGTGGAGGCTATGCCCTAAAATGAAATCCCCCCGTTCCACGGTGGGATTTAATTTTATTTAAATATAAGGTGTTTGATTTTTGCTAAATAGATATGCGTTTTACGAAAGAAAAATCTAAGGTAATACGAACTTCTCCAGATGAAAACGTAGAATTTGTAAAAGATATTTTTACTGCAATCTACGTATTTTTCGTCTTTGTAGAAGCCGGACAGGATACCTATAATATCATTGTCGGTTATATCATACTCGTTGTAAAAGCAATTGTCGCCGCGAATAACGTAGGAATCGTTTTTTATCTTAATTATTCTGTGCAAAACGTAATCTTTGTTTTTTCTTTGGTAGAGAACGACGTCGTTAACTTTAGGTTTTTTTGTCAGCTTTTCAATAACGACGGTATCTCTTTTTTGTTTAAGCATCGGAAGCATACTTGTTCCAAGCGGTAGCTGTGCTAATACTCCGTCTTTTTCAAGTACCGTTTTGAAGTCGGGTGTTTGGCTGTTATTCATTATAAAAACACCCGATCATTCTAAAATAAGGTCGTTTTTGCGTAGAGTATCAAGGTAGGTCAAAACAGACTGTTTAGCTTCATCATCGGAAACGTCGTATTTTTCGGTCAGCGAAGTAATTATGTTTTCATAGGAAATATCATTTTCTAAAAGCTTGAAAATAAATTCTCCCACCGAGTTAAGTTTGATCATTCCGTTGAAGTGCTTGTTGTCCTCGCCTACGGCAAGAGCGACGGTCTGACCTGCAACACTGCGGACAATAAATTTGTATTTAAGTCTCATTGTATGCTCCGTACTGTTTATTTTTTGTTATCGTAGATCGATTCGTAGTTTTCGCTTTCAGCCTTTTTCTTTAAAAGAAGATGTCTGATAAAGAGAACGGCAGAAGCAATCAAAATATATACTACAGCGAAAGCTATGATCAAGATGAACGATTTAGATGATTTTTTTGCATAACCTGACAGATAAATAAATATCAGGTAAAATCCAACTGTTGAGGAGATGAAGTGAAGTGAAACTCTCAAAAAAATATTAAGGTTTTTATTCACAAGAATTACGTCGGTCATGGCAAACCAAATTGCTGCCAAGAACAGAAGGAAAAGCATTTTTAATGTTAAAAAGTTGTTTGAACCGTTTGTGAGATCAGCAAAAATGTAGAAGGCAAAGACTATACAAGTAAAAATCACACACGCCTGCTTGATCACACCTGAAACGGATTTGAGAAAAGCATTTTTCATAGATATATTTCACCTTTTCAGTCAAGATCAGAGAAGCAGATTTCAAATGTGTTAACTATCTTTTCCTGAGCTTTGAGATATTTTTGAGTACCGTTTTCAACGTTAGCTTTAAAACCGGAATTTGTAGCTGTCATAGGTTCAAGACCGCATACGTAAGTTCCCGACTGACAAGCTTTCCATTCAAGGAAGTTGGTGAGAGCGGGAGAGAGGTAGTTAACTCTCAAACTTGTGTTTATGTCAGGATTGTCGATGCCGAAATACTTATCGGAAAGCTCGTGTTCAAAGAGCATTTCATCGAAAGAATCCTGAGGCTTTTCAAAGAAGTTCCAATCGTTAGGACACTCTTTTGCGTGAGCAGAGAAAGGATGGCACTTAACCGAAGGAATAACGATCTTTGAGTTTTCCGACATAAGCGGATAGCCTAAGTTAAAGTGATAGAGCAAGGACAGATGTGTATCTGTAAAGCCTTCGTTTTTGATGATATCCTTAACGTATATTTTATCTTCTCCGTATTTGCAGGTAATAGTACGCTTCAAAGACATATTTGAGCCAAAGATGATAGCTTCACGCATAATTCCGGATATTGTAACCGTGTCGCCTTCTTCGGGAATTTCAATAGAAAGCTGTTCGCAGGGAGTGTTGCTCATTCTGCCGTGGAAAGTGAGTTCGGGATTTGTTCCGTCAGCGCCTCCGTAATTTTTTAAGCCGCATGTCGTCATGAAGCCGCCGCCGAAAGAACGGAGCCATACGTTTCCGAGTTCATTGTAATATGCGGGGTTAACAACACCGTTAGGGGTGTGGAACGCCATATTTTTATTTTTATAACGGACTGTGAAAAGATCGAGACAACGGTCGGGAAGAATTGTAAAATGGAGATTAGCGCCGTTCCAAATATCAATAGCGCGTGTGCCTTCAGCCTTACCGCCGGTAAATTTGTATTCTCTTACGTCAAAAAGTTGCATTTTGTTACCGATATACTTGTTGTTCATATACACACCTCGTTTTTTAAAATCTGTATTTGCCATTCATAAAAAATGATATACTTAATTACATTATATCACATTTACACATTATTTCAAGTAATTCCCAAAAAATAATCGTACAATATACCGAAAAATAGGGAGAGAAAGGTGAAATCCGGTAACATTAAAATTTTTGCGTTGATTTGCAGCAGAAATAATATGAATAATATAATAATATATTCATGTTTTATTGACTTTTTATGCATAAAAGTGTATAATATACAGTGAATAATTTTACGTTCAGTTAAAGTAACGTTAGAGGGGTAGAAAAATGAACAGAAGACAGGCAAGAGAAAACGTATTTTATTTAATTTTTGAATCGCACTTTCAGAAAGAGAATGAAAATTATGCAGAGCTGTTTCAGAACGCTCAAGATATGGGCGTGATTGAATATGACGAATACACCGAGAAGGTGTTTTTCGGAGTTATGTCAAACGCAGAAGAGCTTGATAAAAAGATCGAAGAAAATGCAAAGGGCTGGAAACTCGGCAGAATGTCGAAAGTATCAGTATCGATAATGAGAATTTGTATATACGAGATGCTGTACTGTGATGATATACCGTACAACGTATCAATAAACGAGGCTGTGGAACTTGCGAAGAAGTTTGACCACGACAAAGCGCCTTCTTTCATTAATGGCGTGGTCAACAAGATAGCCGAAAACGAAGGATTGAAAAAATAATGGGAATATATCTCGGAATTGATACAAGCAACTATACGACGTCAATGGCGGTATGCGATGACAACGGGATACTGTATAACGAAAAAAAGTTACTTTGTGTCAAAGAGGGGGAAAGAGGGCTGAGACAGAGCGATGCTGTTTTTGCCCACGTTAATAACATTTCAAGCGTTGTTGAAAAAATAGGTAAACAGAGTATAACTGCTATCGGATGTTCTGTAAGGCCGAGAGACGTTGAAAACTCATACATGCCGTGTTTTAAAGTAGGAGAAGCGATAGCTCGTACGATAGGAAGTTTGTTAGACGTTCCTGTTTATGAATTTTCGCATCAAACGGGGCACGTCGTGGCGGCTGCATATTCTGCGGGTTGTATGGAGCTTTTGAACAAGAAGTTCAATGCGTTTCACGTGTCGGGGGGAACTACCGAGATACTTCTGTGCGACGGAACGTCAGGGGAAATAAAGATAGAAAATATAGGCGGAACTCTCGATTTGAATGCAGGACAGGCAATAGACAGAACGGGAGTTATGTTAGGGCTAAAGTTTCCGTGCGGAATGCAGCTTGAAGAAATGGCAAGTGAGGGAAAGTTACCCGAGACACCGAGTGTTTGCGTAAAGGGGTTAAACTGTAATCTTTCGGGACTTGAAAATAAGGTTATAGGTTTAAAGAATAAAAGTGTATCTGACAACGATATCGCCTTATACGCATTGAAGTTCGTTGAAAAGACGTTAGTAAAACTGACGGATAATTTAAGAAAAGAATACAGTCTCCCGATCATATATGCGGGTGGTGTTATGAGCAACGAGATGATAAAGTCTACGTTGTCTAAAAATCAGGATACTTATTTTGCAGATAAGGCTTTTTCTTCGGATAATGCGGCGGGAATTGCTTTGTTGACAAGAAAAGCAAACAAATAAAAGTATAAATAAGAAAGAAGCGAGGTGAGAGAGGTTGAGCGAAGATACAAGAAGAGTTTTAACTGTTACCCAACTCAATGAATATATAAAGGCAGTGATCGAGGGCCAACCTATTCTCAGAAGTTTGTATATAAAGGGTGAGGTATCAAATTTCACCAATCATTATAAGACGGGACATTTTTATTTTACATTAAAAGATGAGGGCGGTCTTATACGAAGCGTAATGTTCAAGGGAAGTGCAGATAAGCTAAAATTCGTTCCCGAAAACGGTATGCGAGTAATAGCGCACGGTAGGGTATCGGCATACGTAAGAGACGGACAGTATCAATTTTATGCTGACGATATGGAGCCTGACGGAATAGGTGCTTTGTATATAGCATACGAACAACTTAAAGCAAAACTTGAAAAAGAGGGGCTTTTTGACGTAAGGTATAAGAAACCGCTGCCCAAAATACCAAAGCGAGTGGGTATTATAACCTCTCCGACGGGGGCGGCTATCAGAGATATAATAAACGTACTTGGCAGAAGATTTCCGTATGCAGAAGGCGTTTTATATCCGGCTCTGGTTCAGGGAGACGGAGCGCCAAAGCAACTTATAGACGGCGTTAGATATTTCAATGAGACAAACAGAGTTGACGTAATAATCATAGGAAGAGGCGGCGGCTCGATAGAGGATCTGTGGGCGTTTAACAACGAGGAATTGGCGAGAGAAATTTTTGCGTCAAGAATTCCGATAATATCGGCTGTAGGCCACGAGACAGATTTTACTATATGCGACTTTGTATCCGACAGAAGAGCGCCTACTCCTTCGGCGGCAGCAGAACTTGCTGTTCCCGAGACTATGGAGCTTAAACAGAAGATACTGAATATAATCGGCAAGATGGATATTCTTATAATGCATAATATAAATCGACGCAGACAAAGGGTTGAGGAGATTGCAAATAAGAGGGTACTCAATAATCCTGCTTATATTGTTGATGACAGACGTATGCATTTGATGAATTATGACAGTCGGCTTGAGTCGGGAATGAGATATTCTTTAAGTCTAAAAAAAGAACTGTTTGCGAAGTACACGTCAAAACTTGAGGCTTTAAATCCTATGTCGGTAATATCAAGAGGGTATTCGGCTGTCTTTGGCGATGACGGAAAGCTGATAAAGAGTGTTGATCAGCTCGAAATAGGAGATAAATTTAACTTTAAGACCGTAGACGGAAGCGTATCCGCCGAGGTGAAAGGAAAGACGAAAAATGGATAACAAGATAACATTTGAAGAGGCATTGGCAAAACTTGAAGAGATAGTAAGATTGCTTGAGAGCGGTAATGCACCTTTAGATAAGTCACTTGAGCTTTTTGAAGAGGGCGTATCGCTTGTAAAGATGTGTAACTCAAAGCTTGATAACGTTGAACAGAGAATAAAGATATTATCAAAGGGCGAAAATGGCGATATTGAAGAAAAAGATTTTGTCGGAGGGGCAGAATGAATTTTAAAGAACAGTTAAAGGCTGACCTTGTATTAGTGGAAGAGGCGCTTGAAAAATATTTGGAAGTTAAGGATGATATGTTTCCAAAGCTCTTTGAAGCTATGAAATATACTACTATGGCGGGTGGAAAGAGAATAAGAGCATTTTTGGTTCTTATGTTTTCAAGAATATCCGGCGGAACTGCGAAGAGCGCTGTTCCGTTTGCGTGTGCAGTTGAAATGATACATGCATATTCGCTTATCCATGATGATCTTCCTTGTATGGACGATGACGATATGAGGCGCGGAAAGCCTTCAAATCATATTGTGTTCGGTGAAAATAACGCACTCCTTGCGGGAGATGCGCTTTTGACGTATGCATTTGAATTATGTGCTTCAAATAAGTTCGTTGAGCCGGAGTTGTGCGCGAAAGCGGTGCTTTATCTTTCAAAATACGCAGGTTCTTGCGGTATGGTAGGCGGACAGGTGCTTGACCTTGAGGGAGAAAGCAGAAAACTTACCAGAGAAGAGTTACATCACGTGCACGATTTAAAGACGAGCGCTCTTATACAGGCTGCGGCAACTCTTGGTTGTTGCACGACAAAGAATGGCGAAAAATATATTGATACAGCAAAGACTTACGGTAAGAATATCGGACTTGCTTTTCAGGTGGTAGACGATATTCTCGACGTAACGAGTGACGAAGAAACTCTTGGCAAGCCGATCGGAAGCGATAAAGAAAACAATAAGACGACGTTTTTGGATTATATGTCGCTTGATGAGGCAAAAATATATGCAAAAGAGCTTACCGAAAAAGCTTGTATGGATCTAAAAGAGGGCGAGTATGCGGATATTTTGAGGGAATTAGCATACTATCTCCTTGATAGAAAGAACTGAAACTTATGCGCCTTGATTTGTATTTAACCGAAAAAGGTTATTTTGAAAGCAGGAACAAGTCAGCTGACGCCATAAAAAAGCAAATTGTTTTTGTGGATGGAAAATGTATACAGAAACCTTCTTTTGATATCGGTGATGATAGTACGGTTGAAATAAAGGGAGATTACTGTTGTTACGTTGGAAGAGGCGGACTGAAACTAGAGTGCGCTATAACCGAATTTAATATTGACTTAAATAACAAGGTGTGTGTAGATATAGGCTCATCAACGGGCGGTTTTACGGATTGTTTGTTACAAAATGGCGCTGAAAAAGTATATGCAGTAGATTCGGGTAAGGATCAGTTGCATCAGAAATTACGCTCAGACTCTCGTGTTATATGTATGGAGAGTTTTAACGCCAGATATCTTAAAGAAAGCGATATCGGAGAAAAGTGCGATATAGTGACTATGGATGTTTCATTCATATCACAGACTATGTTGTATGAGGCAGTTACAAACGTTTTAAAGATAGGCGGATTATTTATATCGCTCATAAAACCGCAGTTTGAGGTGGGAAAATGTAATATCGGTAAAAACGGTATTGTAAAGGATGAAAAAATCAGGTCCGAAGTATGCAAGAAAATATGTGAGAATGCAAAGCTTGTCGGACTTGAGAATATAGAAATTATTGATTCGCCGATACTTGGCGGAGATGGTAATAAGGAGTATTTGGCATTGTTCCGATACGCAGGAAAATGTTAAATGATGTAACGTTATGAAGAAAATAGCATTATGCTTAAAAGGCGATACGGAAGATGGACAGTATTGCGCTAAAGAAACTGTTACACTACTTAAAGAATACGGTTGTCAAATGTATATATCCAACGAATACAAAGAACTTGTAGGGGATTATATCGGAGTAGAGTATAGGGAAAGCGACAGATTATTTGATGATGCAGAATGTGTTGTTGTGTTTGGCGGAGACGGAACGATAATGCGTACGGCACACAAGACCAATCTTCCCATACTGGGTATAAATTTGGGCAGGATCGGATATATGGCGGAATTGGAAATTGATGAGTTACACTTGTTAAAAAAACTTGTTGATGACGATTTTACCGTTGAAAACAGAATGATGATTGATTTCTGTGTAGACAAAAACGGAGACAGAGTGCACAATTACACACCTATATTAAACGAGGTAGTGTTGTCAAAGGGCGGATACACCGGTATGGCTGAAATAGAACTTTCATGTAACGGAGAGGAAGTCGGAAAATATTTTGCCGACGGTATAATATGCGCTACTCCTACGGGATCTACCGCATATTCGTTAGCCGCAGGCGGTTCGATAGTCGATCCGGGTATGGAATGTTTTTGCATAACTCATATATGTCCACAGTCATTTTACGCGAAACCGTTAATATTTGGAGGACAGTCGGTTTTGCAAATGAAAAAAGGTAAGTACGGACACGGAAGAGTGTTTTTATCGAGTGACGGCGAGTGTGTATGCGAGATAGAAGAGGATGATGTTGTCACTATAAAAAAGAGCGACTACGTAACGAAGTTTATAAAGATAAAGAAAAACAATTTTTACAGCGTAATGAACAGCAAGATGACCGAAATATAGTTTTTAGGAGATAATAGATGAAAAAAACAAGACAGTCAAAAATAATTGAATTGATCAACAGATACAATATCGAGACCCAGGATGGACTTATAGAAAAGCTGAAAGAAGAGGGGTTTGACGTAACTCAAGCAACGGCTTCAAGAGATATCAGGGAATTAAATTTGGTAAAGGTATCCGTTGACGGAGGGGCGTATAAATATGCCGAATCTCCCAAGGATGATATGAATATATCGGTTAAGTATAAGAATATTTTGAAGGAAACGCTTGTAAGTGTTGATTATGCTTGTAACACGATAGTATTAAAGACTTATTCGGGAATGGCTCAGGCGGCAGCGGCGGCTGTTGATAATATGGGGTGGAGTGAGATAGTCGGCTCGGTAGCCGGTGATGATACTATACTCATTGTAATGAGAAGCGACGAGAGCGCTAAGGAGTTTAATACAAGATTTCATAGTCTTATCGGAAAGAAGTTAAAGTAAGAAAAGGTGAAAAGGTAAATGCTGACATCGTTACATATAGAAAATATTGCGGTAATTCGGTGTGTAGATATTGATATACAAAAGGGATTTACCGTATTGACGGGCGAAACGGGCGCGGGTAAGTCGATAATAATTGACTCGATCAACTTTTTGTTAGGGAACAGAACGGGAAAAGAGTTAATAAGAAACGGCGAGACGCAGGCGCTTGTTTCTGCGCTTTTTACGGATATCGGTGAAGAAGTTATATCACAACTGGCTTCGCTTGGTGTGTTGGCTGATGAAAACGGTGAAATATACTTGC
>JBGVPD010000057.1:0-45043 GCA_045126815.1 Eubacteriales bacterium
ATTTCATTCGGTTCGGGGAACCCCGAACTGCCCCCTCCTCTTAAAACGGCCAAACACACTCCGCAGGCTACGTGGTTTGGTGCTTTATTTCGTGGGTTAGTCTTACTTTTTTATTTTAAAAATACTTGTCGGATATAAAAACGGGCGACCAAAGGTCGCCCCCTACCAGTTTAAATTCAATATATTTTTATTCCAATTTTATCGGCGAAAACCGTGCGTTAAACCGGACTTTAAAGTGGGTGTTACACCCCTTTTTGCAGCACATTTTTAGCAGCTTATGCGTAGCGTTGATCGGCTATATCTTTTAGAATATACATATTGTGCAATAAAGTGATAAAATACATCTTTTGCAAAAAAAGACAAAAGGTTATAAAAAAATCTAAAAAAATATGTACAAATTATATTTTATGTGTTATAATGATATATGTATAATTAGGATAATAATATATAAAACAAACGAGGCATTTACGAATGAAGAATGAAAGAAAGTTTCACCGCGAAAAAACGGTGGAGCAATACGAAGATTCTGCAAATGTAACTGCGGGAAGAAATTCGGTCAGAGAATTATTGGCTTCCGGCAGAGATATAGATAAAATATTTGTACAAAAAGGCGAGAGGACGGGCTCTATTACTAGTCTGATAGCCGATGCGAGAAGTCGTTCTATTCCTGTAGTTGAATGTGAAAAAGCAAAACTTGACCACATATCAGGCGGAATAAACCATCAGGGAATAGCGGCATTTTCTGCTGAAAAAGAATATTGCAGTATAGACGATATTATAAGCTATGCCGAAGAAAAGGGAGAAAAACCCCTTATCGTTATAGCTGACAAAATAGAGGATCCGCATAATTTGGGCGCTCTTATAAGAGCGGCTGAATGTGCAGGTGCCCACGGGTTAATAATACCTAAAAGAAAGGGCGCTATGTTGACTCAGGTAGTATCGAAAGCATCCGCAGGAGCTCTTGAGCATTTAAGAATAGCAAAGGTAACGAACCTTGCTATGACTATTGAAGAGTTAAAAGAAAAAGGACTTTGGATATTTGCGGCAGAGGCTGGCGGCGATAAATATTACGAGCAGGATCTTACTTGTTCTGCGGCAATTATTTTGGGAAGCGAAGGCAAAGGGGTATCAAAGCTTTTGCTTGATAAATGCGATTTTGTTCTTTCCATTCCGATGTACGGAAAGGTTAACTCGTTTAACGTATCCGCGGCGGCGGCCGTTATACTTTGCGAGGCGGCAAGACAGAGAAATAAATAAAGCTATAAAACTTTTGACAATACACTGAATAATCAAAACACAGGGGTAAAAGGGTATGGATAACGAAAAGAATAAAGATCTCGAATTGAATACTCCGGAGATTGAGAGAGAGTCAGATAGTGAGCCCATAACGGCTGACGATCTTATAAAAAGACTTAAGTCAAATTTAAAGACTAATTTCAATGGTGAAAATACAGAGCTTACCGAGCAAACGGAGGAAGCGGCTGAAAGCATATCAACTGAAGTTGAAACTGAAGGAAAAATCGGTTCGGATACTGAAGAATTTTTCAAGGCTATGGAAGAAAGTTATCAAAAGGCTTTTGAGACTTCGGAAGACGAAGAGATTAATCCTTACTTTGATGAAGATAAGCTTCCGGAGTTGGAAGAGGTTGCCGAGGAGATTACCGAAAGTAAACCTGAAAGAAAGTCTTCCGTGACCGAAACTATTAAGAACTTGATAGCTTCATTAAAATTCGGCGGAAATAAGAAGTCGGAACAAGAAGAGTATGAATTAGTAGAGGTTTCCGAGGATGACGAATCCCAGCTCTTTGAACAGCCTGTGTATGAAGAAGCTGTTGAAAATGTTGCTGAAGAGGTAGCTGAAGAAGGTCAGATTGCATTCGAAGATGTTGTTGAAGCCGAAAAAGAATATTCTGTTGTTATTGAAAAATCGTCGGATAAAACGAACGTTTTTGAACCTATTCAGGCAAAGATGATAAAAAAATCAGACGATACGGAAAGCTTGTTTGAAGAAAACGAACAACCTGCTGTGGTTGAAGCTGAACAGCTTACTTTCAGTATGACAGAAAATGATCTTCAAAAGAGTATTGAAGAAGCTGAAGCGTTTATATTTGAAAGAGAAAGAATTGACAATCCCGAAGAGGTTATAAACGAAACGGAAAACGTAAGCGGAGATAATATCCTTGCGGATCCCGAGGCAAAGCAAGAGGAGTTTGACCAGACGGATCTTTGGATAGCGTCTGCTTTTGGCGATGAAGATGAAATAAAGAATATGTACGGCGAAGAGGCTGCTCAGGAGATACAGACGCAGCTTGATATTGATGTTCGCGAGTACATGAAAGAAAGCGCAAATAAAGTAAGTAACGTAAAGATCGAGGAAGAATTTACGTCTCCCTCTCAAACGAAGGATATATTTGCGAAATACAGAAAGAGACACAAGATAGGTCTTATAAAGATTGCTGTATGTTTGGTTTTGGCGCTTGTAGCGTTGTTTTATGAGAATATATCCGTATTCGGAGGAAACCTCCCCGGTGCTTTGAATAAGGCTAACTATCCTGTGGTATATATACTCGGTAGTTTTCAGATATTGGTATTGGCGGCTGCTATGGCATACGAAGAGATATACAGAGGTATTCGCGCTCTTATTTCTTTTAAACCCTTGCCTGAAAGTATAACGGCATCGCTTGTTACCGTATCTGCTTTGTACCACATAGTTCATTGTTTTGTTTCGGAGACTGATCCTACGGTAGCGCTTTACGTATTCCCCGTAGTAGTATGCATTTTGGTAACGCTTTTGTATGATTTCTTTAACCTCAAGAGAGAAATATACAGCTTTAATATAGTTGCATCAAAGAGATTGAAATACACGATAAACAGAGTGGAAAATGAAAGCGCGACACTTGAAAACGAGGCGTTTGGAGAATATCTTTCGGGAGAAAACGACGTATCGATGTTCAAGATCGGCAAGACGAGCTTTGTAAAAGGCTTCCGTGAGAGAATGAACAGCTATTCGAGCCTTTACTCGATCGTAAGTTTGATTCTTTCGGTTGCAGTTGCACTGGGACTTATATTCTTTATCATATCAACGGTATTCTTTGATTTGAGAAGCGGATTTTCGTTAGGTTACCTTGCGTTTATTTTGGCAGTACCCGCGTGTAGTTTGCTTTCGTTCAGCTATCCTTTTTACAAGGCGTCGAAGAAGGCGTTTGATGATGACAGTGCAATAATCGGCGGCGGTTCACTTGAAGAATATTCAAGAGCAAATACGCTTTCATTTGACGATAAAGACGTATTCCCATCATACGGAGTTAAGGTTAAGAGTATTAAAGTGTACGGTGAAAGCCGTATTGATAAGATACTTTACAATGCTTCAAGTGTGTTTAAAGTAATAGGCGGTCCTTTGTCCGACGTATTTGACACGGCGACACACGAGCTTGGAAACTCCGAGAATATGGAGATAATTGAGATCGTAAAAGACGGCATTGAGTCGATAATAGACGGACAGCACGTTTATATCGGTAAATCAAGCTACTTAAGATCAAGAAACCTTACTCCAATACTTGAGCCTACAGACGAGGAACTTGAGTCAAGCGGCGAAGCAAGTATAATGTATATGGTTATTGATGATGAGATCGCTGCTAAGATATACGTACAATACACAATAGATCCTGATTTTGAGTTTACGTTAAGAAAGCTCTACAGAGCAGGAATTTGTATTGGTATAAAGACGTTTGATCCTAATATAGACGACAAGCTTTTGGGAAGCAAGGTAAAGATTACGAAGTACCCTGTGAGAATATTGCGTTGCAGTTCTCTTGACGAGGTCACCACACCTCTTGACGAAGCTGACAGCGGAATAGTATCCAAGGGAGGACCTCGCAGTTTGCTTAATACGTTTGTTCTCTGTTCGAAGGTGCTTTATGCAAACAGAACGAACGTAACGGTAAAGATACTTTCAATATTATTCAGCGTATTGCTTATGGCGTTCTTGCTTGTATTCGGAAAAGTGGCGTCCATACCGTCAATTTGGGTAGTATTGTATCAGGTATTCTGGATCATTCCCGTTTACTTGATCTCAAAGTTCTACGTATAAATTATATATACGGCGAATAAAAACATAGCAAAAGAAGGGGAGGAGTTTCCCCTCCCGAGACAGAAAAAAGGGAGGCGAAAAGCCTCCCTAAAATATGACCATAACCCTTTCTTGAAATATGCGGAGGAAGATAGATTGAATATTGATAATATATTGACAAAGGTAATGAAACCCGGTAGATATATCGGAGGAGAATACGGTCAGATCATAAAAGATAAGAGTAAGATAAAGGCGAGATTTGCGTTCTGTTTTCCTGATTCTTATGAAATAGGTATGTCGAATTTAGGCATACGTATACTGTACGGTGTTTTGAATAAAATGGACGACGTATGGTGTGAAAGAGTGTACGCTCCTTGGGAAGATATGGAAAAACAGATGAGGGAAAATGATATTCCTCTTTGGGCTGTTGAAAGCGGAGATCCTTTATGTGATTTTGACTTTGTTGGATTTACTCTCCAGTACGAATTATGTTATTCCAACGTTTTGAATATGCTTTCTCTTGCGAAGATTCCTTTGTTGTCCAAAGATAGAGACGACAGTATGCCTATCGTGATAGGCGGTGGACCTTGCTCGTATAACGCAGAACCTATTGCTGACTTTTTTGACGTATTTTCTATAGGTGAAGGCGAAGAGGCTCTTTGTGAGATCGTTAGCCTTTACAAAGATATGAAAGAAAAGGGTACATATAACAGAAAAGACTTTTTGCACGAGGCGGCAAAACTGGAAGGTTTTTACGTGCCGTCGCTTTATAACGTTGAATACCATGAAGACGGAACGGTAAAGAGTTATACGCCCGTATACGACGATATACCGGTAAAGATCAGAAAAAGAATTATAAAAGATTTAGATAAAGCTTATTTTCCCGACAAATTGGTTATGCCGTACATTGAAACGGTACACGACAGAATTATGCTTGAAGTATACAGAGGCTGTATAAGAGGTTGTCGTTTCTGTCAGGCGGGAATGATATACCGTCCCATAAGAGAAAAATCTCCGGAGGTATTGAACAGTCAGGCAAAATGCTTGTTTGAGAATACGGGATATGACGAGATAGCGTTGTCGTCGTTGAGTATAAGCGACTATTCGAGAATAGATAAGCTTACCGATGACCTGCTTGAATGGACCGATGAAAATATGGTAAGCTTGTCGTTGCCGTCTTTAAGAGCCGACAGCTTTACGAAAGAGCTTATGGATAAGATATCGTCCGTAAGAACGGGTGGGCTTACTTTTGCGCCTGAAGCGGGAACGCAGAGACTTCGCGATGCGATAAATAAAAATCTTTATGAAGAGGATCTGCTCAAAGCTTGTGACGTTGCTTTTAAGGCCGGTAAAACGCAGGTCAAGCTGTATTTTATGATGGGACTTCCCACAGAAGAATACGAAGACCTTGACGGAATACACGCTCTTGCAAAAAGGGTTGTTGATACGTTTTACGCCAACCCCGACAGACCTAAAGGAAAGTCTCCGAAAGTAACTATCAGCGCCGCTTGTTTTATACCTAAGCCGTTTACCGCTTTTCAGTGGGAAAAACAAGAGGATATGGAAGAGTTGCTTAAAAAACAGCAGTATATTTTAAGCACTATAACCGACAGAAAGGTTAAGTTTAACTATCACGATGCCAAGGTATCAAGACTTGAAGCGGTGTTTGCAAGGGGCGACAGAAAGCTGTGCAAAGTAATGCTTGAAGCGCACAAAGAGGGTATAAAATTTGATGCTTGGGACGAATATTTCGACTATGAAAAATGGATGAGTGTATTTGAAAGGTGTAAGGTCGACCCTGCATTTTATGCAAACAGAGAGTTTGGAAAAGACGAGATATTGCCTTGGGATATTATTGATATCGGTGTTACGAAAGAATTTTTGTTAAGAGAAAATAAAAAGGCGCACGAATCGAAAACTACACCAAATTGTAAGGAAAAATGTTCGGCGTGCGGGGCTGACTGTATGGGAGGTGAGCAGACGTGGTGCAACAGAAAACTTTGAGAGTGATGTTTGAAAAGACGGGTAAATTACAGTATATTTCTCATCTTGATCTGCTTCGTACGATGCAGACGGCGTTAAGACGTTCCAAGGTTAAGATGATGTATTCCGAGGGTTTTAACCCGCACATGAAAATAACGTTTGCTTTGCCTTTATCTATAGGTATTGAGTCGGTTTACGAGTTTATGGATATAAAGACTGAAGACAGCGTAAAGGAAAGTGACGTTAAGAAAAATTTAAGCGTAAATTTGCCGAGTGATATAAAAGTGATTGACGTATACGAAGCGCAAAGCAAGTTTACCGATATAAAGTATGCCGAGTATTCGATATATCTTGACTACGGTGACTTGACGGAAAAAGCCGCTGAAATAGCTGACAAGATATTCAAAGGACCTCTTACTGTGACCAAAAAGACCAAGAAGGGCGAGAGGGAAGTTGATATTCAGCCTATGATATATAAAGCTGAGGCAAAATACGAATACGGATGCTGTGTGATAGACTGTATACTTTGCGCTGACAGCGAGAATTATCTTAACCCCTTTTATTTGTCGGGTGCAGTTGACAGAGAGATGGGATTTGAGGCACATCACAGAAAGGTGATGCGCAAGGGCGCATATTTTGAAGATATGAAGATTTTCAAGTGACATTATTTTTGAAATAAAAAACTTGGAAAATAATAATAAAATATGTGTTTAAATGTAAGTTTTCTTATTGACTAAACGAGAGAAATGTGTTATAATAGGTCAAATATGAACACCAATGCATATTGGCAGGGTTTTGAAAACTGTTACATAACAAAAAAGATTAGATCAACCTTGCTTGGCAAGGTTGATTTTTTGAAGAGGAAAACGGTATGAAATTGATTTTGAAAGACGGAAACGTATATAATTCCGGCGCATTTAACAAAATGTCAGTTCATATAGATAACGGCACCGTTACTGATTTGGGAAGCCATCCCGAATGCAACGGTTCTTTGGTTATTGATTGTTCTTCGTATTATATTTTTCCCGGTTTCACTGATGTGCATGTGCATTTTCGTGAACCGGGTTTTTCTTATAAAGAAACAATAAAGACGGGATCTGAAGCTTCGGCGAGAGGCGGGTTTACCGACGTGTGTACGATGCCTAATCTTGATCCTGCGCCCGATAGTTTTGAGAATTTGAAGAAACAGCTTGACATAATAGAGAGAGATGCTGTTATAAACGTTCATCCGTTTGGGACGATAACGAAGAAACAGATAGGCGAAGAGCTTTCCGATATGGAAGATATGAAAGATAAGGTGATAGGCTTTTCCGATGACGGTCGCGGAGTTCAGAGCGATTCGATGATGGAAGAGGCTATGAAGAAAGCGAAATCGCTTGGCAAGATAATATCGGCGCACTGCGAAGATAACAGCTTACTTTTCGGCGGTTACATACACGACGGGGAGTATGCAAAGAAAAACGGACATAGGGGTATATGCTCTGAATCTGAATGGAAACAGATAGAGAGAGATCTAAAGCTTGTTGAAAAGATCGGGTGCTCGTATCACGTGTGCCACATATCAACGAAAGAAAGTGTTGAACTTATAAGACAGGCGAAGAAAAAAGGACTTGACGTAACTTGCGAGACGGCGCCTCACTACTTGGTGATGAACGATAGTATGCTCGAAGAGGACGGAAGATTTAAGATGAATCCGCCGATCAGAAGCGAAGAAGACAGACAAGCTTTGCTTAGTGGGCTTATAGACGGAACGGTGGATATGATAGCTACCGACCACGCACCCCACTCTTATTTAGAGAAATCAAAGGGGTTAGAGGGAAGCAATATGGGTGTTGTCGGAATAGAGACGAGCTTTGCTGTACTGTACACACACCTTGTTAAAAAGGGAATAATAACCCTTGAAAAGTTGATAGAAGTTATGTATAAAAAACCGTCAGAACGGTTTGGAATAAAAAAAGGCATCGAAGTTGGTAAACTTGCCGATTTTACGGTGTTTGATTTAAATAAACAGTACAAAATAGACCCCGCCGAATTTTTATCCATGGGAAAGGCGACACCTTTCAAGGATTGGGAAGTATACGGACAGTGTTTGTTGACCGTATGCGGAGGAAAGATAGCGTATAACGGCGGATTGATAAAAAACGATAAGGAATAATGGGGGTAAAGAAATATGCCAAAGAGAACTGATTTAAAAAAGATAATGATTATAGGTTCAGGACCTATCGTCATCGGTCAGGCAGCAGAGTTTGACTATGCGGGAACACAGGCTTGTCTCGCACTTAAGGAAGAGGGATATGAGGTCGTACTTGTAAACTCCAACCCTGCGACTATTATGACTGATACAACGATTGCTGATAAGGTTTATATGGAACCTTTGACACTTGAATACGTTGCAAGAATTTTAAGATATGAAAGACCTGACGCGATAATTCCCGGTATAGGCGGACAGACGGGACTTAACCTCGCTATGCAGCTCGAAAAGAAGGGTATATTGAAGGAATGTCAGGTTGAGCTTCTCGGTACAAGCAGTGAGAGTATTGAGAGAGCGGAAGACAGAGAGCTGTTTAAGGAACTTTGTGAGGAAATAGGCGAACCTGTTATATCCTCGCAGATAACGTACTCTATAGAAGAGGCGAAAGCGGCTGCAAAAGAAATCGGATACCCCGTTGTATTGCGTCCCGCGTTTACATTAGGCGGAACGGGCGGCGGATTTGCTTATAACGAGCATGAACTTGAAGAACTTGCTGTAAACGCATTCAGACTTTCTCCCGTAAATCAGGTACTTATAGAAAAGAGCGTTAAGGGATATAAAGAGATCGAGTTTGAGGTTATGAGAGACGGTAACGATACTGCGATCACGATATGCGGTATGGAAAATATTGACCCTGTTGGCGTTCATACGGGCGACTCGATAGTTGTAGCTCCCATACTTACGCTTAACGACCACGATTTTAATATGCTTAAGAACAGCGCTCTTAAGATAATTCGCGCACTTAAGATCGAGGGTGGATGTAACGTTCAGTTTGCGCTTGATCCTCATTCATCTGATTATTACTTGATAGAAGTTAATCCCCGTGTATCACGTTCATCGGCTTTGGCTTCTAAGGCGAGCGGATATCCGATAGCAAAAGTAACGGCTAAGATCGCTGTTGGTATGACGCTTGAAGAAATTAGTATAGCAAATACCAATGCGGCATTTGAACCCTACCTTGACTATATCGTTGCAAAATTCCCCAGATTCCCGTTTGATAAGTTTACAAATGCGCCTAATTCGTTGGGAACGCAGATGAAGGCTACCGGTGAAGTTATGGCAATAGGCAGTACGCTTGAAGAATGTATGCTTAAGGCTGTACGTTCACTCGAAACGGGTGTATGTCACTTCTATCACCAGAAGTTTGACCATATGACTGTAGAAGAGCTCGAAGAATATATTTCCGAGTCACGCGACGATAATATATTTGCGATAGCTCAGCTTATGAGACTTGGCGTATCCATAAAAGAGCTTCATGATATAACGAAGATAACCGAATACTTCCTTGAGTCTATCAAGAAGATAGTTGACTTTGAAATGACACTTGCTGCAAATCCCAACGATATTGAGACGTTGAAAGAGGCTAAGAAGTTAGGTTTCTGCGATAAGTTTATATCAAAGCTTTGGAACGTAGACGAGACTTTCGTATGGAAGACAAGATTTGACAATAAGATATTCCCCGTATTTAAAATGGTTGATACCTGCCATACGGGTGCATATATTCCTTACTTCTACTCTAGTTACACGGGTGAAAACAAATCAGTAGTTACAGACAACAAGAAGATAGTAGTATTGGGCGCAGGACCTATCCGTATAGGACAGGGTGTTGAGTTTGACTATTCAACAGTTCACGCAGTAACGACGATAAGACACGCGGGATATGAGTCGATCATAATAAACAACAACCCCGAAACAGTATCGACTGACTATACGACGGCGGACAAGCTTTATTTTGAGCCTTTGACTCCCGAAGACGTAATGAATATTATCGTATTTGAAAATTCTTACGAAGTTATAGCATCGCTTGGCGGTCAGACGGCAATTAACCTTGCAGAGCCCTTGCTTCGCCGCGGTGTAAACATTATAGGTACAACTGTTGATGCGATCGAAAAGGCAGAAAACAGAGACTCATTTGAAAAGATACTTGAACAGCTTCACATTCCCCAGCCTAACGGAAGAGCTGTAACTAATATAGAAGACGGCGTTAAGACTGCAGAAGAGATAGGCTATCCCGTTCTCGTACGTCCCAGCTTCGTGCTTGGCGGAAGAGCGATGCAGATAGTTGCAGACGAAGAACAGTTGAGACATTACCTTAAGACAGCCGTTGAAATTGACGAAGACAAACCCGTACTTGTTGACCATTACATTATGGGTAAAGAAGTTGAGGTTGACGCTATCTGCGACGGACGCGACGTGTTCGTACCCGGAATTATGGAACTTGTTGAAAGAACGGGTATCCACAGCGGTGACAGTATCAGCGTATATCCCGCATTCAGCATTTCTTCAAAGGTTAAGGGAATTATCCTTGACTATGCGAAGAAGTTGGGACTCGGTCTCGGAATAGTAGGTCTTTACAATATCCAGTTTATCGTTGATGAAAAGGAAAACGTATATATAATCGAGGTTAACCCCCGTTCATCCCGTACAGTTCCTTTCCTTTCGAAGTCAACAGGCTACAGCTTGGCTGATATAGCTACGAACGTTATTCTCGGAAAGAGCTTGAAAGAACAGGGAATATTCGATATGTATCCCGAAGAAAAGAAGAGATGGTACGTAAAGGTTCCCGTATTCTCATTCTCGAAGATAAGAGGACTTGACACATACCTTTCTCCCGAAATGAAATCAACCGGTGAAGCTATCGGTTATGACGATAAACTTAACCGTGCGCTTTATAAGGCGCTTCAGGCATCGGGAATGCAGGTACAGAACTACGGAACGGTACTTGTAACGATAGCAGACAAAGACAAGGAAGAGGCTCTTCCCTATATCAGAAGATTTTATAATCTCGGCTTCAACATTGAAGCTACGTCGGGTACGGCTCAATTCCTTAAGTCACACGGCATAAAGACCAGAGTGAGAAATAAGATAAGCGACGATGATCAGGATATTCCGGAAGCACTCCGTCAGGGACATATAGCTTATATTATTAACACAAGAGACGTAGGAGCGCAAGGTCAGGCGGCAGACGGTTTCCAGATACGCAGATACGCTGTTGAAAACAACGTAACGGTATTTACGGCGCTTGATACGGTTAAGGTTCTTCTTGACGTATTGGAAGAAACGACACTCAGCATATCAACTATTGACGCGTGAGGAAAAAATGAAGCAGACAATATTTGAAATAATATCAAATAAAAAAATAGCAAAAGACGTTTACGAGATGGTTCTTGCGGGTGATACTTCAGGTATCGCCCCGGGCCAGTTTGTAAATATAAAGCTCGAGGGACTTTACCTTCGCAGACCGATATCGGTGTGTGATTATTCCGATAAGACTTTGACTTTGGTATATAAGGTTGTAGGTCAGGGAACTTCGCAGATGAGCAGTATGGTAAACGGTGAAAAGCTCGACATACTGACAGGGCTCGGAAATGGGTATGACACGTCAAAAAGCGGTAATTCCCCCTTGCTTATAGGCGGAGGCGTTGGCGTACCTCCTATGTATGCTTTGGCAAAAAAGCTTATTGCTGAAGGTAAAAGCGTAAGCGTGATTTTAGGTTTTAACGTTTCCGATGAAATATTCTACAAAGAAGAATTTGAAAAAATCGGTGTTAAGACTTACGTAACGACCGTTGACGGAAGCGTTGGTACAAAGGGATTTGTAACGGATGCCGTTGATTTGGTTGGCGAATACACTTATATTTATACCTGCGGTCCGGAGGTTATGCTTAAGGCTGTATATAATAAGTCAAACACAAGCGGACAGTACAGTTTTGAAGAACGTATGGGTTGCGGATTTGGTGCTTGTGTTGGATGTACTTGCAAGACGAAGTACGGAAACAAGCGTATTTGTAAAGACGGTCCCGTTCTTGAAAAGGAGGAGATAATATGGTAAACACAAAGATCTCCCTTTGCGGAATAGAAATAGATAACCCCGTAATACCGGCTAGCGGAACGTTTGGGTTTGGTTATGAGTTTTCCGAACTTTACGATATAAACTGTCTTGGAACGTTCAGCTTCAAGGGCACTACGAAAGATGCAAGATTTGGTAACCCTACACCCAGAATTGCCGAATGTGCGTCGGGTATGCTTAACGCGGTAGGGCTTCAAAACCCCGGAGTTGAAAAGGTAATATCAGAAGAATTGCCCAAGCTCTCAAAGGTGTTTAATAAGAAGGTAATGGCAAACGTAAGCGGCTTTGCCGTTGAAGATTACGTTTACACTTGCGAGAAATTGGATAAAGAAGATCAGGTCGGTTGGCTTGAAGTTAATATAAGCTGTCCTAACGTTCACGGCGGAGGAATGAGTTTCGGAACGAGTCCCGAGTCTGCCTATGAAGTAACAAAAGCGGTAAAAGCAGTGACGAAAAAACCCGTTATTATAAAGCTTTCGCCCAACGTTACAGATATTGTAAGCATCGCAAAAGCATGTGAAGATGCGGGGGCAGATGCAATAAGTATGATAAATACTCTTATGGGAATGAGAATAAATCTCAAGACGAAGAAGCCCATTATAGCAAATAAAACGGGTGGTTATTCCGGTCCCGCCATACTTCCCGTAGCGGTTCGTATGGTATATCAGGTATACGAACAGGTTAAGATCCCGATAGTGGGAATGGGCGGTATATCAACAGCAGAAGACGTAATAGAAATGATGTTGGCAGGAGCTACGGCAGTACAGGTAGGCGCTGCAAACCTTGTTGAGCCGTATGCTTGTAAGAATATAATCGATGATCTTCCAAGAGTTATGGAAAAATACGGAATAAAAGATTTGAAAGAAATAATCGGAGGTGCACACTGATGGGAAGAGACGTTATAATCGCGTGTGATTTTTCTACAAAAAAGGCAGTAATGGACTTTCTTGACAAGTTTAAGGAAGAAAAGCCGTTTGTTAAGATCGGTATGGAGCTTTACTATGCTGAAGGTCCCGAAATAGTGAGAGAGATAAAGGCAAGAGGACATAAGATATTCTTGGACCTTAAGCTTCACGATATTCCGAATACCGTAAAGAAGGCTATGGCAGTTTTGTCGAGACTTGACGTAGATATGACAAACCTCCACGCAGCAGGAACGATAGCTATGATGGAAGAGGCTATTGTAGGACTTACAAGAGAAGACGGAACAAGACCTATGTTGATAGCTGTAACACAGCTTACATCGACAAGTGAAGAAAGAATGAAGAACGAGCTTCTTATAAATGCTCCCATCGATCAGACGGTTATGCACTATGCGTCGAACGCAAAGAAGGCGGGGCTTGACGGAGTTGTATGTTCACCTCTTGAAGCGGGTAAGGTTCACGATACCTGCGGAAAAGATTTTGTAACGGTAACTCCCGGAGTTAGATTTGCTGACGGAGACGTTGGTGACCAGGTAAGAGTTATGACTCCCGAACAGGCAAAGAAGATAGGTTCTGATTACATTGTAGTGGGCAGACCGATAACTGCAGCCGAAGATCCGGTTGAAGCATATAGAAGATGCGTTAGAGAATTTGTTGATTGATAAAACTGTAAAGGAGAATATAAAATGGAAAGCTACAAGAGAGAGTTTATACAGTTTTTGCAGTCTGCCGGAGTTTTGAAGTTTGGTGATTTTACTGCGAAGAGCGGAAGAAAGATCCCTTACTTTATTAATGCCGGTGACATTAAAACGGGCGAACAAATATCAAAACTTGGAGAGTTTTACGCAAAAGCATATCTTGAAAAAGTAGGAAACAAGAGAACCGTACTTTACGGACCTGCATACAAGGGAATTTCGATTGCGGTTTCATCTGCAGTTGCACTTTCAAAGCAGGGACTTGACGTGCCTTTCTTCTTTAACAGAAAAGAAGTTAAGGATCACGGCGAGGGCGGAGTATTCGTAGGATACGTGCCTAAGAACGGAGAAGAGATAGTAATCGTTGAAGACGTTATAACGGCGGGAACGGCTATAAGAGAGAGTATGGAAATACTTTCGAGCGTGGAAGGCGCTAAGGTTGCTGCTGTATTCGTTATGGTTGACAGAAAAGAAAAAGGAAAGACAGATATGTCTGCTATGGCAGAGCTTGAAAAAGAGTATGGTTTCCCCGTATATTCTGTTGTAGACGTATACGATATAATAGAATACCTTGAAGAAGATGAAAGCAACAAAGAAAACGTTGACAGAATAAAGAATTATCTTGCTGTAAACGGAGCAAAAGCATAATAATAATAATAATAAGTTATAGATCGAGGTAGAAAATGAGAAGCGTAATTGATATAATGGACTTGTCTGTTGAAGAAATAGAAGGTCTTTTAAGAACAGCAGAGGATATTATAGAAAACCCGAAGAAATATTCGGAATGTTGCCGTGGAAAGAAACTTGCGACGTTGTTTTTTGAACCTTCGACGAGAACGAGACTCAGTTTTGAGGCTGCTATGTACGAGCTTGGAGGAAACGTAATAGGTTTTTCTGATGCAAGCAGCAGCTCGTCATCAAAGGGCGAAAGCGTGTCGGATACAACAAGAGTAATAAACTGCTATGCAGACATAATAGCTATGCGTCATCCCAAAGAGGGCGCGCCTTACGTGGCATCAACGGTATCTGAAATACCTGTGATCAATGCAGGTGACGGCGGACATAACCATCCCACACAGACGTTGGCAGACTTGCTTACGATAAGAAGAGAAAAGGGACACTTTGACAATCTTACGGTAGGCCTTTGCGGTGACCTTAAGTTTGGAAGAACGGTACATTCGCTTATAAGCGCTCTTTCGAGATATGAAAACGTAAAATTCGTTATGATCTCTCCCGACGAGCTTAAGATACCCGATTACGTAAAACAGAACGTGCTTATTCCCAAAGGAATAGAGTACGAAGAGGTAAGAAGCTTGGAAGAAGTAATGCCCGAACTTGACATTCTCTATATGACGAGAGTACAACAGGAAAGATTTTTCAACGAAGCTGACTACATCAGACTCAGAGATACGTATATTTTGAATCCTGAAAAATTGGAAAACGCAAAAGAAGACTTGGTTATTATGCATCCGCTGCCCCGTGTAAACGAGATATCGGTTGCGGTTGACAACGA
Source organism: Eubacteriales bacterium (assembly GCA_045126815.1). Taxonomy (GTDB): domain Bacteria; phylum Bacillota; class Clostridia; order Oscillospirales; family CAG-272; genus RGIG1995. Next base: position 15,285 of record JBGVPD010000057.1, read on the forward strand.
CAAGAGAGCTTGTTATTTCAAACAGGTATTGAACGGTAAGTATATGAGAATGGCGTTAATGCTTAAGCTTTTGGAGGTGGAAGTATGATAATCGGAAACATCAAAGACGGAATTGTACTTGACCATATAAAGGCAGGTATGGGAATGAAAATATATGAGGTCCTTAAGCTCAAGGATGCTAACTGCAGTGTGGCTGTAATAGTTAACGCAGACAGCGCAAAAATGGGCAAAAAGGACATAATCAAGATCAGCGGACACGTAGATATTGATTTTCATATATTGGGATTTATCGATCCTAACGTTACGGTTAACGTAATTGAGGACAGTAAGGTTGTAAAGAGAGAAAAGATCGATCTTCCTGAAAGAATAAAAGGACTTTTGAAATGCAAGAATCCCAGATGCATTACGACAACAGAGCAAGAGCTTCCGCAGATATTCAAGCTTTGTGATGAAGACAACAAAGTATACCGTTGCATTTATTGTGAAACAAAAGCGGAAATCGACAGCGTAAAATAAAAGACAGCCGTCCAAACTTGGAAACGTTTGGACGGCATTTTTTTGGTAATAATGATATATCGCTGTTGCGATGTAAGTAAAAGTACATCTACCATACTCTATTCGATATAGTGAAATTTGTTAATTTTTATAAAAAGGACATTTTTCAAGTCTGCATTGATTATTCAAATGAGAGCGCGTACATATTACGGGCTTCATCTTCATATTGATATGCAAATTTTCGCTTGTGAATTTGACCGCTTCAATGATCGCAAGATAAGAATCTCTTTTGCAACAACGGGGGCCGCCGTTTTTACCTATTGCATTCAAAGCTCTGGCTGTCATTTGATTAGAAAGCCCCCAAGCATCTTTTGATAGGGGTGTTGATTTTAGTGCAATAGAAATATACATTCCTGCGCTGACACCTGCTCCGCAGGCGCCCCAAAATCCACAAGCACCGCCGGGAACTTGCTTTCCTCTTTTTTGCATTTCATAAAGTGCGGATTCTAAATCTATATCTCCGCCTGCATTTTTAAAGCCGGTTAAAAGAGCAGAGCCAACCATTGTGTGATGTTCGGGACCATGCATATGACAAGAGGGCATACGCATCATTTCTTCCAAGATCTCGATTGGGTCTTCGGATTTGCTATTAAGACAAATCGTAATAATCTTGTCCATTCCGCCGGTATGACATTCGTCGCAAACGAAGTGCCTTTTTATGCATCTTGTTTTGCTAAACTGTTTTTTGTGGCAAAGTACACATTCCATTTCTTCATCGGAATTTAGATATTCCAAGGGAGCTTTGCATATCACACACTCTTCATTCATTTAAATCACCTCTGCAAATATTATAATACATTAAATGAAATATTGCTACGCAATATGAAATAAAATTCGCCTTTTAACGTTTGCAAAGCAATATTTCACACGCGAAGCGTATTTCACAAATACCGCAAAAGATTTTTTCGTGCCAAAGGGGAACCAAACGGAGCAGAATTGAGGTAAGGGTAAGTAAAAGTACACCTATTATCTGTCAACCTCGGCTCGTTCAAATTTTATTTTGAATGTAAACTCATCGGGATTGGAAGCGAAATCTTGTAAATCAATTTCTAAAGTATAGTAGTTGCCGTGGTCAACAAGTCTGTCTGCTAACCACCAAACTTTATCTCTGCCTTCTAAAGAAATATCCTCAGTTAGAATCCTATAATTGAAAAGACGAATTTCTCTCACTTCATTGTCATATATCGCACCTTTTGCGTTAATTCTCAAGGTTATGAGGTTTCGATTGTATTTATTCTTTTCGCCAACAAATTTATTATAATCGAACGGAAACTCAAATGATTCTGTACCTATAATACAAGCATCATGTAAACCACTGTTCCAATACCATTCCGGAGGATTGTCAGGATAGTTTGAAATATACACTTTACCTTTTGACATCTTTATTCTCCTTTGCGGTATTGATAGAGGAGATGAGCATAACCCGTATACTTGTACAAGTAGATGCAAGAGATTTGTATTCTTCTTCGGATATGTAATTTGTTTTGAACAGCAGCTCTAACCAGTATCCAGTCTCGTTTGCTTCTTTAAGGGCAATCTGGAGTTTGGCTATAAAATCAGCCTTACCGTGAGCATACTGAGCTTCACGAATATTTGCTCCAATGGAAGTTCCACTTCTGCCAATTTGATTGGAAATAATCGACTCGCGTTTTTCTCTCAAATATTTGACGAGGTTTATAATGGATACAGCGAAATCCATCGATTGTGTTCTTAACTTACTTTCGGACATATCGGCACCTCCTATTCAAACATATTATATCATAAACATCTGCAACAAGCAACGTTCAGTGAAGTTTGGGTTAACCAAGTGAAGCAGCGGCAATGCCGCTGTGAAGTATCGTGCTTTGGCACGATGTGAAGTTAAGTGTGCCGCGCACGCCTGCAGGCACTTCACGATGCGAAGCATCACTTCACGCACCGGAGGTGTGCTTAACGTGCCGCAAGGCACACTTAGTTGAAAAAAACCACTTCTTTCGAAGTGGTTTTTTTCGTGGTGACCCGTGGGGGAATCGAACCCCCGTTACTGCCGTGAAAGGGCGGTGTCTTAACCGCTTGACCAACGGGCCTTATATGGTAGCGGAAGTCGGATTTGAACCAACGACCTGCCGGGTATGAACCGGATGCTCTAGCCAGCTGAGCTATTCCGCCATGAAAACTGCCGTTCCAGCGGAACGCTCGACTAGTATAACATAAGAGTATGGTTTTGTCAACCCTTTTTTACAAAAAAATTTATTTTTTTATTTTTGTAGTTTTGGATCAGATTAACTCAACTGGAATAAGTCTTTATTGCAAGTAGAGATGGTGAATTTGCTGTATACTATTGATTTTTTTAATATTATATAATATAATTAAATGGATAGTAGTTATTTTTAGTTTTTAGTTTGTGCAATAGTTGTTATTCACTTAAACTAACAAAGGAGAAAATTGTTTTGAAATTATCGTTTATAGGTGGAATACACCCACCGTATAATAAAAATACAGCGGGATGCGCGGTTGAAAATATGCCGCCGTCCAAAAAAGTGCATATTCCTCTTTCTCAACATATCGGTGGAGTCTGTGTTCCGCTTGTTAAAAAGGGAGATATCGTTGATAAAGGGCAGGTAATAGGCGACGTTGAAGGTGGGCTTGGGTGCCCCGTTCACGCATCGGTATCAGGTGTTGTTGAATCTATTGAGGTAAAGACTGACGCCGCGGGAAGAAAATACGGTTATATCGTAATTGTAAACGATTTTGAGGAAAGACTGTCGAAGGATATTATGCCCATAAACAAGTCTTTAGAATCGTTAACTCTCGATGACGTTATTGAGATCACCAGAAAAGCGGGTATAGTTGGACTTGGCGGAGCTACGTTTCCTACGTACGCAAAACTAAAGTCTGCCGTTGGTAACGTTAAACATCTTATAGTTAACTGCGCGGAGTGCGAACCGTATATTACGGTAAACCACCGTTTACTGCTTGAGACACCAGATAGGGTATTAAACGGACTGAAGATATTGCTTAAGGTCTTTGGACTTCATAAAGGTTATATTGCTATTGAAGATAACAAGGGCGATGCTATCGATCTGCTTGAAGAAAAGACCGAAGGCAGCGATCTGTTTGACGTACGAGTGTTGAAAACAAAATATCCGCAGGGTGATGAACGACAGATAATTTACGCATTGACAGGCAAGGAGTTAGCTGCAGGACATCTTCCTTGTGAGGTGGGTTGTCTTGTTATAAACGCCGAGACCGTAGCGGCTATATACGATGCAGTAGTGCACGGTATGCCGTTGATAGAAAGACTTGTAACGGTAGACGGCGACTGTATAAGAGATCCCAAGAATTTGAGAGTAAGAATCGGAACTCCCGCAAATGAGCTTATTGATTACTGCGGAGGTTTGGTGAAAGATCCTCATAAGATAATATTCGGCGGACCTATGATGGGTATAGCGCAGTGGAAGATGTATGCTCCTACCGTAAAGGGAACGTCGTCGGTGTTAGTATTTTCAAAGAAGAACAGAAAAAGATTTTCCGATTCTCCCTCTTGTATTCACTGCGGAAGATGCGTTGCGCACTGTCCTATGCATCTTATGCCCAACTATCTTGCTGCTTTTGCTAAGTCAGGAGAGCTTGATAAATGCCGTGAATTTGATATTATGAGCTGTGTTGAGTGCGGAACTTGTTCTTATGACTGTCCTGCTGATGTGACGATAGTTCAAACTATCAGAGCAACGAAGGCAAAGGTTCTTGAAGAAATAAAAAAAGAGAATGCTATTAAAGAAAGGGCAGAGGCAGATAAAAAAGCTAAAGAAGAAGCCGAAACAAAAAAGGCAGAAGAAATTAAACAAAAAGAAGATGAAGAAGCTATAGAAAAAACCGAAGAAAAAGGGGAGGAAGAGAATTGAATACAGATTACACAAAAAATCCGTTAACGGTTACGTCCGCCCCCCATATAAAGAACCCCGAAACGACGGGTTCGGTTATGCTTGACGTAATAATAGCGCTTTTACCGGCAACTGCTTGGGGCGTATACGTGTTTGGCATCAGAGCATTGTTGATAGTGCTTTTGTCGGTTGTGTCGGCTATGCTTAGCGAGGGATTATATCAGTTTTTCAACAATCTTCCTATTACGGTAAAAGACGGCTCGGCTTTTGTTACGGGGCTTTTACTTGCACTTTGTCTGCCTGTAAGCGTTCCTTTGTGGATGCCTGTTATAGGCTCTGTATTTGCTATAATAGTTGTAAAGCAGTTGTTTGGCGGAATAGGAAAGAACGTTGTTAACCCAGCGATTGCGGCAAGAGTATTTTTGTTTCTCGCTTGGCCGCAGTATATGGCTAATTATACGCAACCTTATTTGAAACTTCCTTTGTCAATAAATTTAGACAAAGCGGATATAGTATCTTCAGCAACCCCGTTAACTTCGATAAACCTTGGAAACACTCCGACTGTCGGCGTTTTTGATACGGTTTTGGGTAACGTTGGCGGCTCGATAGGCGAAGTGTCTGCCGTGCTTCTTATAGTCGGCGGAATATATATGTTATTGCGTAAGACTATAAAATGGCATATTCCCGTAGCGTACATAGGAACTGTAGCTGTGTTGGCATTTTTGTTTCCTCAGGCGGGGACGATATCGACGTTCGTTGCGTACCAAGTGTTTGGCGGCGGACTTCTTTTGGGAGCTATATTTATGGCGACCGATTACGTAACTTCTCCCGTAACGAAATGGGGAAGACTGATATACGGTGTCGGTTGCGGTGTCATAACGGTGGCAATTCGTTATTTCGGTCAGTATCCGGAGGGTGTTTCGTTTGCAATAATGATAATGAATTTACTGGTATGGTATCTTGATATGTATACAAGACCTTCAACGTTTGGAGGTGCAAAAGTAAAGTCATGAAACTTTTTAATATGATAAGCAGAAAAATAGACGACAGAGTAAGCGCTAAAAAGCAGAATGATATAGCTTACATTTTGCGTATAGGTTTAACTTTGTTGCTGATAGCTTCAATAACAGCCGCATCTTTGGCGTTTATCAATGCATTGACCAAAGATAGAATAGCAAAAAATGAACTTGCAGTTATGGAAAATGCATTGGCTAACCTTTTTGGCGGTTGCGACGAGATTAAAGAAATGGAAGGCGAGTTTAACTCTCCCGTTGTTGCAGTATACGAGGTATACAAAAACGAAATAATGTGGGGATATGGAATTCAGGTAGCCCCTGTTGGTTTTAAAGATGCTATCGGAATAATCGTGGGAACGGATATGAAAGGTAACTGCTTAGGCGTTGAGATAACTTCTATATCCGATACGCCCGGAGTCGGAACAAAGGTTAAAGAAGAGGGATTTTTAAAAGGCTTTACAGGTTTAAATAAGGATAGCGTGGCAGATTATGCGACGATATCGGGAGCGACGGTGTCTTCAAATGCGGTTAAAAGCGGTATAGCCGCAGCTTTAGATCTTGATATTTTCAGCACCTTTGATGACGATCAAAAAGATGGATTAAATGACGAAGATATGCCGATCGATAACAATGAGGAGGTAAAGGATGAGTAACAAGAATACTGTGATCAAACAGTTTCAAGACGGAATAATAACAAACAATCCGGTTTTTGTTCAGTTGCTTGGAACTTGTCCTGCACTTGCGACCACAACTTCTTCATTGAATGCGTTAGGTATGGGACTGTCTGTTATGCTTGTTCTTATGTGTTCTAACCTTTTTATATCGCTTTTGCGTAAATATATTCCTAACCAAATAAGAATTGCATCGTATATAGTAATAATATCGGGATTTGTAAGTGCACTTGAGTTGCTTATCAAGGCTTATTTGCCTTCGCTCAGCAATTCTTTGGGGTTATTTATACCTCTTATCGTTGTAAACTGTATCATACTTGCAAGAGCTGAGGCATTTGCGTCAAAAAACAAGGTATTACCTTCTGTTATCGACGGTCTGACTATGGGCTTAGGTTTTACGTTTGCTTTGGTTATTTTAGGTTCGATAAGAGAAATTTTGGGCGCGGGAACTCTTTTTGGAGTAAAGGTGTTCAGCGGTTGGTTTGAACCTGCCGTGCTGTTTATAATGCCGCCCGGCGCATTTATAACTTTAGGTTTTGTGATAGCTTTGGTGCAGAAGATAAGAGACAGACGTTCAAATTATGTAAAACAGCAAGAGCTTGAACAAAAGAGACTTGAAAGGGAGGCTTTGCTATGGAAGGAATAAGTTTAAGCGGAATATTATTGCTTATAATTTCGGCAATATTTATTGACAACTTTATTTTTTCTAAATTCCTTGGCTGCTGTCCTTTTCTTGGAGTATCGAAGAGTCCGTCTACGGCTTTCGGTATGGGATGTGCGGTAATATTCGTAATGACTTTGGCGAGTGCAGTTACTTATTGCGTGTACTACTATATTCTGGTTCCGTTTGAACTGGAATATTTAAAGACGATTGGATTTATACTGATAATCGCTTCTCTTGTTCAGATTATAGAGTTTTTCTTAAAGAGCAAAGTTCCTACGCTTTACGAATCGTTGGGGATCTATTTGCCTCTTATAACGACAAACTGCGCGGTGCTCGGTGCGGCTTTGCTTAATATACAGAACGGTTATAATTTTATTTACTCTGTATTATTCGGTTTTGTATCGGGAGTAGGTTTTACTATGGCGATACTTATTTTTGCCGGAGTAAGAGCAAGAATGAACTATTCAAATCCTCCGAAGTCGTTTAAGGGAACTCCGATAGCGCTTATAACTGCAGGGCTTATAGCTATGGCGTTTATGGGATTTTCAGGAATGAAGATAGGTTAAAAGAGGAGGAAGACTACATATATGGGAAATATATTTTGGGCTTTTGTTTCTTTTGCCTTGATCGGACTTGTAATGGGGATTTTGTTGGCTTTTATTTCAAAGGTATTTGCAGTTAAGACGGATGAAAAGGTTGAGATGATAGCCGAGTGTTTACCGGGTGCTAACTGCGGTGGATGCGGATATGCAAGTTGCCGTGCTTTAGCCGAACAAATAGCGTCGGGGAACGCAAAAGTAAACAGTTGCCGAGCAATAAGCGAAGAAAACATAAAGAAAATAAGCGAAATTATGGGAGTCGAAGAAGAAAAGTCGGTCAGAATGAGAGCGCAGGTTATGTGTTCGGGAACGAGCGGAAGAGTGCGTTTCAAATATAACTACGAAGGTCCACGCGACTGTAACGCCGTTGTAAAACTCGGCGGAGGAAATAAGCTTTGCTTAAACGGCTGTATCGGATACGGAAGTTGTGTTGAAAAGTGTAATTTTGATGCAATTAAGGTCGTAGACGGTGTAGCGCATATTGATTATGAAAAATGTGTGGGTTGCGGAGCTTGTGTATCTGCGTGTCCCAAGAATATAATCAAGCTTATACCGTATGAAAGCGCGTACTGGGTAGGCTGTATGTCTGTTGACAACGGCAAAATAACAATGAAAAACTGCGACGTAGGCTGTATAGGTTGTCGCCTTTGCGAAAAGAACTGCGAAGTTGGGGCAATAAAAATTGAAAACTTTGTAGCTTCCATTGACTATAACAAGTGTACGGGGTGCGGTATATGCGTAACAAAGTGTCCGAGACATATAATAAGAACGGGCAACGTTAAAGCGCACCGTCAAAAGATACTTGACAGTGTTATAAATAAGTGATAATAAAAACAGGCAAACACAAAATGTGTTTGCCTGTTTTTGTTTTTATTCGATATCAAATTCCGGTGGAATGTCGATTTCATCCGATACGTACTTGCCGTTTTTCTTTCTTTGTTTGACGCACTCGGTAAGCAGGTATTCGATTTGACCGTTAACTGAACGAAAATCATCCTCTGCCCAAGAAGCGATAGCGTTATAAAGCTTCGCTGAAAGGCGTAATGGGATTTGTTTTTTTGAATTATCGTTCATATCAATACAAACTTCCTGAATTAACTACTGGTTGTGCGTCGTTGTTGCCGCAAAGAACTACCAAGAGATTGGATACCATAGCGGCTTTTCTTTCTTCGTCAAGTTCTACAACGTTATGTTCGTTAAGTCTTTCAAGAGCCAATTCAACCATTCCGACAGCACCGTCAACGATCATTTTACGAGCATCTATAATTGCCGATGCCTGTTGACGCTGAAGCATAACAGCCGCAATTTCGGGAGCGTATGCAAGGTAGGTTATTCTTGCTTCAACTATTTCTATACCCGCATCGTCAACTCTTGCTTGGATTTCTTCTTTGATTCTTGCTGCAACGACTTCGCTTGAACCGCGCAAACTTCCGTCGTCTGCAAGACCGTCGCCCGTTGTATCAACGTTGGGGGCAACGTCGTAAGGATAAACTCTGACAACGTTACGCAAAGCGGTATCGCACTGAAGTGACAGATATTCTTTATAGTTGTCAACGTTAAATACTGCTTTTGCTGTGTCAACGATTTTCCAAGTAACAGCAATTCCTATCTCAATGGGATTTCCGAGACAGTCATTTATTTTCTGACGGTTGTTGTTAAGCGTCATTATTTTGAGAGAGATTTTTTTACTTGCAATTTCGACAGTAGCGTCTGCAGTCTGACCTGCAACAAGACCTGAAATAACAGGTTTAACGTCTCCGCTTTGGTTAAGTTTTGTGTTTGCGGCAGGGTTAACTGCTACGCAGAAAGGATTTACAAAGTAAAAACCGTCGCCTTTAAGTGTACCGATATATTTACCGAAGAGGGTTAAGACGAGAGCTTCCTGCGGTTTCAACACCTTAAGTCCCAAAAGGATGATCCAAGCGGTGCATACGATTACAAGCGAAACGATAAAGAGAGCGGGATTAGTGCCGTTTTCCATTTGAATACCGCCGTATATTGTACCTGCTATTGCCAATGCGTACACAACGATAAATGTAAGAAGTACGAGCATTCCTTTACCTTTTTTTGATAATATTTTTTCTTCCATAATAATACCTCCTGTATCTGATATCAAAATGATATCACAATTGTTTGTTTTTGTCAATATATACAGTCAAAAAAATAGACTATATTGGCTTTATACAGGCAGAATAAAGAGGGTAGTAGGAATTAATGGAAAAACGACGTAAAATAAGGGAAAAAATGTCCAAAAAAAATAAATATTTTTACGAAAATGTGGCTATTTTGCATTGACAGTGTATGGGGTTTGTGCTATAATTAATCTGTATGATTATCCTCGTCGTACAATATCTTCTATGTAAAAAAATAAAAAATATATATAAAAAAGGAGAAAAAATTATGAGAAAATTTGCTAAGTTTCTCATTCCGGCACTTTTGATTGTTGCAGTTGTAATCGCGTGTATGGTATTCGCGTCTGCAGAAGAAAAAGTTGTTTATGTTTCATCGACCGGTAGTGTTGGTGGCACCGGAACTGTAACCGATCCTATAGGACCCGGTTTGGTAAATGGATCTATAACCATCACAGGTGGATCTGTAACTTCATACACATTTACCGACACACCCTATAATGATGCGGTTGAAAAATTAAAAGAGCTCAAGGATGGCGGCGCAACAAGAATTGTTGACGGTTCGCTCAACATCTTCAAGGCATCTCCCTTGTACAGAGCTTTTAAGGCTATCGGAGCAGATAACGGTACTATCGTTATCATGGACGAAGTTAAGATTGAAGTAGCAGACCGTATGGATGGTTTCAATAACTACAGTGCGGCTGATACAAAACTTGATGCAGCTACGATAAGCGGTAACATTACTATTACAAGTAACTACGGCGGAGTAGACTACAGAGAAGCTTCGAACGGCGGAGCAAAGCTCGTTATCGACCAGTCGTATTGGGGATCTTCCAACTTGTCAATATATGCTGCTGACACGACTTGGAAAGACCTTAATATTGAACATTATTACAACACGGGAATGAATCCTTCGAACTGGAGCAGATTTGCTTTCTACTGCGGAGGCAACCCCACTGTATTTGATACAGGATTGAATATCAAATCGTACGATGTTAAAACAGGAACACCCGTTGAGACAGCATCCGTAATGGAAATTTACGGCGGTGCAAGAATAGCTAACGTTTCTTCTGCAAACGTTACTGTTAAATCAGGTCAATGGGCAGGTGTTTACGGTTCGGGACACAGCGGTAACTCAACCCTTCCTGCAAAGGTTACGGGCAACTCGACAATAAACATTTCCGGCGGTACAATAGCTAACGTATACGGCGGCGGAAGCACACCTTCTGCAAGAGCTTACGCGCTTGTTGAAGGAAACTCAGCTATAAACATCACAGGCGGTACTATTACAAAGCTTACAGGTGTTTCAAACGCAGGTATTAAGGGTACACTTACCGTTAATATCGACGCTCCTGCAGTTGTTGGCGAAGTAGTTTACGGAACAGGAACAACAAATACACCTTCAAAGGCAACTTTGTCTTATGACAAGAGCTGTATTGATGCTGCTAAAATAGACAGCAAGTTCAATACACCCGGAACTCCCGGTGTTGCAGCAGGTGAAACTGTTATATACATATCAAACAATGGTAAAGGTGACGGTAGTTCTCCTGGAAATCCAATGGGACATGATGATAATTACAATCCTGCAGATAAAAATGCATACAAGTCTCACGCATTCTATAAGGCTATCGGCGCAAACGACCAGGCTATCGTTAAAAACGGTGGTACGATCGTTGTAGTTGACGAACTTACATTCGATACAGCAGATGCTGTAAGAACATCGCTTTCCGAGTTCCATTGGAACGGTTCTGAGGGTGACAAGACTATCACAATTACAAGCTATTACAGCGGTGTTGACTATAGACTTGAAGCAAACGGCGGAGCAAAGATAGTATTTGATACATCTAAGTATGGTATAAATATAAGATTTAAGGCTCCTATGAACTGGGAATACCTTAACCTTGAAACAAAATACGATACTTCCAGAACTCACGGTGACGCTGACTTTGGCGTAGTAATGTTGTCATTCTACGGCAAAAAGGTTGTAATGGACAAAGAAGTTGTTGTTACAGCAAACGATATCAGAACAACAGGAACCAAAGTTAACAAGTATCCTTCGATCTGTGGTTATGACAGAGTTGCTTCTTCAAAAGCTGTTACATCAAACACAGAAATCGTAATCAACGAAGGTACTTGGGGCAAGATATTCGGTGCTTGTTACGGAACTGTTGCCGGTGGTACACAGTATGGTTCACTTAAGGGTAATACAAGTGTAACTGTAAACGGCGGTAGTGTATCGTTGATTTGCGGTACATCTAACGTAAGTGATACAAACGTAACAGCCAAGGTTGACGGTAACGTAGCGATTACAGTTAACGGTGGTGAAGTTGCGACAATTTACGGAACAAACCACGTTGCTCCTACAGGTACAATTACTGTTAACGTTGCAAAGGGCGTAACAGGTATGACAAGAGCTTGGGGTGCGTATAACAAGGCTACTCCTGCAAACTCAACCATTACTTACGATAAATCCGTAATTGGTGCAGAGAACGTTCTTTACTGGGCATCAACGGTAGAACAGGGTGGCGAGCCTGTTACACCTCCCCCTGCAGTTGATAAATCTGTTGTTTATATAGCAAGTGTATCCCAGGGTGCAGGCGATGGTTCAACTCCCAAAAATGCAATGGGACATGACAAGGATTATGATCCTACGAAGGCTGATGCATACAAGTCCAACGCATTCTACAAGGCTATGATGGCAAACGATCAGTATATAGTTAAAAACGGTGGTACGGTCGTAATCGTTGGCGAACTTGCAATTGATACAGCAGACGGTGTTAGAACATCATTCTCCGAATTCCAGTGGGGTGCCGCTGCAGGAGACAAGACAATTACAATCACAAGTAAATATAATGATGTAGATTACAGAACTACCGGAGCAAAGTTAGTTCTCGATACATCTAAGTATGGTATCAACCTCAGAGTTAACGCTCCTACGGTTTGGGAATATCTTAATATCGAAGCAAAATACGATACATCAAGAACCGGCGGTTCCGCAGATAGCGGTATTGCAATGATCTCATTCATGGGCAAGAAGGCGGTAATTGATGAAGAAGTTGTTGTTACAGCAAACGATATAAGAGCAACCGGTACAAAGGTTGAAATGTATCCTATATTGTGCGGATACGACAGAATGGGTAAATCAGCACCTGTTGTAACGAATACAGACATTACGATTAATTCCGGTACATGGGGCAAGGTACACGGTGCTACATACGGAAATTCATCATATCCTGCGTATGGTGCAATCAAAGGAAACGTTAACATTACTATAAACGGCGGTAAAGTATCTCAGCTTAACTGTACAAACGGTGTATATTCAACAGCGTTGACTTTGCAAGTTGATGGTAACGTAACAGTAAACGTTAACGGCGGTGAAGTTAAGCAAATTCATGGAACTAACTACAAACCCGCGACAGGAACTCTTCACGTAACTATCGCAAAAGGTGTAACAGGCTTGACGAGAGTTTGGGGTTCACTGAGTGGAAGCAAGTATGTCGGTTCAAAGGTTACTTACGATAAAACGGTTGCTACCGAAGATATGGTTAAATATTGGGCAACGGTTGAGGCTGTTGAAAACACCACACCTCCTCCGGCAGAAGTTGATAAATCTATCCTTTATATAGCAAACGTATCTAAGGGTAAAGGCGACGGTTCAACTCCCAATGACGTAATGGGACATGATGCTTATTACAATCCTGAAGAAAAAGACGGAACAGCTAACGTAGGATACAAGAAACATGCATTCTACAAGGCTATAATGGCAAATGAACAGTACATCGTTAAGAACGGTGGTACGATCGTTGTAGTTGGCGAACTTACGTTTGATACATGCGACGGCATGAGACAGACTCTCTCCGAGTTCCCCTGGAAAGCTGATGCAGGCGAAAAGACAATTACAATTACAAGTAAATATAATAATGTAGATTACAGAACAACAAAAGGAGCTAAAGTAGTATTCGATACATCTAAGGTTGGTATTAACGTTAGAATTAAGGCTCCTACAGTTTGGGAAAATCTTAATATTGAAACCAAGATCGACTCGTCCAGAGCAAACGGAAGCGGTGACTTCGGTGTAGTAATGCTTTCGTTTATGGGCAAGAAGACAACGATTGGTGATAATGTTGTTGTAACTTCAAGTGACATTTCAACAGGAACCAAGATTTCTAAGTATCCTACACTTTGCGGATATGACAGAATTGGTTCGGGCAGTGCAGTTGAAGCAAACCCTGAACTCATTATCAATTCCGGTACATGGGGTAAGATCTACGGTTCATGTTACGGAACAAAGAGCGGTGCAACGCAGTACGGTTCTATTAAGGGTAACGTTAGCATTACAGTTAACGGCGGTAAGGTAGCACAGATCTGCGGTACAGCTACTGTAATCGATACAAGTTTAACAGCTAAAGTTGACGGTAACGTAACAATTACAGTTAACGGCGGTGAAGTAGTATCACTTTACGGAACGAACCATACAGCTCCTACGGGAACAATTACAGCAACTGTCGGTAAGAATGTAACAGGTATGAAGAATGCTTGGGGTGCTTACAACAAGACAACACCTGCAAACTCTACAATCACCTTCGACAGAGCGGCAGTAGCAGAAGAAGATGTTCTTTACTGGGCAACAACAGTTCCTCAGGGCAATACTCCCGTGACACCTCCTCCCCAACCTCCCGTTCAGGGCGATAAATCTGTTATTTATATAGCAAGTGTATCCCAGGGGGCGGGCGACGGTTCAACTCCCGGAAATGCAATGGGACACGACAAGGATTATGATCCTACGAAGGCTAGTGCATACAAGTCCAACGCATTCTACAAGGCTATGATGGCAAACGAACAGTACATCGTTAAAAACGGAGGTACAGTCGTAATCGTTGGCGAACTTGCAATTGACACAGCAGACGCAGTAAGAACGTCATTCTCAGAATTCCACTGGGATGCAGGTGTTGGTACTGAAACAATTACAATTACAAGTGTATATAATAATGTAGACTATAGAGAACAGGGTGCTAAACTCGTTCTTGACACATCGAAGTATGGTATTAACCTCAGAATTAAGGCTCCTACAGTTTGGGAAAACCTTAACATCGAAGCTAAGTACGATACATCAAGAACACACGGCGACGGTGACTTCGGCGTAGCTATGATCTCGTTCTTCGGTAAGAAGACGGTTATCGGAAATAACGTTGTAGTAACAGCAAACGATATTTCAACAGGAACTAAGTATGAAAAATATCCTGCACTTTGCGGATATGACAGAACGGCTTCCGCAACTCCCGTATCAGCGAATACAGATATCACTGTTAATTCCGGTAAATGGGGCAATATCTTTGGTGCAACATACGGAACAGTTGCCGGCGGTGTTCAGTACGGTTCACTTAAGGGTAACGTAAACGTAACAGTTAACGGCGGTTATGTAGCACAGATCTGCGGTACGTGTGTAACAAGCGATACAAAGGTAACTGCACAAGTTGACGGTAACGTAACAATTAACATCAACGGCGGAGAAGTTGGTTCGATCTACGGAACAAACCATGTTCTTCCTACAGGCAAGATCACACTTAACATCAGTGAAAACGTAACACGTGTAATGAGAGCTTGGGGTTCAATCAATAAGGTTACTCCCGCAAACTCTGAAGTTACATACAATAGAGTTGCTATTCGTGACGACGACGTATTGTATTGGGCAAACGTAAATGCAAACGGTAACGTTGAAGACCAGCCCGAAAAAGAATACTACGTAGTATACGTAGCAAATAAATCTAAGGGTAAAGGCGACGGTTCATCTCCCGAAAACGCAATCGGTCATGCAGCAGGTTATGATCCTTACGAAAAAGACGGAGATGCATTTGTAGGATACAAGAAACACGCATTCTACAGAGCGATAATGGCTAACAGCCAGAAACTTGCAAAAGAAGGCGGTATAATCGTAGTAGTTGGCGAACTTACATTCGATACTGCAAACGGTATGAGAACGACGCTTTCTGAATTCCCGTGGGATGCAGCTGCAGGAACAAGTACAATTACTATTACAAGTAAGCACAACGGTGTTGACTACAGACTTGCAGAAAACGGCGGAGCAAAAGTAGTTCTCGATACGTCTAAGGTTGGTATCAACCTCAGAATTAATGCTCCTACAGTATGGAAAAACCTCAATATCGAAGCTAAATACGATACATCAAGAACACACGGTGACGGTGACTACGGCGTAGCGATGCTTTCATTCTACGGTAAGAAGACTGTTATCGGTGAAGAAGTAGTAGTAACAGCAAACGATATATCAACAGGAACCAAGTATGAAAAATATCCTGCACTCTGCGGATATGACAGAATGGCTTCCAAGAACGCTGTAAATACAAATACAGACATTACAATTAATTCAGGTACATGGGGCAAGATATGCGGCTCAAACTTCGGTATGAAGTCGGGTAACGACCAGTACGGTTCAATTAAGGGTAATGTAAATATCACAGTAAACGGCGGTAAGGTATCACAGATTTGCGGTACAAGTACACCTACAGATTCCGCAATCACAGCACAGGTTGACGGTAACGTAACAATTAACATCAACGGCGGTGATATCGGTTCTATCTACGGAACTAACCACACTATGCCCACAGGCAAGATTACACTTAACATCAGCGAAAACGCAACACGTGTAACAAAAGCATGGGGTTCATACAGCAAGGTAACTCCCGAAAATTCAGAAGTTACATACGACAGATCGGTTATCCGTGACGACGACGTATTGTATTGGGCAAATGTAAATGCAAACGGTAACGTTGAAGACCAGCCCGAAAAATCAGAATACGTAATTTATGTAGCAAATGAAGCTAAGGGTAAAGGCGACGGTTCATCTCCCGAAAACGCAATGGGACATGATGCTGGTTACGATCCTGCAGAAAAAGACGGAGATGCATTTGTAGGATACAAGAAACACGTATTCTACAAGGCTATAATGTCTAACAACCAGGCTATCGTTAAAGAAGGCGGAGCTATCGTAGTAGTTGGCGAACTTACGTTCGATACAGCAGACGGTATGAGAGCTTCGTACTCAGAATTCCCCTGGAATGCAGCATCAGGTAACAACACAATTACTATTACAAGTAAGTATAAGGGTGTTGATTACAGACTCGAAGAAAACGGCGGAGCAAAGGTAGTATTCGATACGTCTAAGGTTGGTATCAACCTCAGAATTAAGGCTCCTACTGTTTGGGAAAACCTCAACATCGAGTCTAAATACGATACATCAAGAACATACGGTGACGGCGATTACGGCGTAGCATTGATCTCATTCTACGGTAAGAAGACTGTTATCGGTGAAAATGTTGTAGTAACAGCAAACGACATAACATCAGGAACCAAATATGAAAAATATCCTGCACTCTGCGGATATGACAGAATGGGTTCAAAGACTCCCGTAAAAACAGATACAAACATTACAATTAATTCAGGTACATGGGGCAAGATATTCGGTTCATCCTTTGGTATGAAGTCGGGTAACGACCAGTACGGTTCAATTAAGGGTGATGTAAATATCACAGTAAACGGCGGTAAGGTAACACAGATTTGCGGTACAAGTACACCTGCAGATCCCGCAGTTACAGTACAGGTTGACGGTAACGTAAACATCAATATCAACGGCGGCGAAATCGGTTCTATCTACGGAACAAACCATGTTGCTCCCACAGGTAAGATTACACTTAACATCAGCGAAAACGCAACACGTGTAACAAGAGCTTGGGGTGCATACAACAAGGTAACTCCCGAAAACTCAGAAATTACATACGACAGATCGGTTATCCGTGACGACGACGTAATGTACTGGAATGACGTAAATGCAACAGGTGAAATTGACGAACAGCCCGAAAAGGTTCAGTACACAATTTATATTGCGAACGAAGCTAAGGGTAAGGGCGACGGTTCATCTCCTGAAAACGTAATGGGCCACGACGCTGGTTACGATCCCGCAGAAAAAGACGGTAAGCTCAACGTAGGATACAAGAAACATGCATTCTACAAGGCTATAATGTCTAACAACCAGGCTATCGTTAAAGACGGCGGTGTGATCGTAGTAGTTGGCGAACTTACGTTCGACACTTCAGACGGCATGAGAACATCTTATTCCGAATTCCCTTGGGGCGCTAATGCAGGTAGCAACACAATTACAATCACAAGTGTAGATAAGGGTGTTGACTACAGAAAACAGGGCGCTAAGATCGTTCTTGACACATCTGAAATAGGTATTAACCTTAGAATTAAAGCTCCCACAGTTTGGGAAAACATTAATATCGAAGCTAAGTACGACTCATCAAGAACTCACGGTAACGGCGACTACGGCGTAGCGTTGATTTCGTTCTACGGTAAGAAGACCGTTATGGGAAATAACGTTGTAGTAACAGCAAACGATATTACAACAGGAACGAAGATTGAAAAATATCCTGCACTCTGCGGATATGACAGACTTGCATCTAAGACTGCTATAGCAACTGATACAGACATTACAATTAATTCGGGTACATGGGGCAAGATATTTGGTTCATGTTACGGAACAAGATCCGGCGAAGACCATTACGGTTCAATTAAGGGTAATGTAAACATTACGGTAAACGGCGGTAAGGTATCACAGATCTGCGGTACAAGTAACCCCTTAGATACAGCACTTATGGCACAGGTTGACGGTAACGTTAACATCAATATTTTCGGTGGCGAAGTAAGCGCTGTATACGGTACAAACCACGTGATGCCCACAGGTGAGATTATTGTTCACATCACCGAGCCTGCTACACGTGTAACAAAGGCTTGGGGTTCATATAACAAGGTAACTCCCGAAAACTCATACATCGCTTATGACAGATCGGTTATCCGTGATGATGAAGTTAAGTACTGGACAAATGTAACTCCTTATGGAAACATTGAAGATCAGCCTGAACCTTCATTCTACACAGTATATATTGCAGACGTAGCAAGAGGAAAAGGCGACGGTTCATCTCCCGAAAATGCAATGGGTGCGACAGCAGACTACAACAAGAAGTACAATAGAATGCTTGAACTCCTTGCAATTCCTGCAGATAAGAGAACAGAAGCACAGAAAGAAGAATTTGATTCTTACAAGTCACTTTATAAAGAATCAGCACTTTACCGTGCATTGAGCACATCTAACCTTCTCAACGAAGACGGCAGACTCGTACTTGTTGGACCTACAACAATTAACGCGACTAACTCACTCGCAGCACCTACAACAAACGGTGACTTCGAGTGGCCCGGAACAGGTAAGGGTGTAATCACAATTACAAACGTTGACAAGGGTGTAGATTACAGAGAACAGGGCGCTAAGCTCATTATTGACAGAACAAACATAGCTGTATCCGTAAACGTTAAGTCTCCTATGATTTGGGAAAACATTGACATTGAATACAGATACAACTCATCAAAGAGCACAGGTGTAGGAAGCCAGACAATGTTCTTTGTAAACGGTAATACAACAGTATTCGGTGAAGGAATTAACGTAATTCCTGTTGACTCACACACAACTAAGTCAGAAAGCTACATCAACATAGTAGGCGGACACAGATACGTAACCCAGGATGGTGATACGAACATTACAATCAAGTCCGGTACATGGGGAACAGTTATCGGCGGTAACTACGGTAGATCTGAAACTAAGAAGTTGGCAGACGGAAAGACAGAATACATTTCACACGGACATAAGAAGGGTAATGTAAATATAACCGTTGAAGGCGGTAAGATTACAAGACTTATTGGTACATGTCGTGACGACAGTACAGTAATTAAGCCTATCCTTACAGGTGACGTAAACATCAACATTAAGGGTAATGCAGAAGTAGTTAAGCTTTACGGTGCAAACCGTTACGGTATCGAAGGAAAGATTACAGTAAATGTAACCGAAGATGCATACGTTGGCGAAGCTTGGGGTTACCATTACACCGATGCTACCAAGGATGCACAGCCTAAGGATGCAACACTTAACTATGTACGTTCAGCAATCTTTGCAGAAGATATTAAGTACTGGACAACAGTAAATGCAACAGGCGAAGGTCAACCCGGAGTACACGGCCCCGTAATCTACGTTGCAACAACGTCAAGAGGTAAGGGCGACGGTTCATCTCCCGAAAACGCACTCGGTAACGCACCTGACTATGCATCAACACGTGCACAGGCACTTGCGTACATAAAGGCAAACGGTGGAACAAACTCAGGACTTCCCAAAGACCAGAGCACGTTTGTAACATCAGTTTACAAGAAGTCGGCACTCTACCTTGCACTCGCTAAGAACGGTAACCAGATTATCGAAGAAGGCGGTACGATCGTAGTTTGCGAACCTCTCGTAATTAACGCTACGGACGGTATGAGACGTGCGTTCGCTGAATTCCGTTCACCTGCAAGCGGAACTAAGACAATCAAGATCACATCTGTATACGACGGTGTTGATTACAGATGGAAGGGCGCTAAGGTCGTTCTTGACTGTACAGAAGTTGGCTTGGCAGTTCAAATTGAGTCACCCACAGTTTGGGATGCAGTAGTTATTGAACACAGATACAACTCTAAGAACGGTAAGGGCGTTGACAACGGAGCACTTATTGCTGCTGCAGGCAATAAGCTCACAATGGGATACTGCGTATCATCCGTTGCAGTTGATACTAACCCCGATGAAGAAAAGAGAGTTGAGATTTATCCTTCTATCGCCGGCGGTGGCAGATATCAGGATTTCAAGAAGAATACACACTTGACCATTAACGGCGGTCAGTGGGCAATGGTAGTAGGCGGTACATGGAACGGTCCTAATACCGGTAGTGCAACTATCGGTATCGGCGGCGGTAAGATCGGTACTGTTTGCGGTACGACCAAACCCACGGCAACCAACAAGAAGAATACTATTACAGGTAGTGTTTGGATTGGACTTTGGGCAGGCGAAGTTGACAATGTATACGGTGTCGGCAAGAACGGTATCAAGTGGGGTAGCGTTGGCGTAGGTATCGGTAAAGACATTGTTATCAACGGTAAGGTATACGCAACACATCCTGACTACGAAGGCGATGAAATCACAGCAATTGCTTACTACACGACAGGTGCAATTGATGAAGATAAGCTTGTTGGATTTACAACAGTAAGTCCTCAGACAGGTTCAACACTCATCTACTTGTCAGTAGTTGCGATCCTCGCAATCGTTGCAACAGGTGTTGTGATCTCTAAAAAGAGAAAGACAATTGAAGACTAAACTGTAAAAATGAAAAGGTGTATGGGCACTAGCCTATACACCTTTTTGGTTTTTAGTTATAGGGATAATTGACAAGAAGGGGAAATAGGGGTATAATAAGCTGTAAAAAAGATTAATTGGAGGAAGATTATGAAAAAGATTATTACAACGCTCGGACTTATGGTGTTGTTTTTGGGTGCGTTTATGTATATATTTTTTGGAAACAATAAGGCAGACGATACTGCAAAACTTCCGGATGATACAAAGCAAAACGGAACAGAAAACGGAACGGATAAAACTGAAGAGGAAGAGGTTCCTTTTGACTACGATTTAAGTGAATACGTACAGTTGGGAGATTTGTCAAAGGCTACGTATGATCAAGCGACCGTTGACGTATATATAGCAAAGACGAAGGGCGACATAGCATCTCAAAATACTGTAAAGACGGAGATAAAGGATAGAGCGGTACAAAAGAACGACAGTGTAAATCTTGACTTTGAAGGAAAGATTGACGGAAAAGTGTTTGACGGCGGTAGTGCTAAGGGTTATGACTTAGTGATTGGTTCGGGTAATTTTATTCCCGGATTTGAAGACGGGCTTATTGGAAAGAATATCGGGGATAAATTTGATTTGGAATTGACGTTTCCTAAAGATTATCATTCAAAGGATCAAGCCGGAAAGGCAGTTGTATTTACCGTTACAATTAACAAGATTCACGAACTTAAGGTGCCGGATCTAACAGATGAAATGATCGAAAAACTTGGCACAGAATATAAGACTATAGCAGAATTTGAGGAATATTTAAAAGGATATTACTCTGAAATGCTTTTGTGGGAAAACTACGTAAAGTCGTGTAAGATCAACAAGCTTCCAGAGAAGGAAGTAAACAAGTTGTACGATCAGGAGATGGCATATTATCAAAGTATAGCTAGTTATTATAAGATAACGCTTGATGAATATGCAAAGAGTGGCGGCTTGGCAGACGAAAAGGCACTAAGGGAGGCAGTTCGCAAGTCGGCCGAAGAAAGCGTTGGTACAATGATAATAACGTATCATACGGTAAGACAAAACGAAATAACCATAAGCGATGATGAATATAAACAAGGTGCAGGAGAACTTGCCAAGGAATACGGAGTAGCCTCTATTGAAAGTCTTGAAGAGCAGTATGGCAAGTCGGCTATTATGGTAAATTTGTATCAGAAGAAGATAGTTAAAAATGTAATGGCGGAAAAAGCTAAATAAAAAAAGAAGCTGTGTTTTTACACAGCTTTTTTATGTAACAGAATTAACGATAAAATTATATGGTTTAAAAAATTGTTTTACTGTGCGGTTCGGGGAACCCCTATTACGAGAACCCCCAAACCTCACTTCATTCGGTTCGGGGAACCCCTATTACGAGAATCCCCACCATATTAGCAAAACTTTGTTTTTTAGAAGTTTTGGCTGGAGTCAAGAGGGCGCTTTTTCAAAAGCGCGCCTTTTGTTAGGGGTTCGGGGACGAAGTCCCTGACATAATTGTGCTTCTCTAAAAAACGCGTTAGCGTTTTTTCTTTTTCACCAATGTTATTAGTTGGTAAATAAAATATCTTTTCTTTTTTATGTTACTTTCTTGCTTCGTCAAGAAAGTAACCAAAGAAGACGCCGAAAGGGAGAGGGGTTGCGATTCCCCCCTCCCTTTGAACCCTTCCCCTAAACGCTTTGTTTCACTGCATCGTTCATAAATATAAGATTTCTTATCTGTTTAGGTCGGGTTATGCTCACACAAGACGAGGAATATGATATCGGGGGATTGTTGGCTTTTGTTGTGAATGATTATTTCACCGTAAAAGGATAAAATAATGGAAAAAAGGTATTGCAATTTAAGAAAAAGTGTGATATAATACCGTAGTCAAAAAGAAATAGGGGTGTAGTTCAGTTGGTAGAACGGCGGTCTCCAAAACCGCATGTCAAGGGTTCGAGTCCTTTCGCCCCTGCCAAAAAGAAGACTATCGCAATAGCGATAGTCTTCTTTTTCGTAATTGGTTAACAAGAAAGGGCTCGAAGGGGAAGCGGTAGTGAATTGACAGTCCGGCGGACTGTCAAGAGCCGCGGAAGACCGAGCGCGTAGGTCGCGCGAGACCGAGTCCTTTCGCCCCTGCCAGAAAAAAGCACTTGCGAAAAGCAAGTGCTTTTTTCAACTAAATCCACCCTTTCGGGTGGGTGAAATATTGCTTCGCAATGTGAAATACGCCTACGGCGTGTGAAATTCGCCTCGACGGCGAGTGTGTGGATTTAATTTCACTTGATGCGATAGCATCAAATTTCACAATTTACGAAGTAAATTATTTCACCGTAAGCGTAGGCGAACGATTTCACTAAAAGATGTGAAGGTTCGAAGCTATACGCCAATCTACTGAAAATATCTTTTTCGTTTGGTCACGCCAAGAAAGGGCTCGAAGGGGAAGCGGTAGTGAATTGACAGTCCGGTGGACTGATAGGGGTTCCCCGAAACGCACGAAGTAAGTTTTGGGGGTTCACGTGGAGAGCCGCCAGACCGAGCGCGTAGGTCGCGCATAACCTACGTCCTTTCGCCCCTGCAAAAAAGAAGTCCATCGCAACAACGATGGACTTCTTTTTTGTTGTATTATTTTTATCAAAATTGTGCAGTATTAAAATGGTTAGTAATTCTTACAAAATATTTAGTAAAAAATGTAGAAAAATGTAATTTTTGTGTGTACATTGGTGAAAATATGTGTTATAATACCGAGAGTGTAACATAATAACAAAAACAGGAGAATTAAAAATGATAGTACCGATTATTTTTCTTGCAGTAGGTTTTTTACTGCTTATAAAGGGCGGAGATTGGTTTGTTGACGGTGCAACGGGAATTGCGCGTCGTTTCCATCTTCCCGAAATCTTGATTGGAGCAACTATAGTATCTATCGGAACAACTTTGCCTGAAGTTATGGTTTCAGCAGGCGCGGCTTTACAGGGAAGCGGATCTATAGCTTACGGTAATGCAATAGGTTCCATTATTTGTAATACATCACTTATTGCGGCTTTGACTATTGCAATAAAACCGAGTCAGGCGGCAAGAAAAAGTTTGCTTGTACCGGTATTGTTTTTCTTTGGTTCGGCAGTATTTTACTGCTTGACCGCATATATATCCGGAACTTTCTCTCGCTTAACCGGTGTTATATTACTTGCGACGTTTGTTGCTTATATGGTAACTACCGTTGTAAAGGTAAGAAGCGGTGCTGCAACACTTGATACAGTTATGGCTGAAGAGACCGTCGGCGCACTTACGAGCGAGGAAGAGCTTGAACAAAAGAGCGGAGAAGACCACGTTGTTGAATCTGTTGAAAAAGGCACAAAAGACAGCTTCTTAAAAGATATCATTTTGTTGATAGTGGGAGCTGCGCTTATAGCGGTCGGAGCTGATTTTCTTGTTGATAATGCTATCATAATTGCAGAAAAATTCGGTATATCCGAAAAGGTCATAGGATTGACGATAGTAGCTTTAGGTACTTCATTACCTGAGCTTGTTACGGCAGTGACGTCACTTATAAAGGGACATAGCTCGTTATCACTTGGTAACATAATAGGCGCAAACCTTTTCAATCTGGTTCTAGTAAGCGGAGCTGCAGTTACTATAAGTCCTTTTGACGTTCCCGTTTCAAGTTATGTGGGCGGTATAAATTCATCTTTGGTAATTGATATCCCCATAATGTTCTGTGTTATGCTTATTCTTACCGTACCTACACTTATTAAGCAAAAGGTAAGTCGTTGGCAGGGAATAGGACTGCTCGGTATATATGCAGCATTTTGCGCTTTGCAGTTTTTAATATAGTTTATATAAAGTCTGTCGTTGGAATAAATCCGATTGACAGACTTTTTTATCGTTCAAAAGTTTTTGGGTATTTCATACAGTTTTACCGTAAAAAAAATTAGGTTGTTTCATAAAAAATGTTTATTTTATTATAAATACGCCTTTACATATTGTTATAAAAGTGTTATAATAACATAGAATATGTAAATTAATTAAACTATATATATACAATCAGGAGGAAATACCATGGCAAGAAAAAAGATATCTATGGATGGTAACACTGCCGCTGCGCACGTGTCTTACGCTTTTACAGAAGTAGCGTCCATATATCCTATTACACCATCAAGTGTTATGGCTGAGCTTACAGACGCTTGGTCAGCGACAGGACTTAAAAATATTTTTGGTGATAACGTAAGAGTTATGGAAATGCAGTCAGAAGCAGGTGCGGCAGGTACCGTTCACGGCTCATTGGCAGCAGGCGCTCTTACTACAACTTACACAGCATCGCAGGGACTTCTTCTTATGATTCCTAATATGTACAAGATCGCAGGTGAGCTTCTCCCCTGTGTAATTCACGTTTCTGCACGTTGTGTTGCTTCACACGCGCTTAACATTTTCGGTGACCATTCAGACGTTATGGCGTGCCGTCAGACAGGTTTTGCTATGATGGCAGGTTCTAACCCTCAGGAAGTTATGGACCTTGGCGCAGTTTGTCACCTTGCTACAATCAAGGGTAGAGTTCCTTTCGTAAACTTTTTTGACGGTTTCAGAACATCACACGAAATTCAGAAAATTGAAGTTTGGGATTACGATGAATTAAAAGATATGATCGACACAGATGCAGTAGCTGCATTCCGTGCTCGTTCAATTAACCCTGAACACCCCGTTCTTCGCGGATCTGCTGAAAACGGCGATATTTTCTTCCAGCATAGAGAAGCTTGTAACAAGTATTACGATGCTTTCCCTGCAATCGTTGAAGAATATATGGACAAGGTTAACGAAAAGATCGGTACAGATTATAAGCTCTTCAACTACTATGGTGCTCCCGATGCAGAGAGAGTAATAATCGCTATGGGTTCGATCTGTGACGTTGCAGAAGAAGTTATTGACTACCTCAACGCTACGGGCGAAAAAGTTGGTCTTGTTAAAGTTCGTCTTTACAGACCTTTCGTATCAGCGAAACTTGCTGAAGCTATCCCTGCTACTGTTAAGAAGATCGCTGTTCTTGACAGAACAAAAGAGCCCGGAGCTCTTGGCGAACCTCTCTATCTTGATGTTGTTGCAGCTCTTGCAAAAGAAGGAGTAAAAGCAGAGGTCGTTGGCGGACGTTACGGTTTGGGTTCAAAGGATACTCCTCCCCAGAGCGTATTCGCAGTATATGAAAACCTTAAATCAGATGCACCTAAGAACAACTTTACGATCGGTATCGTTGACGACGTTACAAACCTTTCTCTCGAAGAAAAGGCAGCTCCCGACACAGCACCTAAGGGTACTGTAAGCTGTAAGTTCTGGGGCCTTGGCGGTGACGGTACTGTTGGTGCAAACAAAAACTCGATCAAGATCATCGGTGACCACACCGACAAATACATTCAGGCATACTTCCAGTATGACAGTAAGAAGACGGGCGGTATAACAATTTCTCACCTTCGTTTCGGTGATCAACCCATCAAGTCCTCATACTATATCACAAAAGCTGACTTCGTTGCTTGTCACAACCCCTCATATATTCTTAAGGGTTATAAGATAGTAAACGACGTTAAGCCGGGCGGTACGTTCTTGCTTAACACACAGTGGACACCTGAAGAGGTTGAAGCAAATCTTCCCGGAGAAGTTAAGAGATACATCGCTGACAACAACATTTCTTTCTATACCGTTAATGCTATCGATAAAGCTCGTGAGATCGGTATGGGCAAGAGAACAAATACAATTCTTCAGTCTGCATTCTTTGCTCTTGCAAACATTATGCCCATTGAAGAAGCTGTTGAATATATGAAATACATGGCTAAGAAGTCCTATCTCAAGAAGGGCGAAGCCGTTGTTGAAATGAACTACAAGGCAATCGATGCAGGTGTTGACGCACTTGTTAAGATCGACGTTCCTGCAAGTTGGAAGACTGTAGGCAACGATACTGTTGAAGCAAAAGCAACAGGTACACGTCCTGAACTCGTTAAGTTTGTAAACGAAGTTCTTTTCCCCGTATCTAAGATGCAGGGTGACTCACTTCCCGTATCTGCATTTGAAGATATGGCAGACGGTTCATTCCCTCAGGGTGCTGCAGCATACGAAAAGAGAGGCGTTGCAGTTGACGTTCCTACATGGATACCCGAAAAGTGTATCCAGTGTAATATGTGTTCATTCGTATGTCCTCACGCTACGATCCGTCCTTTCGCTATGGATGCTGAAGAAGCGGCAAACGCACCTGCTTCTACAAAGTTCGTTCCTAAGGCTATGATCGGTAAGGGGTGCGAAAACTACAAGTTTACGGTATCTATCAGTCCTCTTGACTGTATGGGTTGTACGCTTTGCGTTAAGGCTTGTAAGACGGGTGCTCTTGAAATGGTACCTCAGGCAACACAGCTTGACCAGCAGGCAGCATTTGATTACGCAGTTGCAAACGTAAAACAGAAAGAACTTCCTTTCGCTGAAACAACAGTTAAGGGCTCACAGTTCAAACAGCCCCTCCTTGAGTTCTCGGGCTCATGCGCAGGTTGTGCTGAAACGTCTTACGCTCGTCTTATTACACAGTTGTTTGGTGAAAGAATGTATATCTCCAACGCAACAGGTTGTTCTTCTATCTGGGGTGGCTCTGCTCCCTCAACTCCTTATACAGTAAACCGTGAATCAGGACGCGGTCCCGGTTGGGCTAACTCATTGTTCGAAGATAACGCAGAACACGGTCTCGGTATGTACCTCGGACAGAAAGCTATTCGTGACAGACTTATCGGTTACGTAGAAGCGTTCAGAGAAGGCGTTAAGGACGAAGAAAAACTTGCTGTTATCGATGCATATCTTGCGACAAAGGACAACAGCAAGGCTAACGAAGAACCCACAAAGGCTCTCGTAGCTATGCTCGAGGCTTGTCCTTGTGAAAACGAACTCAAGACAAAGATTCTTGCAGAAAAGACATACCTCTCCAAGAAGTCCGTATGGATATTCGGTGGTGACGGTTGGGCATACGATATCGGTTTCGGCGGTCTTGACCACGTAATCGCATCAGGTGAAGACGTAAACATTATGGTATTTGATACAGAAGTTTACTCAAATACAGGCGGTCAGGCTTCGAAGGCGTCACAGATCGGTCAGGTTGCTCAGTTCGCAGCAGCAGGTAAGGCAATAGGTAAGAAAGATTTGGCACAGATTGCTATGTCTTACGGTTACGTATACGTAGCACAGATCGCTATGGGCGCTGATATGAACCAGACTATCAAGGCTCTTGCAGAAGCTGAAGCATATCCCGGTCCTTCGATCGTAATCGGTTATGCACCTTGCGAAATGCACGGTATTAAGGGCACAATGGCTAACTGCCAGCTCGAAATGAAACGTGCGGTTGATGCAGGTTACTGGCAGATGTTCCGTTACAATCCTGCACTCAAGGCTGAAGGAAAGAATCCTTTGACAATTGACTGCAAAGAACCTACCGGCGATTACAGAGAGTTTATTACAAGTGAAACTCGTTACAGCCGTCTTGCACAGCAGTTCCCTGAAAGAGCAGAAAAACTCTTTGCGGATGCTGAAGTTAAGGCTAAGCAGAAGTTTGAACACTTGAAGAAACTTTCCGAGCTTTACGGTAACAACTAATTAAATAATAAAAATTCCCCGAATTTTTCGGGGAATTTTTTTGTAAAGATATAACAGAGAGTTGATGGGAATTAACCATCAACTCTCTTGTTTAAATTCATTATTAAAGTTTTGTGTGAGTTCTTGGAAGTAAGTTCTTAATTGTCCGTGCTTTAAAACAAATTTCTTATTTTCTATTGTATTTTCCGTTGTTTTTTGATACCATAACAATGATGAGTATAATAACGGCAACAGCAATAAGGATCGCAATAACTACACCCATAATGCTGTTTCCGGCTGTATCGTCAACAGCGTCTTCGACATCGTCTTTAGCATCGTCGAGAGCACTGCTTGCATCACCTAACGCATTGTCAAGAGCGCCTGTCTGTGTTTGAGTGTCACTTTCCGGCGTTGTGGTGTCGTTTCCGTTGTCGGTGTTGCTATCTGTGCCGTTGTTATTGTTGTCGAGTATACCTGAGTCTGCATCACGTCTGTCAACTGAAGAGTCAGGGATGTTTGTTGAGAAGTTATACGCGGATTCGTCTACAACGGCAACGGCATTAGCAGTTAATGCACTTAAAAAAGCAAAGACAAATACCAAAGTTAAAAGTCTTATGATTTTTTTGTTTTTCATACTAATATCCTTTCAGATTTTGGTTTATGGATAGTATGTGCAAAGTTTATGGAATATATGATACAAATAAATGTTTGGAGTTTTTTTAATGGAAAAGAAAATTTTTACAAAAAATGATAATGGATTTATATGCAAGAATTGTGGATTTGAGGTTGAGCCTCTTGGGTATTCGTCGAGAAACCATTGTCCTAATTGTTTACATTCTTTGCATGTAGACGTAAACCCCGGCGACAGAGCGAATGAATGCGGTGGAATTATGGAGCCGATAACAGCAGAGATAGATTCAAAAAAAGGTTTTATTATAATACATAAATGTAAAAAGTGCGGTGCGATATCACGCAACCGTTCAGCGCACATGGCGAAAGTCCAGCCCGACGATATAAAGAAGCTGATTGCATTAACGGCAAAACATTAATGATATGAATGATAATTTACCAAAAAGAAAACCAATCAGAATAAAATCTTTTAATTACAGTTCCATCGGCGCATATTTTATAACGATATGTACACAGGAAAGAAAACGAATTTTGTCTGAAGTAGTAAAAACAGACAATGCTTTTATCAAACAAACGAATAATAACACGGTAGGGGACGGCGCCTACGACGTCCCGAAAATACAATTAACAGAGACAGGCAAAATTGTAGAAAAGTATTTATTGTCAAGCGAAAGAATACCAGGAATAAAGATAGATAAATATGTCATAATGCCCGACCACATACACGCAATAATTATCATTGACAATAAATACTTTTCTACAATTTTGCCTGTCTCTGTTAATTGTATTTTCGGGACGTCGTAGGCGCCGTCCCCTACCGTGTTAT
>JBGVPD010000058.1:0-2907 GCA_045126815.1 Eubacteriales bacterium
AAGCTATACCTCCGTAGATAAAGAGTTATTAAGCGGACTAAGATTTAGTATAATAACTACTTATTTGCGATTAACTTTTAATTATCATATCGTTTTTTATTTTATATTTTTGGTGTCACATCATTGACTAATATACAAAAAAAGGATATTACAAAGGCATGAATAATAAAATTTACTATTGACACAAAAAAAATTTTTGGTATAATGATTAAGTCCTCAAGAAATGGACACTATATTTATAGCGGGGTGGAGCAGTTGGTAGCTCGTCGGGCTCATAACCCGAAGGTCATTGGTTCAAGTCCTTTCCCCGCAACCAGGAAATCCGAAAGTCTAACGGCTTTCGGATTTTTTTCATTCAAGTTAACAGCAATATAAAAAAACTACCGCATTACGAACCGAAAAAAATATCGGTTCGAAAAACCCCGAAACCACAACGGTTTCGGGGTTTTGTTATACCATTTTTCAAGGTGGAATTCAAAAGATATCATTTCCCAAAAACAACCTTTGGGGAGGACTTGAACTATATGTCAGAGCAATATTAGGTGGAAAAATCTGCACTTATATAATATAATTCGTTCGATAAATAAGAATTCGACGGTCAATTTTTACCCTACCGATGGTTGATTTCTTCCCACTCAACCATCGGTTCGTGTTCTTTGTTCCCTTAATAGTCTATACTAGAAGTGAAAGGAGACATTCTATGGATCAATTGAAAATCGGAAAGTTTATAGCCGAGTGCAGAAAAAAGGAAAACCTAACGCAAATGCAGTTGGCAGAAAAACTGAACATCACCGATAGAGCGGTATCAAAATGGGAAACGGGAAAAGCAATGCCCGATTCTTCCATTATGCTTGAACTGTGTGATGCGC
Source organism: Eubacteriales bacterium (assembly GCA_045126815.1). Classification (GTDB taxonomy): domain Bacteria; phylum Bacillota; class Clostridia; order Oscillospirales; family CAG-272; genus RGIG1995. The sequence continues at coordinate 870 of JBGVPD010000058.1, forward strand.
TCAAAATCACCGTAAATGATTTATTAAGTGGGGAGGTAGTTACAATGGATAATTACAACAAAGAATTAGAAAATAATTTGCTTGATATGATTAAGCAGAAAGAACAGGCAGACAAAAGATTGTTGTCTGTTGAAGTGTTTATAGGTATCACCGCTACAATCGTTCTTTTCACCCTAATTTTTGTTGCCGCCTTTATACAAATGGAAACTTGGTTGAAGATTTCTCTTGTCGTATTTGGCTTTATTCTATTTTTGGCAGGCTGCTTCTACGCGTTGCGTATTGAGCAGGTGGCAGGCTACTATGAGTGTAAGCACTGCAAGCACAGATATGTACCTACCTATAAAGCCGTGAATATGGCAATGCATATGGGCAGAACCAGATATATGCGTTGCCCAAAGTGCGGCACAAGGTCTTGGCAGAAGAAAATGGTAAGCAAGGAATAAGCCAATTCTAATTTGTTGGTCAGATTCCGCCACAATATCTTTTTCGGTGCGACGTGCCAGGAAATCCGAAAGTCTAACGGCTTTCGGATTTTTTTCATTCAAGTTAACATCAATATAAAAAAACTACCGCATTACGAACCGAAAAAGATATCGGTTTGGAAAACATCGAAACCACAACGGTTTCGGGGTTTTGTTATACCATTTTTCAAGGTGGAATTCAAAAGATATCATTTCCCAAAAACGACCTTTGGGGAAGACTTGAACTAAATTCAACAGATATCAAGGGCAGATTTTACGATTAATTTCGTAAAGTCTGCCCCTTTTTTTGTTTTTATAAATGTTTGTGTCTTGAAGAATAGCTCCTATCTGGAGAAAAGCAAGTTTATTTTCTCCCTTGCGACCCGTTCATTGCAATACACAAAATTAAACTCACCACTAATCTGCATATCTGCAACAGAGAAAGTGGCAAGGTCGTCACGGCATCGGGAGATAGGTTCATAGGCAAAGGTAATCGCACCGTTGTTTGCCACAATGTCGCAGATCACGGAAAAATTACTGACAGAGATACAACGCTTAAAGTTGTCAAGGGAAAAACCTCGGTCTGTAATTGCATTATGCAATAATGTTCTCGTTCCCGAATACGGCTCTCTGACCACAATGTCCTTTGAAAAAATATCTTCAAGGGTCACGGTCTTATTGGCAAAAGGATGGCTTTTTGCACAGACCCCTACAAACGCTTCTTTTTTGTAAAGGTGGTAGCCATATTTGGATTTGTCAAATACACCCTCTATAATAGCAAAATCGATCTCTGCCTTTTCAAGCATATGTAAAAGAACTTCGGTGTTATCAACGATCAAATCGAGCGTATGGTTTGGCTCTTGCAGAAAGGAACGAATCTCCGGCACGATAACAAATTCGCCAATAGTTTTGGTTGCACCAACGGTCATATGAACGGTATCTGTGGGCATAAACTTTTCACGGATGTCAGCTTCCTCTGCCTTGATGCTATCAAAATAACGCTTTAGCCGCTGGGCGTTCTTTGTTCTTGATAGTGTCCGTCCATCATAATCAAACAGCTTCACACCGTAATAATTCTCCAAATAATGAATATGCTGCGTGACACCCGGCTGTGTCATATTCAGTTTTTCCGCCGTTCTGCGATAGTTCATTTCTTCATAAAGGGCAAGAAAGGTAAGCACTCTGTAATCTAACATAACAATCTCCGATTAACTCATATTATCATCCGATAATAAATGATAATTTGATTTTATCACAAAACTGTAGTATAATCAAGAAGTGTAAGTGAAAGTAGGAGATTGTTTATGAAAGTATTAAAAGTTTTTCCCGGAATAATATTATCTGTAGGTGTGGCTCTTCTTGCGTGCCGGCTTGAAAGTCTGCTGCCTATCCACCTTATTGGCTCTGCCGTTATTGCAATGTTCATCGGTATGGTTCTCAATCATTTTTTGAGGAATACAAAAGTCTTTGCATCGGGGCTCAAATTTACATCCAAGAAGATTTTGAAATTTGCCATTATTCTGCTTGGCTTGTCCCTCAATATTACGACTATCCTCAACGTAGGTAAAATGTCCCTT
>JBGVPD010000059.1:0-6927 GCA_045126815.1 Eubacteriales bacterium
TCTTCTTTTTCTTCGTCTGCACCCGCAACGTCTTTAAACAAAACTTTTTTCTTGTCATCAGAACTGAGCTTTGCTTTTGATTTGCCGAAGCTGTTCATCTTTCCGCCGCGTCCCGTTGCCTGATTCATAACGAATAACCAAAGAACGATAAATATTACCGATACGATAACGTAAGGTAAAAATGACAGCCACCAAGGTGTTTTCTGTATGGGTTCATAATCAAATTCCGTGATCGTACCCTCTTCAAGCTGTTGAAGAATAATGGGGCTGAGATCTGAATGGAATATCGCAACGTCTCTTATCTCGTACGTTATTTTTTTGTTATCCGTTGTTTCTATATACAAAATATTATCGTTGCCAACGTTACATTTTGCAACTTGCTTTGATGTAAACAGCTCATAAATATCGCCGTAACTGTAATCATCGTTCTTTGAAGTGCTTAAAAATGACGTAATGGCAATTATAAGCACGCCGATGAGTACAACATAAAAAATACCTACTTTTAATTTACCGTTCATTAGTTTCCTCCGATAGTATTACCTAATGCAATTTATTAATATATATTATGCCCTTAAAGACAAAAATTTCGCAAAAAATTATTTGGAATAAACTTCTTTTTTCAAAATGCCGACGTAGGGAAGCGCTCTGTACTTTTCGTCATAGTCAAGTCCGTAACCGACGACGAATTCATCGGGGATGATCTTGCCTGTGTAGTCGGGAACAAAATCAACTTCGCGTCTGCTCGGTTTATCAAGAAGAGTAACAGTTTTAACGCTTTTAGCGCCCTTATGTAAAAGATATTCGGAAAGATAAGAAAGTGTTTTTCCGCTGTCGATTATGTCCTCAACGATAAGTATGTCAACGTCGGACAGATCGTTTCTATGGATATCGAGAATAATATTAATGTTGCCCGTCGTTTTCGATCCGCTTCCGTATGAAGATACTTTCATAAAATCAATTTCAACGGGAAGGTCGATATTTTTCATCAGATCTCCCATAAATACGACCGAGCCTTTTAAAATGCAAAGCAAAAGCAATTTTGAGTTGCGGTCTTTATAGTCGTTTGTGATTTTTTTTGAAATATCCTTTACGATATTCTGTATTTCGTTTTCGTCGATAAGTATTGATTTTATATCGTTTTTCATTTTTCTTCTCTCCGTTTAAGGTAGTATAAGTGAATAATATCGTCATTTAAAGATGGTTTTACATTGTCTCTTAATGGAAAAGAGGGTATCCAAAAAATGCCTTCGTTGTCGCATACCATAGGTAAAATCTTGCGTTCTTTTAAGGGGATCTTTGCTTCGTTCAGCATTTTCTTGACCTTTTTTGTCATATTTGAAAAACTGAAAGTGTCGCCGTCAAGTCTTCCTCTTGCAAATATTGTACCTGTAAACGCGCTCTTTTTCATCGTAGTGTGTAAAAAGTTTTTGTAAATATTTTTTGATAACACTTTGTTTATATCGTTTTCGTTTTCCGATATAAAAATTGCAGTATCAGCTTCTTCAAAAACATTTAAGCCGTAACACAGATCATGTTTTTCTAACTTTACGTCTTTATCTCTTTCTGCCCTTTGGAAATATATTCTATCCTGTTCGCAAACAAAATTAATTTTACCCGGTAATGACAGCTGTTTTACGCATTTACAGTCAGTCGATACATATTCTTTTATGAGGGTGATCATATCAAAAATATGAGTGCTTGAAAGCTGTGCGCCTTCTGATTTTTCTTTATAAAGCTTGATCAAATATCTGCTTAGAACAGAAAAATGGTGGTTTGAAAGAGCTTTGGGACTGTTGTCTTTTATTTCTTTGACAAATCCGTTAATAAAATCAACGTCATAACGCATAAGGTCGCACATATTTGAAAACGCTTCCTCGACGTTGGGGTTTATTTCTTTTATAAGGGGGACAATTTTATGCCTTATTCCGTTTCTTGTGTAGACCGTATCGGAATTTGTGCTGTCGGTTACGTATTTGAGAGACATATTTTCAGCGCATTTTAGTATATTATCAGTCGTGCAGTAAATAAGAGGCCTGATAATGTTATCTCTTAAAGGCGGTATGCCTTTCAATCCTTCGGCGGAAGTGCCTCTTGTGATGTTAAATATAAGAGTTTCCGTATTATCCGAAGACGTGTGGGCAGTCGCTATTTTCGTAATGCCGTTAGTTTTTGCAATTCTTTGAAATGCATCGTATCGAAGTATCCTTGCCGCTTCTTCAAGTCCTATTTTGTGGTCTTTTGCGTATTTCGGTGCCGATACCCTTTCTTTAAAGAAAGGAATGTTATGTTCTTTGCAAAATTCTTCGCAGAATTTCTCGTCGCGATCTGCCTCTTCTCCTCTGATGGAGTGGTTAACGTGAAGAGCTGAAACCTTTACGTTGTAAAAGGGTTCAAGCTTTTTAAGCATATAAAGCAATACGACCGAATCCTTACCGCCTGAGAAACCGACTAAAACCGAATCGTTTTCGTTAAGCATATTAAAGAAATCGACAGCCTTTTTGATTTTATCCGATACAATTTCAAACGACATTTGTTTTTCTCCCGATGAAAAGGGTTAAAGAAATCTTATATTACGTGGGTTCGATCTGGTTTTTGTCGATCGTAATAAACTTAGTAAACTGGGGCAACCAACCTATTTCCACGTTTCTGACAGCGCCGTGTCTGTTTTTTGCAACGATGACTTCAGCCGAACTCTGTCCCGTCTTGTCGGTGTTGTAGTATTCGTCTCTGTAAAGGAACATTACAACGTCAGCGTCCTGCTCGATAGCACCCGAATCACGAAGGTCGGAGAGCATAGGTCTTTTATCCGTTCTGCTTTCGGGACCACGGGATAGCTGTGCGCAGCAAATAACGGGAACGCGAAGTTCTTTTGCCAATATCTTCATGTTTCTTGAGATGTCGGCAACTTCGTTAACTCTGTTATCCGTCTTTCTGTCACTCTGCATAAGCTGGAGATAGTCGATTACAACGAGTCCCAAATTTTTAACGCGGCGAAGCTTGGCTTTCATACCGGTTACCGTAAGTCCCGTCGTATCATCGATAAGTATGTCACATTCGGCGAGTTTGTCTGCCGCGTGAGCAAGGTTTGTCCAGTCGTCAGGAGTAAGTTTGCCCGAACGAATGTTATAACTGTCAACCATTCCTTCGCTTGACAACATTCTTGAAACAAGCTCTTCGCAAGACATTTCAAGAGAGAAGATGCAAACGGTTTTTTTGGTCTGACTTGCAACGTTTGAAGCAATATTGAGACAGAAACTCGTTTTACCCATACCGGGACGAGCACCGACAAGTATCAAGTCACCCTTGCCCATTCCTACCAGAGTATCGTCAAGTCCCGAAAATCCCGTAGGAGTTCCGTGAGCCTCGTCACTGCCGGATGAAAGGAGCTTAAGGTTGTCGTGAACGAGTTTTAACACGTCCTTAATGTGAGTAAATCCCTTCGTTTCGTTACCCGAAGCTATATCAAAGATCTTTTGTTCGGCGGAATCGAGCACGTTTTTAACTTCATCGTGCTCGGAATATGCGTTTTCCGTTATCTTCGAACAAGCGTCTATAAGTTGGCGCAAAACACTTTTATCGTGTACTATATTTGCATAATCAACTACGTTTGCCGCAGAGGGAACTGTCTGTATGATCGTTTTGATATAGTTGTTAAGCGTTTCTGTGTTTTGGTATACACCTTCCTTAACGAGTTCGTCGGCAAGGGTTACCACGTCAACCGTCTTGCTTGACGCGTACATACCCTTCATAGCGTAAAATATCTGCTCGTGTTCGGGGAGGTAAAAGTCTTCGCTTGATATGATCTGCGCTATTTCATCAAAACATTCGGGATTGATGAGTACAGATCCGATTACAGACTGCTCCGCTTCAAGCGAAAAGGGAAGCTTTCTGCCTAAAATGTCACCTGTATTCATATTACTTCACGTCTGAAATAACAACGTTTATTTTACCTGTTATTTCAGTATAGAGTTTAACGGTAACAGAGTGAACACCGAATGTTTTTATGGGGTCAGAGAGCTGGATCTTGCGTTTGTCCACTTTAATGTTATGTTGTTTTTCGAGGTTTTCCGCAATATCAAGGCTTGTAACGGAGCCGTAGAGTCTGCCGTCGGCACCCGCTTTTGCCTGAAGCTTAACGGTAACCTTTTCTAATTTTTCAGCTGTTTCTTTAGCTGCTGCTTTTTCAAGTTCGATTTTGTGAAGTCTTGACGATTCCTTGTTTTTTAAATCGTTCATAGCGCCGGCGTCGGCTTCAATAGCCAGGCCCTTGGGGAAGAGGAAGTTTCTTGCGTATCCGTCGGATACGTTAATGAGCTGTCCTTTTTTTCCTTGTGATTTAACGTCTTGTGTGAGTATAACTTTCATTTGTATATCCTTTCTGTCGGTTAGAGTTAGAGGTTATTTAAAGAGTGTTGTCAGCGTATTCGTCAATTGCTTCCTTAAGCATAGACAAAGCTTCGTTTATTGAAATATCCTTAAGCTGAGTAGCCGCCGCATCAAAGTGACCGCCGCCGCCTAATTTTTCTAAAATAACCTGAACATTTACCGAACCCGTTGATCTTGCCGAAATGAATACGGAGTTTTCGATCTTGCAAACGGCGAAAGATGCCATAACTCCGTCAACTGTAAGGAGTTTGTCAGCCGCCTTTGCCGCTGCAACTCTGTCGGCGGGATCTGATACGGTAGTTTCTTTAAGTGAATTTGTTGTGATCGCAAATGCGTTTCTGTATATCTTAACGTTTGTCTCGAATTTAGCTTCTCGGCACAAATCGTTTAAGTCGGATTTAAAGAGGTTTTCAACTATCTGCGGGTTAGCGCCCTCGTTTTGCAGATAAAAACCTGCGCTGTACGTTCTTACACCGGTATTTTTTGCAAAGTGTTTGGTGTCGAGCATAATACCTGAAAGAAGAAGATCTGCTTCTTCGTGCGGTAACATACCAACTGCCAACGTCTGCTCTAAAAATTCCGCAACGAGTTCGCTCGTAGATGAAGCTGAAGGCTCAATGTATGCGATAAGAGGCTGTATCTTAAATTCCGCAGTCTTTCTGTGGTGGTCAACGTAAACTATGCGTTCGACGTTTTCGGCAACCTCGGGGGCAGCAAACTGTTTCTGGTTATTTACGTCGCATATACAGAGGAGAGTATCGTGATTAATTAAATCAAGCGCCTCGTGCGAACCTACGAACATATGTTTGTATTCGGGCATATTCTTCAAAAGCGTAAAGCACTTAGATATCGTCGGATCTTTCGTGTCTACTATAATGTTAACCTTTGTGCCGCAGAACATAGCCATTCTCGCTATACCGATACAAGCGCCGAAACAGTCGAAGTCGGGATTAACGTGGCCCATAATAAGAATGTTTGAGCTTTCGGACATAAGCGAGATAAGCTCGTTTGCAATAACTCTTGAACGAACCTTCGTTCTTTTTTGTACACTCTGTGTCTTTCCGCCGTAGAAGTTCATTTCGTTATCGACCTTAACTACAGCCTGGTCACCGCCTCGCTGGAGTGCCATATCAAGAGCCGCCTGAGCATTTCTTTCTTTTTCCGCAAGTGAAGTGCCCGTACAGGAAATACCGATTGAAATTGTAATCGAACGGTTTCCCGTACCCACTCTTACGTCACGGATCTTATCAAGTATTGAAAACTTTGATGCGATAATTTCCTCAAGGTGCTTTTCAGGGAAAATAAAAATGTATTTATCTCTCTGGTATTCTTTTAAAATACCGCCAACCGAATCAGCCCATTCGTTCAAGATCGTAGCAACCTCGTTTGATACCTCGCGGTATTTTTCCTGAATGTGCTGTAAGAGTGCGTCTATATTATCGATCATAATATAAGCTATGATCGTGTTCTCGTCTTTGAGAGTGTTGTAAGTTTCGTTAAGCTTATTCTGGTTATTCCAGATAGTAATGCAGGATTCACGGTTTGAAGTCTTAACGGGATAAGCCTTAACCTTAAAAAATTGATCAAATGCAACGACGTCAAGTCCCTCGTCCTGATCTTCGTGGTTCAATATATCGTCAAGTGAGCTTTGGCAGATCTGGTCGATATATTTTTCGGTGTAGTTTATTTTAGTTCCCGAAAGCATACGGAAAGCCTTGTTATACCAAGTGATCTTGCCGTTCATATCGCTGATAATAACGGGCATATAAAGCTTAGGGAGAATGTCGAGAGTCATATTACCAATAAGCGGTTCTATCTCGGTGCCGTTCTTGCGTAAAATTCTCTTCTCAACGAAATTCCATATAACAAATATTAAAACGAGTGTAAAAAGGTAAAGCAAAGATGCAATAAGGCCCTTTGTTATCGGAGTTGAATTGCCCCTTTGAGCAACCAAAGAGTAGCCGATTATAAAAATAACGGCAACGGCAATTATAACAACTCTTTTTATAAACAGCTTATTCTGCAGTAATTCTTTTAATCTTTTTGGCATAATAACCTCTCGATAAACAAAAAATAATAATTAGTGTTTCGAAAATCAGGATATAAATCTGCAATTATACTTATTATACCACTATTTTACAATCTTGTAAACATATAAATAAAATAATTTTATGTATATTATATATATAATAAAACAAAAGTGGAATTTTCACCAACGTTATTGAAATAAAATTACATTTGAATTTAAACTCGTAGGGGAGAACTGTGTTCTCCCGTTTTATAAACGGTTTTCGCCAATATTATTGGTTTAAAAATTACTTTCCTTTTTAACTGGTAGGGGGCGACGTCCACGAGAACCCCCAAACCTTACTACGTGCGGTTTGGGGAACCCCTACCTCGACGCCCCGCTATTTCATACGATTTTCGCCAATAAAATTGTTTTAAAAATCACTTTCCCTCCTAACTGGTAGGGTGGGGGCTTGTCTCCCACCGTTTTAACAAACGCTTTTTACTAACAATATTGGAATAAAAATAACTTTA
>JBGVPD010000060.1:0-4589 GCA_045126815.1 Eubacteriales bacterium
GAGCCTGCGCAACGTAACAGTTTGCTCTAATTCAAATGTTACGCACTCTCCTTCAGTCAGCTTCGCTGACAGCTCCCTCCGCAGGGAGCCTTTATCACAATCATTCTGTGCTATCTCTTCATTTGCTTTCTATTCATCGGCATAGCCTTTACTGAACCACACAGACTTTTAGCGTGGTTTTCGTTTTACAATAAAAAAACGACAAGTTTAAACTTGTCGTTTTTTGTGTTTTTTATTTGTTTATGCTGGGAAGACTTGCAGCTGCAATAGACTGACCTACGCGACGGCTGCTTTCATCGGGAAGATGAATAGTGATCTTTTCAGCAAGTTCGGGGAATTCTTCAACGAGAACCTTTTTAGCGGTTGTATAAAGAATGTTACCGCCTTCACCTGAAGATACGCGTCCCATAAGGAGAACGTGCTTTATATCGTAGAAGAGAGCATAGTAAGCAACCGCATAGCCGAAATATGAACCGATGGTCTCATATATCTTTGCAGCGCGATCGTCGCCTTCTGCCATAAGTCCCTGAACGACTTTGAGCTTTTCAGCGGGAGATGCGTTTTCGTCGAGAGCGATTCCTGCAGCGGGAGCAAGTTTAATTACTGCATCCTGTGAGAAATACTTAACTCCGCAACCGTAGTCGCCTGACCACTCGTCAACCATAGCATCCTTGTTGTAGTCAGCAGGAATGAACGCAAGCTCGTTGAGCCAACCTGTGATGTTTCCGTTTCCGTCAACATATCCGCCTGCTTCGCTTGTACCCATAGCAATACCGAGAACGTTGGTGTCGCCAAGATCCATAGCGCCAGCAAGAGCAGTAACGTCTCCGTCGTTAGCAACTTCTATCGGAACGTTTCCGAGTTCTTTAGCGATATCGGTGTAGATGTTCTTAACAACCTTTTCGAAAGCTTCGGGATTTTCGTTCTTTACTTTGAGGAAGAGAGAAGAAGTCATGATACGGTTTCCGATAACAACACCTGCGGTTGATACGCCGATAGCGTCAACGCGGGGCATTTTAGAAGCCGCTGTTTTCATAGCTTCCATAATTCCTTCGTAGTGATACTGAGGATCGTTCTGGAGTTTAGGGAACCAAACTACCTCTTCGGAATATGTAGCTTCACCTTCAACAACAGAGCTTACTTTACGGTCACTACCGCCGGCATCAAAACCTATACGGCAACCGTCAAGGTGACGACCTACGGGAGCTGCTGTTTCGTTAGCTACGGGAGCTTTATCGAAGGGAACGTGGATAACTTCAAAGGGAGCTTCATAAACACCTGACATGAAATCGTTGTCAAATGCGCGGATTCCGTCTGCGGAGTAGTCAGCTTTTATCTTATCTGCGATCACTTTAGAACCTGCGATGATGATCTTATAACCACCACGTGCCCAAAGAAGTGTTTTAACTATTCTTTCAACGAACTCGTGATTTTCTTCGTCGTGTCCTGTGCCGTCCTTAAACACGTCGATAGTGAATACGGAAACAAGTCCGTCATTTCTTTCAAGTCCGATTGTGAGTTTTTCTCCACCCTCAGCTTTAACTGCTGCTTCAAAGTCACGGTAAACTACCGCCATGGGCATAAAGCCGGGATCGAGGGGTGCATTAACTTTAAGCTTCATAAATTGTTTTTCCTTTCTTTATGGTTCTCATTATATTAATGTTTTCGTCAGCAATAATAATGTTCGCGTCTTTGCCTTCTTCAAGTGAGCCTAAGCGATCGCCACAGTGGATAGCATTGGCAGGATTGAGAGATGCCATTTTAAATACTTCATATATAGGAAGGTCAGTGTGATTAATAACGTTCTTTACAGCGTTGTTGAGCTTCAAAACGCTTCCAGCGATAGTACCGTCGGCAAGACGACACTCGATTCCTTTAAGGAATATAGGTTGACCGCCGAGATCGTATTCACCGTCGGGCATTCCACCTGCACGGGTACAGTCGGTTATAAGTACCATCTTATCACCCTTGACTTTAGCAATTATTGAATAGAGTCCGGGATTGATATGGAATGTATCAGCAATTACTTCTGCTGAAACGTTATCGGATGCTAATGCCGCACCAACAACACCGGGATTTCTGTGAGCGAGGGCTGACATAGCGTTGAAGAGGTGAGTTGCGTGATTAACGCCGTCTTTTGCAGCACTCATAGCTTCTTCGAATTTAGCGTCAGTGTGTCCCATAGAAACGAGAACGTCGGATTTTTCTGCAAGTTTCTTTATGCACTTGTGTTCTGCGTCCATTTCGGGTGCTAAAGTAACGATTTTGATGATATCTTCGTTTTCAATTATAAAATCAGCGTCGGGAACGAGAATATTTTCTTCAGCCTGAGCGCCTTTTTTTGAAGGGTTGATAAACGGACCTTCTGCGTGCACACCGATAATTTCGGCGCCGTCCCAAGTTTTGCTTTCTTCTTTGAGAGAACGTACGGCATTAAGAGCAGCAATTATCTCGTCCTTTGCAACGGTCATTGTTGTGGGAAGAAAAGCAGTAACACCGTTTTTAGCTACGCCATAGGCCATTTTTTTGATGCCCTCAGGGTTAGCATCACAGGTGTCTTCGCCGAGATATCCGTGAATGTGGATGTCAACAAGTCCGGGGGCAACGTAATTGCCTTTTGCATCAATAACATTCGCATCAGCAGGTAGTTTATCTACTATGCCGCATATTTTTCCACTTGCATCATCAAACGCAAGGGATTTGTCACATACGACCGAATCGGGAAGAATTATCTTACCATTGATTATGTATGTCAAAGCCATAATGTATAACTCCTTATAAATGATTTTTAGCTTAAATATAGTATAAAAAGTATACCAAAATATAAGAGATCGTTTGTGAATATTCTGTGAATTTTGGTACAAGCCTTTGTTTTATTAAAAAAACTATACTAGTATCTTAATAATATAATGTGTTAGTAACATTTTCTAATTGACAGAGCGTAAAATATCGTAAAATATAATATATATAACAAGTGCAGTCCTCAAAAAAGAGCAGCCCCAACTTGCAACAAACAAAAAAACAGCACATCCAAAAGGATATACTGTGTATTTGGGTACAAGTGTTTAAAACAGACTTTACGTTCCGAGATAAGCAAAAAAACAGGCAGTAACTACACCTGAAATTAGGTGCAGGCACTGCCTGCTGGTGCGGGTAACAGGACTTGGTCTCGCGCGACCTGCGCGCTCGGTCTTCCACGGCTCTTGACAGTCCACTGGACTGTCAATTCACTACCGTTTCCCCTTCAAGTCCTGTTCGCACAAACAAAAAAACACAGCACATCCAAAAGGATATACTGTGTATTTGGGTACAAGTGTTTAAAACAGACTTTATGTTCCGAGATAAGCAAAAAAATAGGCAGTAACTACACCTGAAATTAGGTGCAGGCACTGCCTGCTGGTGCGGGTAACAGGACTTGAACCTGCACCAAGTTGCCCCGACTAGAACCTGAATCTAGCGCGTCTGCCAATTCCGCCATACCCGCAAATATTAAATTAATAGTGACAAAATTCTTATCACACTATGGTATTTTACCACTTAGGTAGAGATATGTCAAGCATTTCAGGTAAAAATATTAGCTTATATGAATAGCAAAAAGAAGGCCGTGTAAAAAATAATAATGGTATAATTACAGTACAAAAAAGACAACATTTCTTGACTTTAAGATAACTGAATGGTATACTAAAAACGAAAAGAAAACAAAGATATACGGCTAAGGATTATGTATTTTAACAACAAACAAAAGAACAATTTTCTTATAAATGTAAATCAGATGCAGATGTCAGATCCCGTAGCGTTAAAACAGGCGTTGATTGATCTGAATTCGCAGACGGGAGAGTACGGTTTAGTATTAACTGTCAAACAAATAAACAAACTTGCAAATTCGGTACAGAACGCTTTAAGAGAAAGCGACCGAGTTGAGATCGGAGCAGGGATAATGCCCGTTTTAGCGGAAGAATTTTGCACGTCAATATTTGTAAATCAAGATAATTACGCATCACTTTTGGAGGATCTGATATATATTTTCTTTCAGGTAAAGACAGCGGTGTGTGATAGGATCTCCGACAGAAATCTTGTAAGGCTTTTGAAGGACTATTATGAGAATAAGGCATACGGATCTGTTGAAATAATGCGTGAAAGTGATATAGACAGATTGATCAAATATATTGAAATGGAAAACGGAGAAATGTCACATACAATAGCTGATGTGTATGAGGCAGACGGATATGAAGATGAAAGAGCTTAAAAATTTTTACAACAATAGCTTGAATTATGACAACATAGATTTTTCCGATTATTTCCGTACTTTGTCGTTTGAGGGTAAGAGACAAGGGATAATAGGCGAGGAAGCGTTTAACGTAATAAAAAGACAAATGGGTGATCTTTTATCCGATACCATATTAGCATTTACGGGGTATGAGAGTACGTCGGTTATGAAAGAGACGGCAAATGATATATTCGTGTCGATCTTATATTGTCTTGATATGGCATTGTTTACTTTTTCGTCGCACGAAGAGGCGCTTAAATTTATATCTGAATATGATGTTGTTGATATATATAACAAAGGACAAAAAGTTATAAAACAGTGT
>JBGVPD010000061.1:0-45750 GCA_045126815.1 Eubacteriales bacterium
TAAGATGATTTCTAATTTTGAAAAATAGTTTTTCACTCTAAACTCTCCTAAAAAATAAACATTCGTATGCGCATCTTCTAAGACCTAACGATGTGCAAACGAATGTTTTATTAACATTCAACTACTCGGTAGCAGTTATACATATTTATTTTCTATATAATAACATAATAAGAATAAAAAAGCAATAATAAATTTGTAACTTGACTAAAAAAATCCGCCCGAATTTCTTCGAGCGGATAATTTTGTTTTATAATTTAGTTATGAATTACTGTTCGTCTTTAATAGCAGCCTGAGCAGCAGAGAGACGAGCTATCGGCACACGGAAGGGTGAGCATGATACGTATGAGAGACCGATTCTGTGACAGAATTCAACAGATGTGGGGTCACCACCGTGTTCACCACAGATACCAAGCTTGATGTCGGGGCGAGTAGCCTTACCGAGTTCAGCAGCCATCTTTACGAGCTTACCAACGCCGTTCTGGTCGAGACGAGCGAAGGGATCGTTTTCGTAAATCTTTGTATCGTAGTATGCAGGGAGGAACTTACCGGCGTCATCACGGCTGAAGCCGAATGTCATCTGTGTAAGGTCGTTTGTACCAAAGCTGAAGAATTCAGCTTCCTTAGCAACTTCGTCTGCTGTAAGAGCAGCTCTGGGGATTTCGATCATTGTACCAACTTTGTATGTGAGTTCAACACCTGCAGCTGCGATTTCTGCATCAGCAGTAGCAACAACGATGTCCTTAACGAACTTAAGTTCTTTAACTTCACCAACAAGAGGAATCATGATTTCGGGAAGAACCTTCCATTCGGAGTGTTTCTTCTGTGTATTGATAGCAGCACGGATAACTGCTTTTGTCTGCATCTTTGCAATTTCAGGATATGTTACTGCAAGACGGCAACCACGGTGACCCATCATGGGGTTGAATTCGTGGAGTGAAGAAATAATTGCCTTAATGTCAGCAACTGTCTTACCCTGAGTCTTAGCGAGAAGCTCGATATCCTTTTCTTCAGTGGGAACGAACTCATGAAGCGGAGGATCGAGGAAACGAATTGTAACAGGTCTGCCTTCCATAGCTTCGTAAAGCTTTTCGAAGTCGCCCTGCTGCATGGGAAGAAGCTTATCAAGAGCTTTTTCTCTCTGTTCAACAGTGTCAGAGCAGATCATTTCACGGATTGCAGCGATTCTGTCGCCTTCGAAGAACATGTGTTCTGTACGGCAGAGACCGATACCTTCAGCGCCGAGTTCGAATGCTTTCTTAGCATCAGTTACGTTATCAGCGTTTGTTCTAACCTGGAGTTTTCTGTACTTGTCAGCCCAGTCCATAATTCTCTGGAATTCACCAACGATAGAAGCATCTACTGTGGGTATAAGACCTTCGTAAATGTTACCTGTTGAACCGTCGATAGAAATGAAGCTGCCTTCTGTAAATTTCTTACCTGCGAGAGTAAATACCTTGTTATCTTCGTCCATGTTGATTGCAGAACAACCGGATACACAGCATGTACCCATACCACGAGCAACAACGGCTGCGTGAGATGTCATACCACCACGAACTGTGAGGATACCCTGAGAAGCTTTCATACCTTCGATATCTTCGGGAGATGTTTCAAGACGAACAAGAACTACTTTTTCGCCTCTTGCATTCCATGCAACAGCGTCTTCAGCTGTGAATACTACCTTACCGCAAGCAGCACCGGGAGATGCGGGAAGAGCTTTTCCGATAGGAGCAGCAGCCTTAAGAGCCTTTGTATCAAACTGAGGATGGAGAAGTGTGTCAAGGTTTCTGGGGTCGATCATTGCAACAGCTTCTTTATCTGTGATCATGCCTTCGTCAACGAGGTCACAAGCGATCTTAAGAGCAGCCTTTGCAGTTCTCTTACCGTTTCTTGTCTGAAGCATATAGAGCTTTCTGTCTTCAATTGTGAATTCCATATCCTGCATATCGCGGTAATGGTTTTCAAGTGTATTACAGATGTCAGTAAACTGCTTGAATACTTCAGGCATAATTTCTTCCATCTTGGAGATAGGCATAGGAGTACGAACACCGGCAACAACGTCTTCGCCCTGAGCGTTCATAAGGAACTCACCCATAAGCTTCTTTTCGCCTGTTGCAGGGTCACGTGTAAATGCAACACCAGTACCTGATGTTTCGCCCATGTTACCGAACGCCATCATCTGTACGTTAACTGCAGTACCCCAGCTGTAAGGAATATCGTTGTCTCTTCTGTAAACGTTTGCACGGGGGTTGTCCCAGCTTCTGAATACGGCTTCAACAGCGCCGAAGAGCTGTTCTTTAGGATCAGTGGGGAAGTCCTTACCGATCTTGTTCTTGTATTCAGCTTTGAACTGTGTAGCGAGAACCTTGAGGTCTTCAGCTGTAAGTTCAACGTCCTGAGTTACGCCTTTTTCTTCCTTCATCTTGTCGATGAGCTGTTCGAAGTATTTCTTACCAACTTCCATAACAACGTCTGAATACATCTGAATAAATCTTCTGTAGCAGTCCCAAGCCCATCTGGGGTTTCCGGATTTAGCAGCAATTACTTCAACAACCTGTTCGTTAAGACCGAGGTTGAGGATAGTATCCATCATACCGGGCATAGATGCACGAGCACCACTTCTTACAGATACGAGAAGGGGGTTTTCAGCATCGCCGAATTTCTTTCCTGTGATTTCTTCCATCTTGTCGATGTACTGCATGATTTCAGCCTGAATGTCAGCATTGATCTTTCTGCCGTCTTCGTAGTACTGAGTACATGCCTCTGTTGAGATAGTGAAGCCCTGAGGAACGGGGAGTCCGAGCTGAGTCATTTCAGCAAGGTTAGCACCCTTACCACCGAGGATTTCACGCATTTTTGCATTACCTTCTTTAAAAAGGTAACAATACTTCTTTGCCATTTGAAAGTACCTCCAATGTGTATTTTAAATATTTTTTGTAAACTTTGTTTTGACCTTCCAACATTTTATCATATTATTAATTAAATTTCCATAGTTTTTTGCAAATTTTACAAACTTTTTAATATTTTGGTAGTTCTAACGAAAAAATATACTGGATTTTGTGAATAATTTGACAAATCCTATTGATTTTTAAACCAAATGGGTAGTATAATTGTAGGGTAATGGTTGATACCTCTTTTAGAGATAAAGGTATCACTCAGGTTTATACAGATTATCAAGCGGAGTTTGCAATAAGTGTATATTGCAACTTACCGCTTTTTTGGCTTTTTGATAAAAATATTTGGTGCAGATATGAAAAAACGGAGGAAACGCAAATGGGTAATATATTTGACCTTTTTAAACAAATTGAAAACAATAGAAATACGAACACGGGGAACGTTACCCATCTTGTAGTAGGACTCGGAAATCCCGGAGAAAAGTATGCAAAAACCAGACATAACGCAGGTTTTATGGCGATTGATCATATATCCGAAAAGTTAAATATAAAAGTTAACAAAGCAAAATTCAAAGCACTTGTTTGTGACGTGAATATAGGCTCGAAAAGGGTTCTTTTTATGAAGCCTCAAACGTTTATGAACAACAGCGGAGAGGCAGTGAGAGAGGCTGTGGATTTTTATAAGATCCCAAATGAAAACGTGATAGTCATATATGATGATATATCTCTCCAACCGGGTAAAATGAGAATAAGATTAAAGGGCAGTGACGGCGGACATAATGGTATCAAAAGCATAATACATCATTTGTCTTCAAGTGATTTCCCGAGAATTAAAATAGGTGTCGGAGCAAAACCGAATCCCGAATACGACCTTGCTGATTGGGTGCTTGGAAATATTCCTAAAGAGGATATGGAAAACATAGCAAAGTGTATCGAAAATTCACACGAATGTGTCTCTCTTATGGTAGAGGGAAATTCAAACAAAGCTATGGAAAAATTTAACTGATATGAGTATAGTTACACAACAAATTAAATACGAGAAAGAATACAAAAGTATTCTCAATAACGCATTAAATCAAATGGCATCAGAAAGACCGCACCCTCTGTCTGTAACGGGACTCAGCGAGGGTGCGGCTGAAGCCTTTTATGCAGAAATTGTTTCCGACATTAAGGAAGATACGGGTAAAGGTGTATTGCTTATTACCCCTGATGAAAAAACGCAGCAGAGGCTGAAAAACACGTTAGAATCAAACGGTAAGAGGTGTTATATTTATCCTTACCGCGACTATGTTTTTCACAACATAACGGCATCGCACGAATTTGAACATGAGAGACTTAAAGTTTTAAATGCTTTACAGTTAAATGAATTTGACGTGATCTTGGCGACACCCGATGCGGCTTTGCAGTATACGATGCCTTTGGAATTGCTGGAAAAATCTGTTTTAAATATCGATATTGATAAGCAGTATGATATTTCCGATATAACGAGATTTCTTGACGATAACGGTTATATTCACGTTGATATGGTTGATAGTGTCGGTCAGTATTCTGTAAGAGGCGGAATACTGGACGTTTTTTCTCCATGCGCTGAAAGACCGTTCAGAATTGACTTTTTTGATGTTGATATTGAGCAAATGGGCACGTTTGACGTTTTGACTCAGAGAAGAATAGAACAGATAAACAAAGCGAGGATAATTCCTGCGAAAGAGGTCATTCTCTCAAAAAAAAAGAGAGAAGAATTAAAAAAAGTATTGATAAGCCATCTTAAAAAAATCAGCGGAACACCTGCGGAAGAAACAGTTAAGAGTGAACTTGAGACAGTTATTTCCGGGAACGAATGTTCTTTTGCTGATAAGTATATATCCTTGATCTATCAAGATAAAAAATGTTTGCTTGATTATTTCGTTAAGGAATATTTTTGTATTATTCACTCCTATAGCGGTGTAAAAGACAGAATAAAGGCTTATGAATGGCAAAATTCGCAGAATGAAACAGAGCTCATAGAAATTGGAAGTGTAAGCCCTAAATACGCCGATTACTCAAAGAAAATGGCAGATTTTGAGTATTACACCGAAAAAAATCCCACTTTGTTTACCGATACGTTTTTAACGTCTATAGGTAATAAGAAGTTATCGGGAGTATATAATTTTGTAACGAAACAAACGGTCTCATACTTTGAAAATTATCCTCTATTACTTGAAGATCTGACTTCTTACGTACAAAATAATTATAAAATCGCAATACTTACCGAGAGTGAGCAGAAAGCAAAGACTTTGCTAAATATGCTAAGCGATTCGGGTGTTCCCGCAATAATGGGAATAAGCGGTAATACACAGCTTCCGAAGGGTGTGCCTTGTATATTATTTGATACGGTCGTTGGCGGATTTGAACTTACTTTGTCAAAATTTGTTTGTTTATCTTTGAGAGCAAATTCGGGACTTTCGATAAAAGATGCTTACAAAAAGAAGAAAAAAACTTCTAAAAAAAGTGCGCAGGAAAAGATACTTTCTTACGCTGATTTAACAGAAGGGGATTATGTTGTTCACGACGTTCACGGAATAGGAAAATACATCGGGCTTCATACGTTGACACTTGACGGAATAACAAAGGATTTTGTTAAGATAATGTATTCGGGAAACGATATGCTGTATCTGCCTTGCACACAGCTTGACTCTATAGCGAAATACATCGGCGCAAAATCGGAAGACGGTACTTTGAAGCTGTCAAAAATGGGTGGCAGTGAGTGGACAAAAGCCAAGACTAAGGTTAAAAAAGCAGCTAAAGAAATGGCTAAAGAACTTATAAGTCTTTATGCCGAACGGTTACGCAAAAAGGGTATAGCTTTCGACAAGGACGATGCTATGCAGAGAGAATTCGAAGACGGATTTGAGTATGAAGAGACCGACGGGCAGTTGTCTGCAATAAATGAGATCAAGTCGGATATGGAAATGTCATATCCTATGGATAGGTTACTGTGCGGAGACGTTGGATTCGGTAAAACGGAAGTGGCTTTAAGAGCCGCTTTTAAGGCTGTTAACAGCTCAAAACAAGTTGCTATATTGGTACCTACGACCATTCTTGCGTTACAGCATTTTCAGACGATTTCTGCCCGTATGCGCGGATTTCCCGTGAAAATTGATATGCTGTCGAGATTTACGACACCGAAGCAACAGGCAGAGGTGATACGAAGAATAAAGAGGGGCGAAACTGATATTGTAGTCGGGACTCATAGGCTTTTGAGTAAAGATATTGACTTTAAAGCTTTGGGACTTGTTATTATTGACGAAGAACAAAGATTTGGAGTAGCTCATAAAGAAAAATTAAAAACTTTAACAAGAAACGTAGACGTACTTACCTTAACCGCAACACCCATACCCCGTACGCTAAACATGGCTATGAGCGGTATTCGAGATATGTCGGTTCTTGAGGAAGCGCCGGGAGACAGATTGCCCGTACAGTCTTACGTTTTAGAGTATGACGATCTGATTATTTCCGAGGCAATAAAGAAAGAGTTACGCCGAGGTGGACAGGTATTCTATCTTCACAACAATATTGAAACTATCGATTATGCTGCCAGAAGAGTATCGGCTATGGTTCCAGATGCCAGAATCGCTATAGCTCACGGAAGAATGGACAAAGAGACTATAAGTGAATTATGGCGTTCGCTTATTGAGGGCGAAATTGACGTATTTATTTCAACCACCATAATCGAAAGCGGTGTTGATGTACCGAACGCAAATACGCTTATAATAGAAAATGCTGATAAATTCGGTTTGGCTCAGCTTCATCAGATAAGGGGAAGAGTAGGCAGGAGCAGCAGAAGAGCTTATGCATATTTTACTTTCCCCAAGGGTAAAGCTTTATCTGAAATTGCGACAAAACGTTTGTCGGCTATAAGAGAATATACAGAATTCGGAGCAGGATTTAAAGTTGCTTTACGTGACCTTGAAATAAGGGGTGCGGGAAATATACTTGGTGCCGAACAGCACGGTCACTTACAGACGGTCGGTTATGATATGTATATGAAAATTCTTAACGAGGCTGTTCTTGAAGAAAAGGGAGAAATTACTTCGCCCAGAAAAGAATGCGCGGTTGATTTAAACGTTAACGCATATATACCTGAAAAATACGTCAGTGTTTCTTCGCAAAGAATTGACGTATACAAAAAAATAGCGTTGATAGAAACTGCCGAAGATATGCGAGATATTACCGATGAATTGCTTGACAGATACGGAGATATGCCAAAATGTGTTATTGATCTGATAAAGGTATCTTTGTTGAGAAAATTAGGTGAAACGCTCGGAATATGTAAAATTGAAAAAAGAGGCGGAAACGTTCTTATTTATCCTTACGTTATGAATACGGGGGCATGGACGTATATTGCTGCTCAAAACAAGGGAAAAGTTCTTATGAACTTGGGTTCAAAACCGTACGTTAGCTGTAAATTAGATAAGGATACAGAGCTTTTTGAATACGTAACTAAATTTCTTGACCAATATAAAGAGGCTTTGGAAAATAACGGTTGATTAAGAGTACGCATATATTGCGGGTATTGATTTTTGGTGTGTATTATGTTAATATGTTATTCATGCTAGTTTAATCTTTGTTAAGGGGGTGACGTTATTTTATTTGTTATCCAGAAGATATTTAATGTGATCAATATCATTTGGAACTGGATATTTGAGTTATACAGTTTCAAGGTTATATATAAGATTACCGGTTTATTTTTTACGAGAAGGTTCAAAAAAGCGACGGTCAATCATAAATACGCTATACTTGTTGCGGCTAGAAACGAAGAAAAAGTAGTTGGAAATCTTGTTGACAGTATAAGAAAGCAAGATTATCCTCAAGAGCTTGTTACCATCTTTGTTGTAGCTGATAACTGTACAGACAATACTGCAGAGGTATCAAGACAACAAGGAGCTATTTGTTATGAAAGATTTGATCCCGACCACAGAACTAAGGGATTTGCACTTCAGTATCTTGTAAAATGTATAGACAGAGATTACGGAATAGACGCGTTTGAGGGGTACTTTATATTTGATGCCGATAATTTGTTGAAAAGCGATTATCTGAAGAATATGAATGAGTCTTTTGATGCAGGTGAAAAGATCATAACGTCGTACCGAAATACAAAGAATTTTGATGACAACTGGATATCGGCGTCATACGGTGTTCACTGGATAAGAACGATAAGAAATGAACACAGAGCAAGGTCTCTCTTTCATCTTGCGACTAGAATACAAGGAACGGGATTCTTGTTTGCGTGGGAAGTTATAAAAGACGGGTGGAATTATACTAGTTTGACCGAGGACAGAGCCTTCTGTGCTGATGCTGTAGCAAACGGATACAAGATTTCTTATAATAACAAGGCTGAATTTTATGATGAACAGCCTATTGATATCAAAACGGCGTTTCGCCAGAGAATACGTTGGTCAAAAGGTCACCTACAGGCGCTTGTTGAGACAGGACCGCAGCTTTTCTCTCACATATTTGTAACAAAGGGAATGGCAAATAAACATCTTGGTGACAAAAAAGAAACTACACCGGTATGGAAGTTGATTTTTAACAATATCAGGCTTCGTTTTATGAGTTTTGATATGCTTACGGTTGTACTTCCGAAGAGTTTCGTATCTTTTGTAAAGACTGTGTTGGTTTACATATTAAAGATTATTTTGATATTCGGCGGAAGTGCAAGATTGACACAAGAGTATTCTCCGAATATAATACAAAAACTGTTTGAGGATTTTGGAATAGTTATTCCTCAAAATTCAGTGTTTTCTTTTATTTTCTTTGTCTTTACGAGCACATTTTTGGCGTATATGTCGAGTGTATTGACGGCGGTTTACGTTTATCTTATCGAATACAAACGAATAAAAAAGATAAAATTAAGCAAAAAGAAATGGTTTTGCTTAACTTTTCCGTTGTTTGATATAATCGGTACGATATCGTTGTTTATTGCGCTTTTCAGAAAAGTTGAATGGACGCCGATCGTTCACTCTGCGGCTATTAATATTGATGAGATCGAAAATAAGAAAAATTAAAATAAAGGCGGTGTAAGATATTATGAAAAAAATGAGAGTTATTGCTCTGGTTTTGTCGTTGGTATTTACTTTGGTTGCATTTTCGTCTTGCATGAAGGTGGAAGTTGCTATGGAGTATAAAGGTGAGACTGTTTCTGCTAATATTTACTCATATTGGCTCTCATACTACAAGACAAGCTTTGTTACTCCTGCTAATGATACCGAAAGTTACTGGAACACGAAGAACGAAGAGGGAAAGACCAACGAAGATGTATTAAAAGAGCTCGTTATGCTTGACGTAAAGTACTCTTTGGTTTGCCAGAAGCTTTTTAAGGATATGAATTTGTCTTTGTCTGAAAAAGATGTAAAAGAAATTGATACGTCTATTAACGATTTAATCAAGGCGTACGGTTCAAAAAGAGAATTAAACGGATTTCTTAAAAACTATAATCTGAACGTAAATATGCTCAAAGAGATTTATGAAAATAAGAAAAAGACGTCTCTTGTATACGAGTCGCTTTACGCGAAAAACGGTGACAGAGTTATAGATGAAAAAGAACTTGATGATTATTTCAAGAACAACTATTCAAGACTTGATATGATCATGATATATGATACTTACGTATATGAACTTGACGATAAAGGCAACCCTGTTTTTGACGATAAAACTCAAAGCTACAAAAAGAAAACTTTGACTCTTGAAGAAAGCAAAGTGAAAAATGATTTAGCTAATGATATTGTTAAAAAGCTTAATAACGGAGAAAGTTTTGATTCTTTAAAAGAACAGTATAACGAGAACTTGAAAAAGGACGTATATAAAGACGGATACTACATTTCATCAAATGATGTGAGTGTGTATGGTAAGGAAATTACTGCTGCGTCAAAAGAATTAAATATCGGCGAATATAAGCTGATAGACGACGGTGAAGTTATTTGTATCGTAATGCGTAAAGATCTTGTTGATAAAGCGTATAACTCATCTGATTATCAAGAACAGTTTGAGAATATACTAGAATACTGCAAGATGGCTGATTTTGAAGTGTTTATCAAAGATCTTATCGTTGACGTTAAGGTGTTTGATGATGTGGTTTCGAAGTATTCACTAAACGATATAAACTTCATTACAGATTATTCTCTTATAGTTTAATGTAGAAAAAATGCAGAAAATATGAAAAAAGTATTGCATTTTTTGAAAACTGTGGTATAATATGCATTGTAAGGTTAGAAGAGTGGTTTTTGCCACTCTTCTAAATTTTATGTAGGGACATTTTTTGAATTATTTATTTTGAAAAAGGAAAAACAATATGTCAAAACAATTTGCAAAACCTGCGAAAAATATTGCGGGTAAAGTTAAGGAATTGCTTGAAGGTACTGTTAACGAGTTAGGCTATGTTCTTTGGGATGTAGAATACGTAAAAGAAGGTGCTGAGTGGTTTTTGAGAATTACCCTCGACAGCGAAGAGGGAATTAATATCAACGATTGCGAAAAAGTGCACATGACAATAAGCCCTATGCTTGATGAGGCTGATCCTATCGAAGGTTCGTACAGACTTGAAGTATCATCTCCCGGAATTGAGAGAGACCTGAAAAACCCTATGCATTACAAGGCTTGTGTTGGCTGGGATGTAGAAGTGAGATTATTTACTGCTTACGATGGTAGAAAGGTTATTAAGGGAATACTTGCAGGATATGACGAAGAGAACTCTGTTTTCAATATAGATGAAAACGGGAATATGCTCTCTCTCGAGAAAAACCTTGTTTCAAAGATTAAGACTGTATACAATTTTGATTAATAATAACTGATAAAATATATATGGAGGAGACAGTATTGAGTTTTTCTTTATACTGTCGTGTGATGAGATGAACACGGAATTTTTTAATTCTCTTGATATGCTCGAAAAAGAAAAGGGCATACCCAAAACTTATATGCTTGAAAGAGTAGAAGCGGCTTTGCTTTCTGCATTCAAGAGAGAACAGGGCGGAAACAGTAACGTTAAGATCGTTCTTGACCCCGTTAAGAAAGATATGAAAGTTTTTGCATTGAAAGACATTGTTGAAGAGGTAGAAGATCCTAATCTTCAGATAACTCTCGAAGATGCAAAAAAGATAAGCAAAAGATATGCTCTCGGCGGTGTTGCTGAGGTTAAGCTTGATCCTAAAAACTTCAGAAGACTTAGCGCAACAACAGCTAAACAGGTTATTATTCAGGGTATCCGCGAAGCTGAAAGAAGCATCAGAGTCAGAGAATACGAAGATAAGAAAGAAGAGATTATTTCTGCTGTCGTTCAAAGAACAGATGCTGTTACCGGTGACGTAATAGTAGACACCGGAACAAGTATTGCAAAGATACTTAAGTCAGAACTTATCCCCGGAGAAAAGTTTGCTGACGGTGACCGTGTTAAAGTGTTTGTTACAGAGGTAAGAAAAGAAGCTTACGGACCTTTGGTAACTCTTTCAAGAACACATCCCGGAATGGTTAAGAGACTTTTTGAAATGGAAGTTCCCGAAATTCAGGATGGAACCGTAATTATTAAGGGTGTGTCCAGAGAAGCAGGTTCACGTACAAAACTTGCCGTTATGTCAAGAGATGAAAACGTTGATCCTATTGGTGCTTGTATCGGTAACAGAGGTATGAGAATTACCGAGATCGTTGAAGAACTTTGCGGAGAAAAGATCGATATCATCAAGTATCATGAAGATGCAGAAGAATATATTCGCGAGGCTTTGTCACCTGCAAACGTACGTCAGGTAATTATCGACGGAGAGCGTTCTTGCAAGGTTTTGGTTGACAATGACCAGCTCTCACTTGCGATTGGTAAGGAAGGTCAGAATGCCCGTCTTGCCGCAAGACTTACAGGCTTTAAGATA
This sequence comes from Eubacteriales bacterium, assembly GCA_045126815.1. Lineage (GTDB taxonomy): Bacteria > Bacillota > Clostridia > Oscillospirales > CAG-272 > RGIG1995. The sequence continues at coordinate 11,783 of JBGVPD010000061.1, forward strand.
GATATAAAAACAGAACTTTAATTAACATTTATAAAGATCGTAAAATCGGAGGTTATAATGGGACAGCCGCTACCGAAAAAGAAAATACCAGAAAGAAGATGCTCGGGCTGTGGAATATCATTTCCCAAGCCAACATTACTCAGAGTAGTGAGGGCTCCCGACGGAAGCGTTTCATTAGACTTTACGGGAAAGAAATCCGGACGCGGAGCTTACGTGTGCAGAAACGTCCAGTGTTTCAAGAAGGCAAGAAAAGCCAAGCGTTTTGAACGCAGTCTTGAATGTGAAATTCCCGAGGAAGTATACGATGCTTTAGAAAGCGAACTCAGCGAAAATGAGTAATGATAAATTACTTGGTATGCTCGGGTTGGCTGCCAGAGCGAGAAAAATAATTACAGGTACAGAACTTGTGACCGAGAAAATAAAATCGGGAAAAAAAGTTGAACTTGTGTTGATAGCCGCCGATGTATCGCAAAATACATTTAAAAAATTAGTAAACTGTTGTGATTTTTACGAACAAGAGTATATACAGCTTCAGTTTACGAGGGATGAGATATCCCACGCTGTCGGAAAGAGTTGTTTAGTTTCTGCCGTGGCGATCATTGATCGAAATTTTTCAGATGCGATCAAAAAGTTGGTTTAAAGAGGTGCTTTTATGTTATCAAATCAAAAATACCGTATTAGTAATATAGCAAAAGATTTTGATATGAAGAGTAAGGAGCTCATTGAGCTTTTAGATTCATACGGAATGACGGGCAGAACGCATATGGCTGTTTTGACTCCCGATGAGTTTGGCGTTATATTCAATCACTTGACAATGGGAAAGCAGTTTGAGGGGATTGGAAAATATATTGACGGCGAACTGAAGATTAAAGAGCCTAAAAAGGCTACTGTTGCTGTTGACGAGGCTGAAAACAAGCCCGAAGAAAAGAAGGAAGAAAAAAATACGGAAGACAAAACTCCCGTAAACACAGTCAAAGAACAACCTAAAGCAAAAGTTGAAAATGCCGAAAAGGTAGCCGAAAAGGTTAAGGAAACAAAACCTGCAAAAGATGTGCAGACAGCTAAGGTTGAAAATAAAGTAAACGTACAGAAACAGCAGACAAATCAAGAAAAGACTGCGCCTGTTAAGGAAACTGCAAAACCTCAACAGGAGGATAACAATTTCAACAAAAAGAAAGAGCATCAGAAGAAGAAACCTGCTCAGCAGAGACAGCACAGACAAGAACTTAAGGTTGAAAGAGTTCTTCCCGATGCTCCTGATGCCGTAAGACAGAGTAATCACGTTGCGGGTACAAGAGTTGTTGATACAAGAGGTTCTCACGTTGACCTTTCAAAGTACGACGAAAGACTTGAAAACTTTGTCAGCGACAGCAAGATGAATTACTCGGCTGAACGTAAGAAAGTTAAGAAGCAGAATAATAACGGTAAATACGACAAGAACAAAGATAAAGAAAAACTTGCTCTTGAGAAGATCAAAAAAGCAGAACTTGAAAGAGCTAAGAAGTTACAGCTTCATATTGAAGTTCCGGATGAGATCACCGTTGGCGATCTTGCTGTAAGAATGAAAGTTACTGCAGCTGAAACGATAAAGAGACTTATGAAACTCGGAATTATGGCGAGTGTTAATCAGGTTATTGACTTTGATACAGCATTCCTTGTTGCAGATGAGTTAGGAATAAAGGTTTCAAAAGAAGTTGTCGTTACTATCGAAGAAAAATTGTTTGACGAAAAAGAAGACAGTGACGAAAACCTTGTAAAACGCGCTCCCGTTGTATGTGTAATGGGACATGTTGACCACGGTAAGACCTCGCTTCTTGACGCTATACGTCACGCAAACGTAACAGCAGGAGAAGCAGGTGGTATTACACAGCACATTGGTGCTTATACAGTAAATGTAAACGGTCAGGATATTACATTCCTTGACACTCCCGGACACGAAGCGTTTACAGCTATGCGTGCAAGAGGAGCTATGGCAACGGATATTGCTATCCTTGTTGTTGCTGCTGACGACGGAATTATGCCTCAGACAGTTGAAGCTATAAACCACGCGAAAGCGGCAGGTATTGAAATAATCGTTGCTATTAACAAGATGGATAAACCCGGGGCTGATCCCGACAATATTAAGCAGAATCTTACACAGTACGAGCTTGTTCCTGAAGAATGGGGCGGTGACGTAATATGTGTTCCCGTATCTGCTTTGACAAAGATGGGTATAGACGATTTGCTTGAAAACGTTCTTTTGGTTGCAGAAGTTAAGGAACTTAAGGCTAACCCGAACAGAAGAGCAAAAGGTATCGTAATAGAGTCAAAGCTTGACAAGGGCAGAGGCCCTGTTGCAACCGTTCTTGTTCAGACCGGTACGCTTCACGTTGGTGACGTTGTTATAGCCGGAACGTCGGTTGGCCACGTAAGAGCTATGCTTGATGATAAGGGTAAGAATATAAAATCAGCCGGACCTTCCGTTCCCGTTGAGATCGTTGGTTTGTCAGAAGTTCCCGAATCGGGCGATGAATTTAACGGTGTTGAAGACGAGAGAATGGCTCGTACTCTCGCAGATCAGAGAAAGGCAAAACAGAAAGAGGCTGCATTTAAGGCTAACGCAAAAGTATCTCTTGATGATTTGTTTGCTCAGATCAACGAGGGAACAAAGGATCTTAATATTATCGTAAAAGCAGACGTTAACGGAAGTGCTGAGGCTGTTAAGCAGTCGCTTGAAAAGCTTTCTAACAACGAAGTTAAGGTTAACGTCATCCATACAGCAGCGGGTGGTATTACTGAAGGTGACGTTATGCTTGCGGCAGCATCAAATGCTATTATTATCGGTTTCCATGTAAGACCTGATAAAAAGGCTATTGACTCAGCAGAAAGACAGGACGTTGAAATAAGAACTTACCGTATTATCTACGAATGTATAGAAGAAATTGAAGCTGCTATGAAGGGGATGTTGGCTCCTGAGTTCCGCGAGGAAGTACTGGGACACGCAGAAGTTCGTCAGACTATTCACGTTCCCAAGGTTGGTACGATTGCAGGTTCATACGTTCAGGATGGTAAGATAACAAGAAATTCACAGATTCGTGTGGTAAGAGACGGCGTAATTATTTTTGAAGATAAGATCAGTTCTTTGAAGAGATTTAAAGACGATGCAAAAGAGGTTATGCAGGGTTACGAATGCGGTGTAGGTCTTGAGAAATTTAATGACATTAAAGAGGGCGACATACTTGAAGCCTTTGAAATGGTAGAAGTTAAAAAATAAAACATATATGAGCTGTATCTCTTAAACGATACAGCTCGTTTTGTAGGTATATTATGATTGAAATTAGCAAATTTTTGCCCACGAATAGAAAAGAAATGGAAGATTTGGGGTGGGCGGAACCTGATTTTGTTTATGTAACAGGTGATGCTTACGTTGATCACCCGTCTTTTGGTGTTGCAATTATATCGCGTGTTCTTGAAAATGCAGGTTTTAAGGTTGCGATACTTTCGCAACCCGATTATAAGAGCGCCGATCCTTTCAAGGTGTTCGGCAGACCTCGTCTTGGATTTCTTGTAACAAGCGGAAATATTGATTCGATGGTTGCTCATTATACGGTGTCTAAGAAAAAGCGTTCTTATGACTATTATTCAGCAGGCGGAAAAATGGGAAAACGCCCTGACAGAGCCGTTATAGTTTACTGTAACAGAATAAGGGAAGCATACGGTGACGTTCCTATTATAATTGGTGGACTTGAAGCGTCGCTGCGCCGTTTCGCACATTACGATTACTGGGATGATAAGATCAGACGTTCGGTGCTTGTTGACTCCAGAGCTGATATTTTATCATACGGAATGGGTGAAAAATCAATTCTTCGTATAGCAGAACTTCTTGATAAGGGAGTTCCGGTTAAAAAAATACGCGACGTAAGAGGTACGGCTTACGTATGCAAAATGGATGAGAAAATACATTTTGAATGTGCAGGCGGTTTCGATTTTAACGAAATTAAAGAAGATAAAGAAAAATATGCTAAGGCTTTTGCTTTGCAGTATAAAGAAAACGATTATATAAACGGCAAGGCGGTTGTAGAATATTATGACGGGAAAATGTTGGTTCAAAACCCACCTATACCTCCCCTTGAAAGAGACGAGCTTGATAAAGTTTACAGTCTGCCTTTTACAAGAGCTTACCACCCTATGTATAAGGAAGAAGGCGGTGTGCCCGGAATTAACGAGGTTGAATTTTCGATAACTCATAACAGAGGTTGTTTCGGAGCTTGTAACTTCTGCGCTATTGCATTTCATCAAGGCAGAAGCGTACGTTCAAGAAGTATAGAATCTGTTGTAGAGGAAGCAAAGAAGATTACCGAAATGGAAGGTTTTAAGGGGTATATACATGATGTCGGAGGTCCTACAGCGAACTTCAGATATCCGTCGTGTCAACAGCAGAAAGAGCACGGAATATGCAAGAATAAGAAGTGTTTAGCTCCCACGCCTTGTAAAAACCTTAAGGTAAGTCATACTGAATATGCCGATTTATTAAGTAAGATAGAAAGTCTGCCAAAGGTAAAAAAAGTGTTTATACGTTCAGGTATACGTTTTGACTATCTTATGCTTGATAAAGACGATAAGTTTTTCAAAAAGCTGGTAAGAGATCACGTCAGCGGTCAGCTTAAGGTTGCTCCGGAACACTGTTCGTCAAGAGTGTTGGCTATGATGGGAAAACCTGATTTCTCTGTATACGAGAGGTTTAGAAAGAGATTTTTTGATATTACTGAATCAATAGGGAAAGAGCAGTATTTAGTTCCATATCTTATGTCAAGCCATCCCGGAAGCACGTTGAGAGATGCAGTAGAATTGGCTTTGTATTTGAAAAAAAGCGGATATTCGCCTGAACAGGTACAAGACTTTTATCCTACTCCGGGAACTGCTTCGACAGTTATGTATTATTCGGAGATCGATCCTTTCACCGGCAAGAAAGTGTTTGTTGCAAAAGATTATGAAGAAAAAAGAATGCAAAGAGCACTTTTGCAGTGGAATAAAAGGGAAAACCATGAACTCGTAAGAAAGGCGCTTGAAAAGTGCGGAAGACAAGATCTTATAGGTGTTGGTAAAGAGTGTCTTGTCCCGCCGCTAAAAAGCAACAAAAACTTTGTACGAGGAGAAAAACACTTCGATAAAAAAGATAAAAACAACAAGCGCAAAACGAACAATAAGAGTTCAAAACAGGTAAAATTCAAGAAAAATAATAGAAACTATAAAGAGAAATATTGATAAAATGTAAATTTTTTGAAAAGTGTTGACAAAATATAATATATATAGTATTATACTTAAGCGAAACTTTGTGATTATAAAGTTTCTCCTTGCTGTATTCAAAAGAATACGGCCGAAGTCCATAAGGAGGTGTAAAACATGGAGAAAGTAAACGCATCTTACGAAACGATTTTCGTTGTAGATCTTCAGAAGGGTGAAGAAGAAGTTAAGGCAGTTGTTGAAAAGTTCACAAGCCTTATTTCTAAAAACGGAAACGTAGAAGAAGTTGACGAGTGGGGTAAGCGCAGACTTGCATATCCTATCAACGACCTTACAGAAGGTTATTATGTTCTCGTTAAGTTCAATGCTCCTGCTCAATTCGTTTCTGAACTTGAGCGTATTTTCGGTATAACCGAAGGAATTATGCGTTCCATCGTAGTAAAAGCAGGAAACTAAGAAGTAGAAAGAAGGTATCCAAGTGGCGAATTTCAATTTTAACAAAGTAATATTGGGCGGACGTCTTACAGCCGATCCCGAACTCAAGACAACACCTAACGGAATAGTTGTTACATCATTTTCTATTGCAGTAAATCGCAGACCTTCAAAATCATCAGACGGTCAGGCAAGTCAGCAGAGCGACTTCTTTAACTGTACAGCTTGGAGAAGCACAGCTGAATTTATTACAAGATATTTTAGAAAAGGAAGCTCTATTTGCATAACAGGCGCACTCCAGACAAGAAGTTGGAATGATCCTCAGGGCAACAAGAGATACGCAACTGATATTGTTGTTGATGAAGTGCACTTTGTTGACAGTAAGGGTGAAAACACTCAGTATCAGGGTTCGTCAGATTCATTTGGTGCACCTTCATATTCAACAGAAGCAGTTCCTGATTTTGAAGTTATATCAGGAGATCAAGATCTGCCTTTCTAACATAAGGCAATCAAACGCGAAGCATAGAAATATGCATTTTCAGAAATTAAACAGGAGGATTCAGTAAAATGGATAGAGAACAGAAGAGCTTCCGCCAGAACAACCGCAAAAGAAAAAAAGTTTGCCAGTTCTGCGCTGAAAAGATCGAGCACATCGATTATAAAGATACAGCACGTCTCAGAAAATATGTAAGCGAACGTTCCAAGATTCTTCCCAGAAGAATTACAGGTACATGCGCAAAGCATCAGCGTCAGGTAACTATCGCTGTTAAGCGTGCTCGTCAGATCGCACTTTTACCTTACGTAAGCGACTGATTATAATACAAATATGAAAGCTACACTTTATTTGTGTAGCTTTTTTGTTTGAGTACAAGAGAGGGTGTCTAATGTACACCCTCTTTCTTGTTAGATTATTTCCATATTTCTGAAGTGATCATTTTCGGTATAGACTTGATATGATCCGTCGTTGAATGAATAGAGGCAGTAGTAAGTTTCATTATTTAAGGCGAATTTATATTCGATAAAGTAATTGTTGTTTTTCACTATATATTTTTGTGTGACTTGTTGGCTATTGTTTATATAATCGGGGATTTTTACGGTTGATAAATTGAAATTCGTTTTATTTTTGTTTGTTTTTGCGTGTCTTTTTAGGTATTGAGAAGAGTCAAATGCTTTGAGAGAACCGTCTTTTAAGCTTAATGCTATTCTTATCGGCTCATCATAATTAATAATAGTTAGGTTATTATCAATGTAAAAAGGGCAAAATACGTAATAGATGAGAGAATTGTTGGTGAAGGAATAAACTTCGGTTAATTGCGGTGCGTAGTTTGCGTAATTTTGTAAATGTTTTTGAGTTATATCTGAGTAAGACGCATATAATTTGCTTTCAGTAGGTGTTGTGTCTTCAATACTCATTTTGCAAAGTATATTTCCTTCACGAAAAATGTTTGCGTATGAGTTTAATGTAAAATAACTTAAAGGTGCAGGTAGTTGGAAATTGCCTTTGAAAATCTTAGGTGAAATAGGTGAATTTAGAATGTTTTTTGCAAGTGTACCAACATCGGATCGGGTTGATTTTATCTGTGTATCCAGTATTGAGAATTGATTTTCAAGATCGAAGAGGATATTTTTATAGTATTCAGCGTCATTTTTGGGCGAGAAAAAGTATTCGATCTTTCTTGTGCTTTTTGTGTTTTTGTATTCTTGGCAAGTATTAATAAATATTTTGTGCGCTTCTTTTAACTTGTTGTGATAATCTGTATTTTTATTTTGATCTGACATATCACTTTTTGCGTATTCGTTAAGCTCGTTAAACCACAATACTGTGTTAGAAAAATTTTCGTTAGTCAAAAAAAGCATATTTTTTATATTATGCGTGTTAGCGTAAATCGACTTACTTTCTTCAGATAACGTGTTAAGGTCAACGCCTTTTTCAAAAGAGCGGTTTATATTTTCGATAGATGCCGTTACGTTGTTTAATATTAAGATGATATTGTTGTCATATTTAGATGTATGTTCGTCTTTTTTGATATGGTTTTGAACAAAAATAGATACTAAAACAGCAAAAAAAGCGCATAAAAAGGTTATGATCTTGATGAAATATTTCTTTTTAACAATAAACACTGATTTTACCTCCTGTAAAATTAGAAAATACGTACAAAAAAATTGACAATACGATTTTAATTTGTTATAATAATGATGTGAAATAAATAGAATATATAAACGTAGCAATATATAGTAAGGAGACGAAAATATGAAACTTTTGTTAGCGATTGTAAATAATGATGATGCGAATTATGTTAATACCGGACTCAGCAAATCAGGTTTTATGGTTACTAAAATTGCAACGACCGGTGGATTTTTGATGAATGGTAATACAACTTTCCTTATTGGTGTGCAAGACGAGGATGTTGAAAAAGTTTTTGAAATTATTAGTCATTTTTCAAAAAAGAGAACTGTTCCCGTACCTGCAGATCCAATATATAATCCTGCTTCCATATCAACAACGCCTGCAAAAGTAACTGTTGGCGGAGCAACGGTATTCGTACTCAGCGTTGAACGTTTTGAACATATTTAATTGTCTATAATCGAGTTTTAAATGGATAACCAAAAAACAAATTTATACGGCAACGAAAAAATACTTAAATTTTTTTCAACAGCCGCAAAAGATGGGAAATTGGCACACGCATATATATTTGAAGGTGGGCGGGGCAGCGGAAAACATACGTTGGCTCGCCGCATTTCGTGCTTGCTTGCCTGTCAAAGTTTATTTGAAAGACCTTGTTTTTTGTGTGAATCGTGTAGAAAAATAACAGAGGGTATATCACCCGACGTGATAGAAGTAGCACTACTTGATGATAAAAAATCGATCGGAGTTGAACAAATAAGGGAACTTCGTTCGAGTGTATATATAAAACCTACTGAAGAGGATGTAAAGGTTTATATTATAAGCAACGCGGAATTAATGACAGAACAAGCCCAGAATGTTTTCTTGAAGGTTTTGGAAGAGCCGCCTCGAGGTGTTTACTTTTTTATGCTCTGTGAAAATACGTCAAACATATTAGCGACTGTAAAATCACGAGCTCCCGTTCTTAAGATGCAGATCTTTTCGGATTCTGAACTGAAAAATTATCTTATTGAGAATAACAAAACAGCAAAAAGTTTGAGTTTATCTAACCCTGATGAATTTGATCTTATTATAAGGATCGCGGAAGGTAAGATCGGTGAAGCCGAGAGACTTCTTTCTGACAATAAATCAGGCAGTTCTCAATCGAAACACGAAAAAGCTAAAAAACTTATTGATATATTCGGTTCTGCACCCTCTTTTCCTGAATATTGTTTGTTTGTGCAGAATATTGCGAAGAATAGAGAAGAGTTGCTTGATATTTTGCTGTATTCGATTTATGCGACACGCGATCTGATAGCGGTAAAAAAGACTGACGGTGAGAATTGCGGTTTGATTTTTTACAGTGACCGTGAGGATGCTGCAAAATTAGCATCAAAATTTACTGCTAACGGTGTAATTAAAATATATGATGAGTTGTGCCGCGCACACAGAGAAGCTTCGACGAATGCGAATATGAATAATTTGCTGACTTGTTTGGCTTATGAATTGAAGATGGCGGCAAGTATTTAATGTTTTTAAACTTTTTTGCACTGGCAGCGGCAAAAAAGAAATGAAAAAATTAAGCTGCAGAGGATATATGGAAAATGGATAAAAATATGGATAAAAACGAGGTTGTTGAGCGTCCCGAAGAAGTGGAAGTTGTCGGCGTCAGATTTAGACAGACGGGTAAGATATATTATTTTGATCCCAATGGTTTTAAGGTTGACGTTGGCGAAAATATAATAGTAGAAACAGCGCGCGGTCTTGAATACGGACAAACAGTTGCTGAAAACAAATTTGTAAAAAATACGGAGATAGTTCCTCCTCTTCGTAAGGTGATAAGAAAGGCGACCAAAGCTGACGATATTCATCACGAAGAAAACAACCAAAAAGAAAAAGAAGCTTTTGATATATGTCAGCAGAAGATCGAAAAACATAAGCTTGATATGAAGCTTATCGAGGTTGAGTATACGTTTGATAATAACAAGCTGTTATTTTACTTTTCGGCAGAAGGCAGAGTTGACTTCCGTGAGCTTGTAAAAGATCTGGCAGCTGTATTTAAGACGAGAATCGAACTTCGCCAAATAGGTATTCGTGATGAGGCGAAAATGATGGGAGGTCTCGGTGTTTGCGGCAGACCTTTTTGCTGTAAAACTTTCTTGAATGATTTTGCTCAGGTTTCGATAAAAATGGCAAAAGAACAAAATTTATCGCTTAATTCTGCAAAGATTTCTGGAACTTGCGGTCGTTTGATGTGTTGTTTGCGTTATGAGTCTGACGTATATGAAGAAGAACTCAGAAAGACACCCAAAGTTGATTCTATCGTTGATACTCCTGACGGAGAGGGCATAGTTTCTGAAATTAATCCTTTGGCAGGGATAGTTAAGGTTCGTTTGAACGCAAATCCCGAGCAGCCGCCTAAAGCGTATACAAGAGATGTCTTGAAAGTAAAGGGTTACTTGAAGAAAAAGGAAAAAGACGAAAAGATTGACGAAGATTTAAAAAAACTTGAAGAATAATTAAAAAATATATTATAAATCATTTGCATTTTTAGTATTAATGTGTTATAATATATCGGCAAAGCAGGAAGATTGAAATAAATAGTCTTGTTTTGTTTGACTAATTAGTTATAAATACCATATGGAGGTGTACACAAATGGCTTATAAAATTGACACAGAAGCTTGTATCGGTTGCGGTGCATGTGCTGCAGATTGCCCTGTAGAATGTATTTCTGAACAGGACGGCAAGTATGTTATCGACGCTGATCAGTGCCTTGATTGCGGTGCGTGTGCAGGTTCTTGCCCTGTAGAAGCTCCCAAGGCTGAATAATTAAAAATACGGTAATTGAAGATTATTACATATCTTTTGCCGGGTTTTGATGGTTGTTTGAATTCAGACGGCTATCTTAATTAAAACAAAAGAAAAACCTCCCCGGTTTATATCCGGAGAGGTTTTTTGTTGTATAGATAAAATAAAGATGAAAGGCGGTATACTTTTATTTATGATTAACGGTATAAACAATGATTTATTGAGATCTGATGAACGAATTGATGAAGTTGATGAAAGAATATCGCTTATTCAGAAGAAAAACGGTTTTTCTTACGGGACAGACGCAGTTTTACTTGCGGCATTTATCAGAAAGATGGGTAAGAAAAAGGCTGTTGAATTTGGCGCAGGTACAGGTATTATTTCGCTTTTGTGTGAAGAATACAGTAAGTTTGATACGATTTATTCTGTTGAAGTTCAAGACGAGTATTTTGATCTTTTAAGCAGAAATAAAGAGTTGAATAAGTCGAATATAAACGTTATAAGATCCGATATCAGAAACTTAAAAGAAAAGGATTTCGGCGGAGAAGTTGACGTTGTGTTTTCTAACCCGCCTTATATGAAAACGACATCGGGGAAATCGAACTGCGATTTGGGAAAAAATACCGCAAGACATGAGGTTATGGGTGGAATAGAAGATTTTTGTTATTCTGCATCGCATATACTCAAACACGGTGGACTTTTTTACTGCGTATACAGACCTGACAGAGCGATTGATTTGCTATACAGTATGCGTAAATATGATCTTGAGCCAAAAAGAGTGACGTATGTTTATCCTTATGTAGATGCAAGACCTTGCCTTATGCTTGTTGAAGCAAAAAAAGGCGCGTCTTCATCTGTGTTCTTGACAAAACCTTTTATTATATTTAACAGTGCGACTGATAGTAACTATGACAATACAGATGATATGAAAATGGTATACAGGGAGTGTGATATGAGTGACGAATATAAAAAGTTATGATTTTACGGAAGAGAAAAACAAGATCGAAAAGGGCGTTTTATATCTTGTTGCAACTCCCATAGGTAATATGTCAGATATTAGCGAAAGAGCCATAAAGGTGCTTACTAACGTTGATTTCGTAGCGGCTGAAGATACAAGAAATTCTGGTAAACTGTTGTCATATTTCGGAATAAAGCAAAACTATGTATCATATCACGAACACAACAAAGCCGAGGTAGGCAATAAGATAGTTGAAAGACTGATTAATGGAGAAACGTGTGCTCTAGTTACGGATGCAGGTATGCCTGCAATCAGCGATCCCGGGGAAGACCTTGTTAGGTTGTGCGGAGAAAACGGAATAAAGGTTACTTGCGTGACGGGTGCTTGTGCTTTAACTACCGCATTGGTTTTATCGGGACTTTCGACAAGAAGATTTAGTTTTGAAGGTTTTCTTAATGGAACAAACAATGAGAAAAAGGCTTTCTTGGATAAAATAAAAGATGATGACAGGACGTTGATTTTTTATGAAGCTCCTCATAAACTTAAATTGACGCTTGATCTTATGTTTACGGTTTTTGGAAACAGAAAGATAACTCTTTGCCGTGAACTGACAAAAATCAATGAAGAAATAAACCGAACGACTATCGAAGAGGCTGTAGATCTCTATAAATCTAAAGAGCCCAGAGGAGAATACGTACTCATTGTTGAAGGAGCTGCGTCAAAGACCTCGAACGACTGGGAAAACCTCTCTATAGATGAGCATATAGCGTTTTACGTTGAGAATACCGGAATATCAAAAATGGATGCAATAAAAAAAGTTGCGAAAGACAGGGGCGTTCCGAAAGGCGAGATATATAAAGCTACTATTAAAAACGACTAAAACAAGAAAAAGGGAGATAATAAATCTCCCTTTTTTGTTACATATTCAGACCAAAGTATGATAATATACCTTCGTATATAGCGTCAGCAAAGAGTTGTGGTTGTTGGCTGAGTAAATATGCATCGTTTTCGTTTGTAATATATCCCATTTCAATAAGAACAGCCGGCATAGGCGTTCTTCTTAATACATAAAGTGACGGACGGACAAACATACCCTTGTTATCTAAATCGGTGAACGATGAAATACTGTCAATGATCTCTTCGCCGAGCCAGTAACCTTCGCTGTTCATGCTGTAGGCGTATCCTTCCGTTCCGCTTATTTGCGGATTGAGAGATGCGTTTGTATGTAGAGAAATAAAATAGTTCGCTCCCCAGCCGATAGCGGCGTTAACTCTTGCTGAAAGACTTGTTGAATTGCTTGTGCCAAGCTGTTCGGTAGGAGTATTTCTTGAAAGTCTGACCTCGAAATTTGGGTCAGCTCTGAGCAGGTTTGCAAGTCTCATACCGATATCATAGGTTATATTTTGTTCGCGAAGTCCAAAACCTTCAGCTCCTGCATTGGGGTTTACGGGGTTGTGACCTTGATCTATAAAAATTCTGATTGCCATATATATTACCTCGATGTTTACAATTATTATATAAGTTATCTAATATCATAGTATTCAATTTAATAAATGTTGACATTGAAATAAAGATGATATATAATTAACTGAAAATAAGGGACAGAGGGAAAGTTATGGAGTTCGAAAAAAATCGCAGATTGCTTAGTTATGCAAGACGGGCTATTGATGAATATGAGATGATAAAAGAAAATGATAGGATAGCTGTCGGCATTTCCGGTGGCAAAGACTCTATTGCGCTTTTTTGTACCCTTGTTGCGCTTAAAAGGTTTTATCCTATAAACTTTGAAATCGTTGGTATTACAATAGATATGGGTTTTGAAGGAATGGATTTTACAAAGGTATCTGAACTCTGTGAAAATTTAGGAATTGAGTATCATATAGTAAAAACTGAAATATCCCAGATTATATTTGATTACAGAAAAGAGAGTAACCCTTGTTCTCTTTGCGCCAGAATGAGAAGAGGGGCGTTGCATGATGCGGCGAAAGAGTATAAATGTAATAAGATCGCATTGGGACATCATTTTGATGACGTTGTGGAAACTTTTATACTTAATCTTGCATACGAGGGAAGGCTTGGTACATTTTCACCTGTAACTTATTTAAGCAGAAAAGATCTAACCATGATCAGACCGTTTATATATACGGCAGAAAAAGATATAAAATACTTTATGGGCAGAAATGAATGGTTGCCTCTTGTTGAGAGTACCTGTCCGGCTGATAAAGTAACACAAAGGGAAGAGGTAAAGAAGTTTCTTGCTGAACAGGAGAAGAATAATAAAGGTATAAAGCACAGAATATTGGGCGCAATACAGAAAGCAGAGCTTGACGGATATCACGAATAGAGGATAAAATAACTTTATTGTAAAAAATAAAAATATTTTGAAAAAATATATTGACAAAGTGAAAGTGATATGCTATAATCGTCAATGTTGTGAAGAACAAAAGATGCTGGTGTGGCTCAATGGCAGAGCAGCTGATTTGTAATCAGCAGGTTGTTGGTTCGACTCCGATCACCAGCTCCAAAAACACAAAAGAAACTTTAAATAAGTTTCTTTTGTTATATGGGAGCGTTCCCGAGCGGCCAAAGGGGGCAGACTGTAAATCTGTTGTCAGTGACTTCGGTGGTCCGAATCCACCCGCTCCCACCAGAAAAAGACCTGATGCAAATGCATTAGGTCTTTTTCAGTTAAATCCACCCGTGCGGGTGGGTGAAATATTGCTTCGTAATGTGAAATACGCCTGCGGCGTGTGAAATTCGCCTCGACGGCGAGTGGGTGGATTTTATTTCACTTGATGCGTCAGCATCAAATTTCACAATTTACGCAGTAAATTATTTCACCGTGAGCTTAAGCGAACGATTTCACTAAAAAACGTAAGGGTTCGAATTCAAATTCAAAACTGTCGAATATATTTTTTTGTACCCCGTATACAAAATCCTCATATCGTAAGATGTGAGGATTTTTTGTTTTATGTTGTTATTTTATTGATGATTTATTTGACATAATTCAGCGTTCGTGTTATACTGTATAAGATAAAAAGGGCGTTTTGCTATGGAGGAAAACAAAATGAAAGAAGTATTTATTAGTTACAGTACGGTTGATACTGTTAATGCAGAAACGGTGCGTAACGTATTAGAAAAGAACGGATTATCATGTTGGATGGCTCCGAGGGATATTCCGGGTGGATCTAACTATACCAAAGAAATTCCGATAGCTATTCGTAATTGTAAGGTGTTTGTATTGATTCTTTCTAAAAATGCCCAAACTTCACAATGGGTACTTAAGGAATTAGATTCTGCCGTTAATTGCGGTAAGGTTATTTTGCCGTTTATGTTGGAGGATTGTATTCTCAACGACGAGTTTAACTTTTTGTTGACAGGTGCACAGCGTTATGCGGCTTATCAAAAGAAGGCAGAAGCTATGGAAACGCTTATCAGCCGTATCCGCGGTATTTTGGATGCGCCTACTAATACTTCTTCTTCAACCGAAGAATTCCAAGTACAACCTGAACCTGTTGTTATTGAGAATAAGACTGATGTAAAAACTCAACCCAAAACTACTCCTGTGTACTTGGGAGAAACTGTCTGTCCTGCTTGTGGCGGTTCTGAAGCAACGCGCCTTCCGAGAAAAGTGAAACGCAACGGTTTTTCTGAATTGCTTACTATGCTTTGGATACCTATATTTGCGATTATCGGGGCTTTTGTTTTGTTTTTGGTATGGTTTTTCTTTCTTCCTTACGAAATGTTTGAATTGTTGTTTATATTAATGGGAATTGGAATTGTCGGCGGTGCGATTTGGGGTAATCATGTTTCCAAAACTCTTGTAAGACGTAAACGTATCCGTCGTCATTTACCTAATACTTGTTACCGTTGTAACAGTTGCAGTAAAGTTTTCTTGAGCGAGTGATGATATTTTGTAGTTTGGAGAAAAACGTATGACTTATGTTGTTTCGATAACGGTAACAGCTCTTCTGTTTTTGATGTTGATTTTGCTGTTATCCGTTAAACCAAGCATATCCAATAAAATTACGGTAGGCTCAATAGCTATTGCCGGTATTAGCGGTTTTTTTATCTACGGGTATGGCTATGCCGTTATAACCGATAACGTTTTTTTGGCGTCATTGAAAGCCTTGTCTGCAGTGTGCGGATCATTTGTTGGACGTAACGAGTTCAGTTCGATTTCTTCTGTGCCTATTATGCAAACTTTAGGCATGAGAATATTTTGCGAGTTTATACGCATTTGCGCATTATACGCTACTGCAAGTGCTATTATTACGACCATTGGACGCGAGGCGCTTAAAAAGCTTCGTCTTTTCTTGATGCGTAGGGGAAAGATCAACTTGATTTACGGTGTAAACGACGATTCTTTGGCGTTTGGGAATGAGTTAGCAAGAAAAAAACAAGGTGTTATTGTATATATATCCGAAAAGGCTGATTCGTCTAAAGATATTTCCGGCATGGGATGTGTATTGAAGACGGATATACACGCTGTGAATGCTGATAGAAAGTTTTTGAAGAGTATTGGTTTTTATCGCGGACACAGAGATTTGACTCTTTATGCTTTAAATAAAAATTCCACAGCAAACATTCGTTACGCAAAGTCACTTCTTGACACTTTGAAAGAGAGTAATATACCTTCGGAAAGATTGCGATTGATCGTTTTGGCACAAGAGGAAGTTGCGGCAAGTTATTTGCAAAAAAGTGCAAATTCATACGGTTATGGTTTTGTTACTACAGTTAATGAACCTCAAATGGTGTCTCGTTTGCTGATGTTAAAATATCCGCCTTGCAATACTGTTTCATTTGATAACAGCGGAAGAGCGACAGAGAATTTTGAAGCTCTTATTATCGGATTTGGTCAAGTCGGACAAGCTGTGGTAAAGTCTGTTGTGATGAACGGACAATTTGAAGGCAGTAAATTTAGTTTATCTGTATTTGCATCTAATTGTAACAGTACTGACGGGCGATTTGCAGACCAACTTGATTCTTTGTACAAAAATTATGATATAACATTTTACGGCTATGATGCGCGAAGCCGCAAAATGTATGAATATCTTTCTGAACACCGTGATACTTTAAAGTACGTAGTTGTTTGTACGGGGAAAGAAGATCTTAACCACGAGATTTCTGTGGATATGGTTGATTATTTCAGGCGTTATGGACTTAATATTCCCGTATATAAATGTTCTCGCAAGGGTGTAGAATCCTATGCTTCTGACGGTTCGGTTTTAGCAAGTCACAATATTTATAAATGTGATTTGATATGCAGTGATGATTTAGATAAAATGGCGATGATTATAAATCACAAATATCAATCATCATCTAAACAAACTGCGTTGGAAAACTGGATGGAATGTGATTATTTCAGCCGTCAAAGTTGTCGAGCATCTGCCGATTTTATACCTGCTATGGTTCGTTCCGTAGGAAAAACAATGGAAGAGGTTATTTCGGGAGACTGGAATTTGACCGAGCTTCAAAAGAATAATTTAAGCAAAACCGAGCATCTTCGTTGGTGCGCTTTCCATTATTGTATGGGATTTTCTTCAATGACTAATGAAGAATTTGAAGAAAGAGCTGAAATGTATCGCCAACAACTTGCTAAAGATGGTAAATCAACTATACGCATAAGTAAAAATATGAATACATTTACACATGCTTGTCTGGTTGATTGGGATGAGTTGAAAACTCTTTCTGATAAAGAAGCAGAAGTTATGGGTAAATACCGTGATTATCAGGCTATGGATACCGATAACGTGATGCTGGTTCCGGATATTTTAAAAGCAACATCCGAATTAATTTAAATATTATATAATAACAGTACCGAAATTTTTATAATTTAGGTACTGTTTTCTATTATTTGATCAATAGGCTGTATTTCCTACAATTATTTGTTTTTTAATTATATAAATAACTTGAAAAATATAGCAAAATGATATATAATGGCTCTGTATTATCTATTTGCAAATGAAAGGGAAGAATTCTATGAAAGTTACTTTGCAAAATTTGACAAAGACGTTTCCGAGCCGTAACAAAAAACAACCTGAAGATGTTATTGCGGTAAACGATTTTACATTTGAAATAGGAGACGGTATGCTTATCGGTTTGCTCGGTCCTTCCGGGTGCGGTAAATCTACAACTCTTAACTTGCTTTCGGGGTTACTTAAACCCACAAGCGGTAAAATATATTTCGGAGATGACGACGTTACAAATCTTCCTGCTGAAAATCGCGGAGTGGGACTTGTGTTCCAGAATTATGCTCTTTATCCGCATTTGACAGTTAAACAAAATATTACGTTTCCTTTGGAAAACCTTAAAGGTGAAAATAAATTAACAAAACAGCAAATGGCGGATATGGCTCTTGAAGTAGCAAAGCTTGTTCAGATCGATCAGCTTATGGACCGTAAGCCGTCGGAATTGTCAGGTGGTCAGCAGCAGAGAGTTGCTATTGCTCGTGGTCTTGTTAAGAAGCCCCGTATACTTCTTCTTGACGAGCCTTTGTCAAATCTTGATGCAAGGCTCAGATTACAGACAAGAGAAGAGATACGCCGTATTCAGCGTTCAACGGGTATAACAACGGTATTTGTTACTCACGACCAAGAAGAAGCTATGTCTATTTCAGATTTGATCGTTGTTATGAAAGACGGCGTTTTACAGCAGATTGGCAAACCTCAAGAGGTTTATGACGATCCGGTCAATTTGTTTGTTGCAAAGTTTTTGGGAACTCCCCCGATTAACCTGTTTGACGGAACAGTTAGAAACGGTTGCTTATTTATCGATAAAGAAAACGTGTTGAGTGTACCCAATGTTTCCGATTGTGATGTTTATGTTGCAATAAGACCGGAAGGGTTTACCGTTGACAATAACGGAGTTTTGTCTTGTGAGTTAGACAGAGTTGAAGTAATGGGAAGAGATATTAGCGTTGTTTCTACCCACGAGAATAGTCATAACCCTCTTGTTAGAGCTATAATCGGTTCGGAAAATATTGAGAATATAAAAGAACCCGTTGTTAAATTTGGATTAAAGAGTAGCAAAGTTTATCTGTTTAACAAGGAAACAGGCGAACGCATACGTTTTTGATTTAGGAGATTCTTATGAAAAACAACAATTTAAAAGGTTGGCTGTACTTACTGCCTGCTATTATATTTCTCGTTCTGTTTTTGGTATATCCTCTTATTGACGTAATCATATATTCATTCGAAGAAGAGTTTAGATTTGCGTCACAAACGTATACGGGGGTAGGAACATATAACTACTCATTTGTATTACATGATCCGTTGTTTATTCAATCGCTTAAAAATACGTTTATACTTGTAATTATAACCGTTCCCGTATCAACGCTTCTTGCGCTTCTTATAGCTTTAGCGTTAAATTCGATAAAAAAGTTAAGAGATTTGTATCAGACGGTATTCTTTCTCCCTTACGTAACCAATACTTTGGCGGTTGGTATGGTGTTTATGATATTGTTCAATCAGACACCGTTTAATGACGGATTGATAAACGTTATGTTGGGATGGTTTGGTATATCACCCATAGACTTTATAGGCGGTCCATATTGGGCAAAGATGCTTGTTTTGTGCCTTTATACTGTGTGGGTTGTTTTACCTTTTAAGATTTTGATCTTGACGAGCGCATTAGCTTCTGTTGACGAGACTTATTATAATGCGGCAAAGATCGACGGTACTTCAAAATGGCGTATGTTCAGAAAAATAACTCTTCCTATGATCTCTCCCTCGCTTTTTTATCTCATAATAACGGGATTTATAGGTGCTTTTAAGGCTTATTCCGATGCTGTTGCTATTTTCGGAACTGACCTTAATGCTGAGGGAATGAATACAATTGTAGGATATATATACGATATGCTATACGGAAGTGCGGGTGGATATCCTTCTTATGCATCTGCAGCGGCTGTTGTATTGTTTGTTATAGTTTTAACGATCACTTGTATAAATTTGATCGTCAGCAAGAAAAACGTTCATTATTGATGAGGTGGATTTATGGATTACGATAAGATTGAAAAATCTGCCCGAACAACAAAAATAATATTCAATATTTTAAAATATTCATTTTTGACTTTGTGGGGGATAATAGTTTTGTTTCCTTTTTACTGGATGGTGTTAAGTTCGGTGAAGGGATACGGAGCATATAACTCCGAGCAAGTACCTAAATTGTATACACTTAGTCCGACTTTTGATAACTATAAGTCGGCGTTTACCGCAGAGCCTTTAGGAATGTATTTGTTAAATACACTTATATTTACAGTTTTGACAACTCTCATAATGCTTATAGTTACTGTACTTGCGGCTTATGCGTTTTCAAGACTTGAGTTTAAGGGAAAGAATCTTGTATTTGTGCTGTTTTTGTCCTTAATGATGATTCCGTCGGAATTGGTTGTTATTACAAACTTTGTAACTGTGACGAACTGGGGACTTAGAAATACGTTTACTGGATTGATTTTGCCGTCTGTAACTTCGGTGTTCTATATATACCTGTTGAAAGAAAACTTCTCACAGATTCCAAACGAGTTATATTATGCGGCAAAGGTTGACGGTACTTCCGATTTGAAATATCTATTCAAGGTTATGGTGCCGATATGCCGTCCGACTATCGTTACGGTTACAATTTTGAAAGTTATTGAATGTTGGAACTCATACGTTTGGCCGAGACTGATTACGGATGAACCTTTCTTGCTTGTTTCCAGCGGTATTCAAAGAATTCGTGAACAAGGGTTAGGACGAGACAACATACCTGCCATGATGGCTGCGGTCGTTGTTGTGTCTTTACCTCTTATCGTTCTGTTTTTGATATTCCGTAAAAAGATTATGGCAGGAGTTTCAAGAGGGGGAGTTAAGAAATGAAGAAGATAATATGCTTTGTTTTGATAATATCAACTTTTTTGTCTTTAACTGCTTGTCACGGTAAACTTGACAACTCTCTTAAGGTTGTTGATACACAGAAAAAGACGTTTGATGTTCCCGATGAGTTTGATACTACACGTGATTATGAAATTACGTTTTGGGCTAAGAACGATAACAACGTGACTCAACAAGAGATCTATAAAAAGGCTGCTGAAGATTTTCAAAAGCTTTATCCAAATATAAAAGTAAACGTTAGATTGGTTCATGACTATAAGATCATTTATCAAGATGTGCTGACAAATTTACAAACGAATACAACTCCCAACGTTTGTATAACGTATCCTGACCATATAGCAACGTATCTTGAAGGCGAGGATGTCGTTGTACCTCTTGACGACTTTTTTGATGATGAGAAATACGGTTTTGGCGGAACTGAACTCAAATACGATTCACCGAAGAGGGAAGAAGTTATTCCTAAATTTTTAGATGAATGTAAGATATACGGTAATTATTACGCGATACCTTATATGCGTTCGACCGAAGCTTGTTATGTGAATAAAACTTACGTTGAAAAATTAGGTTATACACTTCCCGAAACTTTAACGTGGGACTTTGTTTGGGAAGTTTCTGAAGCGGCATTAAAAAAAGATGAAAACGGCAACTATTTTGTTAACGGACAAAACGTGTTGATTCCTTTTATGTACAAATCGACCGATAATATGATGATTCAGATGCTTAAACAAAAAGGTGCGCAGTTTTCTAATGAGTACGGCGAGATATTTCTTTTTAACGACACAACAAAGGAAATCATAAAAACTGTCGGACAACACGCAAAGACGGGCGCTTTTGATACGTTTGAACGTTCGAGCTATCCTGCAAATATGTTAAATGCAGGGCAGTGTATATTTGCCATCGACTCAACGGGCGGTGCTACGTGGATGGGTTCTAAAGCACCCAATATTGATATTGCTGAGGAAAAAAAGGTTGATTTCGAAACTGCCGTAATGACAATTCCGCAGTACGACACTGAAAATCCTCAGATGATATCGCAAGGTCCTTCAATATGTGTCTTTAACAAAGAAGATAAGCAAGTAGTTTTGGCTTCATGGTTGTTTGCTCAATTTATGATAACAAACAGTGTACAGATAGCATATTCGCAGACCGAAGGCTATGCACCTGTTACTTATAAAGCGCTTGATTCTTCCGAATTTAAGGATTATATGTCCAGAGCCGGAGAAAATAACGAGCTTTATTATGATGTAAAAATAAAAGCAACGCAGTTGCTTATAGATAACACTGCCAATACTTTTGTAACTTCTGTATTTCCCGGATCTGTTGATTTAAGAAATGCTGCGGGGTATATGATAGATACCGTTAATAAAGCAGTGAGAAGGAAGAAGACGGTTAATGACAGTTATATAGAATCATTGTACAAAGAAACGAGCGCGATCAATAAACTTGACCAGATAAAAACCGTAAGCTACGACAAAGTTAGTGATTCGATTAACGATTCCGGCGATGATTCTTACAAGGATAAGGGCAAACTTCCCGTTGATTCTGTTATATTAATAGTTATTTTAACCATATGTTGGGCAGGTATGGGAGTGTATTTATTGTCAAATTTAATAAGAAAGAAAAAATAATAGAGAAAATACTGGAATATCATTGATTTATTTGAAAATATTTGTATAATAATTATTGTAAACTATATTATTCTATAAGGAGAATAAACTATGAAAAAGATTTTAGTGTTAATGTTGGTTCTCTGCATGGTATTTGCTTTTGCATCATGCGGCGGAAACGACATTAAGGACGGTACACAGTCAACAGACGATTCTCAGGGTAATAAAAATCCCGAGAACTCCGATGTAATGACACATGAACAGTTTATTGCAGCTGAACTCGAAGCAGAAGTTGTAGTTGAAACTTACGTTCAGGCAACTCAGTCATGGTGGGAAGACAAAATAACAGTTTACTGCCAGAGCCCTGACGGAGCATATTTCCTCTATGAACTTAAGTGTTCTGAAGCAGATGCAGCTAAACTTACTCCCGGAACAAAGATCAAAGTTAAGGGATTTAAAGCAGAATGGTCAGGAGAAGTTGAGATCGTTGACGCAACATTTGAGTTTGTTGAAGGCGGAGATGCATATATTGCAGAAGCATTTGATGCAACAGAACTTCTCGGAAAAGACGAACTTATCAATCACCAGAATGAATTTGTTTCATTCAATCGTTTGACAATTGAAAAGATTGAATATCAGAACGGTGAACCCGGAAAAGATATTTACGTAACATTCAAGAAAGATGATGCTTCTTACAGTTTCTGCGTTGAATCTTATCTTACAAGTCCCGAAACAGAGCTTTACAAGGCATTTGCTGAACTCGAACCCGGAGATGTTGTTGACGTTGAAGGTTTCCTTTACTGGTATGAAGGTGTTAACACACACATCACATCTGTAAAAAAGTCTGTTATGACACATGAACAGTTTGTTGCACTTCCTCTTGAGAGCGAAGTTGTTATTGAAACATACGTTCAGGCAACTCAGTCATGGTGGGATAACAAGATTACAGTTTACTGCCAGAGCAAAGACGGTGCATATTTCTTGTACGAACTTGCTTGTACAGAAGCAGATGCAGCTAAACTTGTTCCCGGAACAAAGATCAAGGTAAATGGCTTTAAAGCTGAATGGTCAGGCGAAGTTGAGATCGTTGATGCTACGTTCGAATTTGTTGAAGGTGATGAAAAGTACGTTGCAGAAGCATTTGATGCAACAGCTCTTCTCGGCAAGGCTGAACTTATCGACCACCAGAATGAATTTGTAGTATTCAAAAACCTTACAGTTGAAAAGGTTGAATATCAGAACGGACAGCGCGGAAAAGATATTTACGTAACACTTAAGAAGGATGATGCTTCTTACAGCTTCTGCGTAGAATCTTATCTTACAGATCCCGATTCTGACACTTACAAGGCAGTTGAAGGACTTAAAGTTGGCGATTCTGTTGATGTTGAAGGATTCCTTTACTGGTACGAAGGTGTAAACACACATATTACAGCTGTTAAAACCGCTGCATAATTAATGAAAATAAAAAAGACAGAAAATATCATTTTTCTGTCTTTTTTTGTTGGATTCTTTATATGTGGCCCTCCCAATTCAACGGGGACTTGACTAAAAAAACAGAGGGTTGTTGGATTTCGTCCATCAACCCTCTGTTGTTATACTTTAATTTGTTTTATGTACGTAACTGAAGAAATCTGAAAGTTGTTTTACGTATTCGTCGGGAGCAACAGGGTAACATAGACCGTGACCGGCACCTTTTATTGTTACTAATGCTTTTTTGGACGTACAAGCGTTATAACACTGTACACTCATATAATAGGGAACAAAATCATCGTTGTCTCCGTGTGCAAAAAGAATAGGAACATTTGATTTATGCACAGCTTCCATGGGTACGATTTCTTCAAGATCGAATTTACCGAATATATAACCTCCGAGTTTCACAAAAGGATAGCAAATATTGGGAGGAAGCTTCATTTTTTTGATAACGGTCTTTATGATTTCTTTTGTTGAAGAGTAGCCGCAGTCAGCAAGAATTCCGACAACATTTTCAGGCAAACCTCTTTCGATCGCCATCATAACCGTGGATGCTCCCATAGAAACACCTGTTAGTATGATTTTTGTTTTGTTACCGAAACGGTTGTTGAGAAATTCAAGCCAAGATAGAGCATCTTTGCTTTCGTTTATACCAAACGATATTATATTTCCTTCGCTTTCACCGCTTGCTCGTTGATCTATAAGAAGAACATTATGTTTGAGTGCAAACGCTCTCGTAACACCGCCGCACAGATCTCTTTCAGAATTACCTCTGTAACCGTGCATCATGAGTTCAATAGGAGCATCGGGAGAGAGTTCATAGTATTTTCCTCTTAAAGTTAACCCGTCAAATGATTTAATAGAGACGTTTTCGTGTGGCATTTGCCTTATTTGTTTTTGCCATTCTATCATTTGTTCCCTAAAAGGTTCATATATTTTCCCTTCAGGGATAGAATATTGTTCTTTTGATCGTTTTGTTTTTTCGGGAACGTAAAATGCCATATAAAAACATATATATGAAGCTAACAGTATTAACAAAAAAATAAGAGTTATAATCAATAATATGATAAATAATATATTCATAAAATTACCTCCGTTGATTATTTTAATACATATTATTTGTTTTTTCAACTTTTTATAATAAAATTATTTTTTCTGTTGCATTTTATTAATAAATCTGTTAAAATGGATAGGAAATATTTTGATAATTAACTTACACCTAAATTTGTTTTATGAAATCGAGGAGAAGAATTGTGTTAGACAAGAAAGAATTCAGAAATACTTTATTTAATTATGTAGCAACTTTTTTTGTTGCAGTATTACTTGCTTTTAACTATAGATTATTTATTGTAGGTAATAATTTTGCACCTGCCGGACTTAACGGTATTTCTACTATGATACAATACAAGACGGGCTTCAGTATCGGTTATATGTCGTTACTCATAAACGTTCCTTTATGTATTTTTTCGTATTTCTTTATAGATAAGAAATTTGCAAAACTTTCGCTTTTGTTTTGCCTTACATATTCTTTTGTTTTTCTTTATTTACAAAAGTTGACGATCCTTGATGCTATGGTGTTCACAGCAAAGGGAACAGATACTATATTTCCGGCAATCTTGAGCGGACTTATAAGCGGATATGTTTACGGTGCAACGTTTAGAACAAATTCTTCTACCGGCGGAACACATATTATAGCTAAATACATAAACCAAAAAAATCCTGAACTCAACTTTTTCTGGGTTAACTTTACTTTAAACGCGATTGTAGCTATAATTTCGCTGTTTGTTTATGCAACACCTCCAGAAGGCGGATCGTTCGTTTTGAATTACAACCCCGTATGTCTATGTATTACATATTGTTTTGTTTCAAGTTATATAGGTAATGAAATTATCAGAGGTCTAAAAAAGGCTCAAAAGTTTACTATAATAACAAATCACCCCGATGAGATTTCAGAAGAAGTTAGACTTAATTTCAGACACAGTGCAACTCGCCTTGAGGGTATTGGTACTTTTTCGAACGATACAAAGAGTGTTCTTATTTGTGTTATAAACAGATCCCAAGTAATTGATTTTAAAAATATGTTGAAAAAGTATGATAATACATTCGCATTTTCAGAAACCGTTGATGAAACACACGGAAACTTTAAAAAGATCAAAAAACAACAAACACATTAAACAGGTCAGAAATGACCTGTTTTTTTACATATAGTGCTTGAAATATGTAAGAAAATGGTGTAAAATAATTTTTAGAATTTTTTTGAAAAATTATGTGACTTTTGGTTGTTATAATGCGTTTATATTAGTGAAGGGAGATACAGTATGGCTAATCTTTATACCGAAGATATTGAAAAACTGTATGATGAATATGCCGATCTGCTGTATCGAGTTGCACATTCTCATTTGTCAAACAGAGAAGACGCTATGGATGCCGTTCAAGATGTTTTTGTAAAATACGTAACGTTAAAGAAAAAGATGCCCGACAACGATTACAGAAAAGCATGGTTTATCCGCGTGACGATAAACAGGTGCTATGATTTGTTGAGGCGTAGAAACGTTCGTGACTATACTCCGCTTGACGAAGTTGGTGAAATTGCTGTTAATGACGAAAGTGAAATGCCTCGGAATATAAAAAACATGTTAGAATGTGTATCCGAGAAATATCGCACGGTTTTGGTCTTACATTATCTTGAAGGATTTTCGATCGAGGAGATAGCAAGTATTTTGAACGCAACGCCTTCGGCTGTAAAGATGCGGCTGATGAGAGCCAGAGATGCTGTAAAGGCAACACATAATAAGGAGAAATTTTATGATTAATCAGTCTGATATTGATAAATATCGTCAGATTAAAGCGCCGAATGAATTGAGACAAAGAATAATCGGCGATGTTAAAAAGAATAATAACAAAAAGAAATTATTGTATATACGTTCACTTTCGGCTATTGCAGCTTGTTTTGTGGTCGTTATGGTTTGTTGGAACTTTTTCAAAACACCTCAAACTGCTTTCACGATAGATATTGACACTTCGGCTTATTCGTCAATATCCGATCCTGAAGTGTCAAGGGTTTCTTCTGCTTTGCCTATTAAACTTGTTGTTGCGGGTGAGGGAAAGCTTCGTATAAAAGTTCAGGATGATGATTTTTACTATCTTGACAAAGAGTCTAATCAGTTGAAACTGATTAACGGTTCAATAACGAAAGAAAATGAAATAACGCTTGTATGGAATGCATTTGAACAATCTTCTAAATTTACGGTTAACGGACAAAAATATAAGATTTTTGTTAATGAAGATACGAATGGCGTTGAGTTCAAAAAAATTGGTAAATAATAAAAATAATATAAACATATTTTAAGGAGAAAACAAAAATGAAAAAATTATTGGCACTTATTCTTGCAGCATTTATGCTTATGTCATTCGTAGCTTGCTCTGGTCCTTCAGATGATGAAAAAGGTAATGATACAGACAAGACAGAACAAACTACAAATAATGACAAAACAACAAACGATGATCAGACAACTCTTGATGACACAAAAAATGAAACACCCAAACTTGAAGGTGTTGCAGCTCCCGTTGACGTTTTGAACGCAATTTGGGCTAAGTATGCTGACGATCAGAAGTTCTTTGCTATGGGCGGAGATTTTTCAAACCTTGTTGACAACGCTCCCGGTGCTTACTCATTGGCAGACAAAGACTCATTGGCAGCACAGCTTATTTGTAAAGGTGACGCAGCAAATTCTGTTGCAGAAGCAGCATCCCTTATCCATGCTATGAATGCAAACACATTCACAGGCGCTGCATATAAGTTGACAGAAGGCGCAGATATGGATGCGTTCCTCACAGCTATTAAATCTGATATTCAGGGTAATCAGTGGATCTGTGGTTTCCCCGAGAAGCTTTTGACAGCAAAGATTTCAGGTGAATACGTTGTTGTTGCTTTCGGTAACGGTGAGATCATTGAAACATTTAAGACAAATCTTGTATCTGCTTACAGCTTCGTTGAGCCTACAGTTGATACAATAGGTTAATTTAAGACACAAGTAAGTAAAAAATAATTACACATACAGGAGAATAAAATGTTATTTTCGAGTGTACCGTTTTTATACTATTTTCTCCCCTGTGTGCTGATACTGTACTTTATAGCGCCCCGGTGCTTAAAAAACACGGTTTTACTCATTTCAAGCCTTGTTTTTTATGGCTGGGGTGAACCTATATATGTATTGTTGATGCTGGTTTCGGTTTTGGTTGGTTATATAAGTGGAATAGTTATAGAGAAAACGCGCAATACCGTTTATTCCAAAATCGCGATGTTAGCGGGAGTGGGAATAGATTTAGCATTTTTGATCTATTTCAAGTATACCGACTTTTTTATCGACAATTTTAATTCAGTAACGGGACTATCCGTTCCTTTGTTGAGAATAGCTTTGCCTATTGGTATAAGTTTTTATACTTTCCAAATTGTAAGCTATATAATTGACGTTTACCGTAACACAACGGGAGCGCAGTATAATATAATTAATCTTGGTGCATATATATCCATGTTTCCGCAGCTTATTGCCGGTCCTATCGTAAGATATACGGATATTGAATTGCAGTTAAGAACAAGAAAACATTCTATTGAAAAAGCTTCATTAGGTATAAGCAGGTTTATTATCGGTTTAAGTAAGAAGATATTGATTGCAGATACGTTAGGCTTTTTCTGTTCAGACATATACAGAAACGTAACCGAGTCATCAGTCGTTTTGGCTTGGATGTACGGAATAGCGTATTCATTACAGTTGTATTTTGATTTTTCCGGTTATAGCGATATGGCAATAGGATTAGGTCATATATTAGGTTTTGATTTTCTTGAAAACTTTAATTATCCCTATATATCAAAAAGCGTAACAGAATTCTGGCGCCGTTGGCATATGTCGCTCGGTTCTTGGTTCAGAGACTATGTTTATATACCCTTAGGTGGAAACAGAGTTGGAAAAATGCGTTGGTTCTTTAATATATTCGTTGTTTGGTTCCTTACAGGCTTTTGGCATGGAGCAGACTGGACGTTTATAATGTGGGGGCTTATGTTTGCGATACTTCTTGTTATTGAGAAGTTAGGTTTTCTTAAGTTTCTCGAGAAACATAAGATCACAGCGCATATCTACGTTCTTTTTACGGTAATGATAAGCTTTATATTATTCAATGCATCAAACTGTACAACTGCAGGCGTATCGTCCGTTACTGTTGCGTTTAATGATGTTAAGGCGCTGTTTGGTGGCGGCGGGTTACCTCTTATATCAAAAGAAACCGTCTATTATTTGAGAAGTTTTGCCGTTGTATTTATATTGGCGTTTATAGGGGCAACACCTCTTTTGAAAAATACGGTTATTAAGATTAAGTCGTATAAGAAAGGCGAAAAAATTATAAATGTTTTAGAACCTTTGTGTATGCTTTTTCTGCTGGTAGTTGTTACGTCATATATAATCAACAGTTCTTTTACAGCGTTTTTGTATTTTAGATTTTAAAGGGGGAGGGTATTTATGAACAGTAAGATTAAGAATATAATTCAAGTAGCTTTGATCGGTTCGTTCGTTCTCGTCCTTTCTCTTTGGAGTTGGATAAAACCCGGTCCGGCATATAGTGAAAGAGAACGAAGACCTCTTCAGGAATTTCCCAAACTTTCAATTGAAACTTTGAAAAAAGGTGATAAAGAAGGTGGCTTTATGGCTGATTTCCAGACCTATTCCACCGAAAGATTTCCTATGCGTGACACTTTTATGTCACTAAAGTCGATGTCGGATTATTATTTCTTCAAACGGCTTGACAGCAACGGTTATTTTCTTGTTGACGGAAACGTAGGACAGATCTTGCATCCTATGGACGAAAAATCGTTTGAGTGGGCTGTAAATCGTTTTCAATTACTTTACGATCTTTGTATAAAGGATAAAACTGATAATGTATTCGTATCGGTTATTCCCGATAAAAATGCGTTTATAGTTGATGAATACGGATATATTGGTCTTGATTATGAGAAGTGTTACAATTTTATAAAGGACAATATGCCTTTTGCCGAATATGTTGATATATCGAAGTTATTGTCGCTTGAAGATTATTATAAGACAGATACACACTGGCGACAGGAACAGATCAGAGACGTAGCACAGCTTTTGGCAAGTTCGATGGGGGTTGACGTATCCGATGACTATAAAGTAAACGAACTGGATGTCCTTTATGGCGGTACCTTTTATGACAAGTCACCTATACCCGTCGAAAAAGATAAATTATATTATTTAACAAACGATGTTTTAGATTCGTGTATCGTTAAATATTATGACGAAATGGGTAAATTGACAGAGACGACTATTTATGATTTAAATAAGGCGCACGAGAAAGACCCGTATGAACTTTTTCTTGGCGGATTTAATCAGTCAGTATTGTTTATAGAAAATCCGAATGCATCAACAGACAAAGAACTCGTTGTATTCCGTGATTCTTTCGGAAGCAGTCTTGTTCCTCTTTTGGCATCGGGATATAAACATATAACTGTTATAGATATACGTTATATTGAGTCACAAAAAATAGCTTTGTTTAATAAGACGGGACTTATTGAACCGTTTGATAATAAAGACGTGCTGTTTATTTACAGTACTCTCGTATTAAACCAAAGCAGTCAACTTAAATAATTTTTAAAAAGCTACCGATAAGATATTGGTAGCTTTTTATCTTTCTATATTTTTTAACAATTACTTGCATAAATCGACAAGGTGTTATATAATTAAAATATATATATACTATTTCGGAGAGTGAGTAATGAAAATACAAGATTTCCTTAAAGAAAAAGGAGTTATAGATTTTATATATAAACATAAAAAAAGTATTATAATCAGTATAATTGTATCGGCAGTTGTTATTGCCTTAGCGATAACGTTGATAGTTTTACATAAAAATGGTGTGTTTACCAAAAATGATGACGGTAGTAAGGATGTCTTTGGAAACGTTACTGACGTTGACGATAACGAAGATAAGTTTGTAAACTCCGGAGATTTAACGGATATAGAGGGAAGAAGTTACGGGGTTGACGTATCGAAATGGCAGGGATTGATCGATTGGAAGGCTGTGAAGAATACAGGTATTCAATTTGCCATAATCAGAATTGGTTACAGAGGCGAAGACGGAATAATCCAAGAGGATGAATTTGCAAAGTATAACCTTCAGGAAGCATATAAAAACGGAATTATGTTGGGTGTATACTTCTTTTCTACGGCAATAAGCGAAGAAGAGGTTATTGAAGAAGCGGAGTGGACGTTAAAATATATTGAGGGGTACAGTATTTCTTATCCTGTTGTATATGACTGCGAGGGATTTAGATACGAAACCAGCAGAATGTATAATTTAACTGCCGAACAGCGAACCGATATAGCTTTGAAATA
This sequence comes from Eubacteriales bacterium, assembly GCA_045126815.1. Classification (GTDB taxonomy): domain Bacteria; phylum Bacillota; class Clostridia; order Oscillospirales; family CAG-272; genus RGIG1995. Next base: position 42,659 of record JBGVPD010000061.1, read on the forward strand.
TCTTGATATCATAAACGAAAACGGTTATGACGCTATGTTTTACGGTGCAAAAAACGAGCTTTGGGATGCTGAATGTTGGGATATAGAGAGAATTGACACAAAATACAAGGTTTGGGTTGCTATATATTCAAAAATTACATATCCTGTTCAAGATAAACCCGAATACAACGGAAGAGTTGATGCATGGCAGTTTTCCAATAAGGGTAAAATTGATGGTATAAACGTAGACGTTGATTTGGTAGTTTGTTATTATAAGAAGAAATTGAGTTTGCCGAAGAAACCCGATGCCGCCCCTGAAGCATTAAAAGATATACTTACCGACGGGGTGTACTATTACACCAAATGCGATGATTACGTTACTGCAAAATATTATACGAATCTTAGAAGCGCATCTTCACTTAACAGTAATATCGTCGTGGTGTTAGAGAATGGTAATTACATCAAAAGGCTTGGGATTAGTCCGAGCGGATGGTCTATGCTTGAGTATGAAGGACAGATAGTTTATGCTGATACGGCATATCTTGTTGTTAAAAAAGAAGAACCTAGCGTTGATACAACAACCGCCCCCGATACAACAACTATTCCGGAATCAACTGATGTTACTCAAACGACTCCACCTGAAACCGATGAAACTGAAAAAACACCCACAGAGTTTGATGGGAATTTTTATAAGGTAGATGAGCAAGTGACGGCTAAATCACTCACAAATCTTCGTGATGGTCCTTCGGTTAACGGGACTGAAGTGGTTTATTCGCTCAAAAACGGTGAAGTTGTAAAAAGAATAGGCAAGAATGACCGTAGCGGATGGTCTATGCTTGAATACGACGGGAAGATAGTTTATGCCGTGACGTCGTATCTTACATTATATGAAGACGCAGAATGATTTTGAATTATTTTAGAAATGCGGTGAAGTTTTGGATAATAATACTAACACTAATGACTACAATAACCTTCTTGAACTTCTTCTTGATATTGCAGAAGCGTTAGTTTATGCGGGAGCCGAAATAAGCAGGGTGGAAGATACGGTTATGCGAATGGGAAAGGCGTATGGTGCAAAGAAGATAGATATTTTTGCACTCCCGTCCGTGTTGTTCCTTACGGCTTCATTTTATGACGGCTCTTCACATACACAGACTCGAAGAGTCCTTTCTGCCGGTCAAAACAATTTTGAAAAGATCGATAAACTCAACGCTTTGAGCAGAAAATGTTGCGCTTCTCCTATAACAAGAGAAGAATTGAAGTGTGAAATAGAGAGTATAAACAATAATTCAGTTCATAAGACGAATATCTATATAGGTTCAATTTTGGCAGCCGCTGGTTTTGCTGTTTTCTTTGGCGGTAATATAGCCGATGCTTTGGTTTCCGGAATATTTGCAATATTGATTTGTTTAATATCTGATTATCTTTCGCCGAGGATGCCAAATCGAGTATTCTATTATTTTATAACTTCACTTATTGTTGGTTTTGGTATTTGTTCTTGCGCTAAATGTTTACCTGTTTTAAATGCAAATAACATTATAATCGGTGATATAATGGTTTTGGTTCCTGGGATTGCAATTACAGGCGCCGTAAAAAATATGCTGATCGGTGATACGTTATCGGCTCTTGTTAGAGTTGCTGAATGTCTTGTGTGGACGGCAGCTTTGGCGATAGGGTTTATGATACCTATCAGTGTTTTGTTGGGAGGATAGTTATGCAAGAAATAATTATTCAACTGTTATCGGCGTTGATAGGCAGTTTTGGGTTTGCTTATTTGTTTAATTCCGGAAAGAAAAATTTAATTCCTGCCACCTTTGGCGGTCTGTTGGCTTGGGCTGTTTATTTATTGTTTTCGTATATGAAATTGGGAATATTCTTATCAACCGTTATTTCCGCAGTTATTTGCCAGATATATTCTGAATTTTTTGCTAGATTGCTCAAGTCTCCCACTACGGTTTATTATATCCCGTCAATCGTTCCGCTTGTTCCCGGAGGATCTTTGTATTATATGCTTTATTACGCGGCGCAGAATGATTGGAACAATTTTTTGATATATGGTTCAAACACACTTCAAGTAGCTTTTGGAATAGCTGTCGGCGCAAGTTTTGTGTCAGCATTTATGCTTTTATTGCCAATAAAAAAGCGGATAAAAAATAATTGATTATATTTTTTAATAGGTTAGTGAATGATTGGTAAAAGTACTTGACAAATCGTTCATTTCGTGATTAACTGTTATGAGGATTAAATTTTTTATATAAAAAGGACGTATAAGAATTCGGAGGAACTATGTTAGAGCTAAAAAACGTATCCTTTAAGGTGCAAACGGACAATTCTGAAAAAATAATTGTAAACGACGTCACCTTTACGATAGAAGATAATAAATTTGTGGTAATTACCGGTCCCAACGGCGGAGGAAAGTCTACTCTGGCAAAGCTTATTATGGGTATTGAAAAACCAACTTCCGGAAAGATCATTTTCGATGGAATCGATATTACTGATATGAGTGTAACCGAAAGGGCAAAGTTGGGAGTTAGCTTTGCTTTTCAGCAACCTGTAAAATTTAAGGGTATTTATGTTTTCGATTTGCTTAAAATTGCAGCCAAAAGAGATTTATCGGTATCCGAGGCTTGTGAATATTTATCGGCAGTAGGTCTCTGTGCCAAAGATTATATAAACAGAGAAATAAACGGAAGCTTGTCGGGCGGTGAGTTAAAGAGAATTGAGATCGCGACCGTTCTTGCAAGGGGTACGAAATTATCCGTTTTTGACGAACCCGAGGCAGGAATCGACCTTTGGAGTTTCCAAAATCTTATAAAAATATTTGAAGGTATGCAGTCTAATATAAAGGGTTCTATTATTATAATATCCCACCAAGAAAGAATATTGGATATTGCTGATGATATCGTTTTAATTGCAGACGGTAAGATCAAGAAACACGGTAAGAAAGACGATATATTGCCCGAACTTTTGTCACAGACGGCTGTTCGCGGACTTTGCAGTAAATTTAACGACGGAGGTGTAAAAAATGGCTGATAAGATCCAAGAAAAAATGTTGGCTGAAATTGCCGATTTACATTCCACTCCGACGGGTGCTTACAATATAAGAGCAAACG